>CACXGK010000001.1 GCA_902767115.1 uncultured Ruminococcus sp.
CTGAAGGTCTACGAGGCTGACGACACCACCAAGGTGATCGACTCCTGGACATCTTCCTCCAAGGAGAGCCACACCATCCAGGGCGAGTTCGAGGTTGGCAAGGTTTACGTGCTCGAAGAAACCTCGGCACCGGCTGGCTTTGAGATCGCAGACAAGATCTACTTTACTGTTGACGATGCAGGCAATGTACAGGTTTCTAAGACCGGCGAGAAGGACTCCTTCGCACCGATCAAGGACGCTAAGGTTGTTATGATCGATGAGGCAACCCCGGAGACCCCGGTTCAGCCGTCTGAGACCACAGCGACTACCGTAGCAACCACAACGACTTCTACCACCACGACATCCACAACCACTTCCACCACAAAGCCGACTGAGACCACGACTTCCACTACTAAGCAGACTACTACCACCTCTACAACTAAGCCGACTGAGACTACCACTTCCACTACCAAGCAGACCACAACCACCACCTCTACGACCAAGCCGACTGAGACCACCACTTCCACTACCAAGCAGACGACTACCACCACTAAGCCGACTGAGACTACCACTTCCACTACCAAGCAGACGACTACCACCTCCACCACCAAGCCGACTGAGACCACAACCACTACCACTAAGGCAACTACCACGACCTCCACTACCAAGGCAACCACGACTTCCACTTCCACCACTAAGGCGACCACCACATCCACTTCCACCACCAAGCCGACTGAGACTACAACTACAACTTCCACTACCCAGCCGACTGAGACCACTACTACATCCACCACGACAACGACTACCACAACGACCACAACTACAACGCAGTACACCGAAACTACCACAACGACCGAGACTGAGGTCATGGAGCAGTCCGAAACGACCACCCAGACCCAGGATCAGACGAATGAGACAACCACGACCACAACTACTGCAACGACCGACGATCAGGTAACGGATGAGAACTCCACCACAACTGCTACCACGGACGATCTGATGACCGACGTGAACAGCACAACGGAGGAGACGACCACCGAGACCACGACCGAGACCACCACTGACACGACCGCAGCTTCCACCACGACCACCACTGGCGCTGCCACGACAACAGTCGCAGCGACTACCAAGACAAGTAGTTCCAATGGCTCCCCGAAGACGGGCGAGACTGTGAACTTCCTGCCGGTACTGCTGCTCCTGGTATCGCTTGGCACTGCAGCCGGTGCGATCGCACTGAAGAAGCGTGACGAGTAATCGAATGCATCGCTAAGATGACAAACACCGCCTTCCCTTCGTGGGGAGGCGGTGTTTTGTTCATGTCATGGCTGCGACCTTGAGGGACAGCGTTTCCTGAAAGCTGAGCAGCACACAGTCGCCGGCGTGCAGTTCGCCTTTGAGCCAGAGGTGTGACAGGGGGCTTTCGACATTTTGCGTGATCCATCGGCGGATGGGACGAGCGCCGTAACGCCCGGTGTCCGGACAGGAAGCGGCTGCCTGCACCACGCTCTCGTCAATATCCAGCGTCACGCCAAGCTCGGCGGTTCGCTCCGAAAGCGCCGCAAGCTGGCGGCTGGCAATTTTTTGCAGACTATCCGACGTAAGCTCTGAAAATACCAGGATCTCGTCCATGCGGTTAATGAGCTCCGGCGGCAGTACACCCCGCAGCCGGTCAAGCGCCCTGGCGTTGCCGGACATTCCCGGCAGAAATCCCAGATTTGCCGTCTGCTCATGCATCCCGATGTTGGACGTCATAAAGATCATCGCATTGCGCAGGCTGATGCGTCTGCCGCTGCTGTCCGTCAGGATGCCGTCCTCCAGCATTTGCAGGAGAAGATGCAGCACGTCCGGATGCGCTTTTTCGATCTCGTCAAAGAGCACGATGCTGCACGGGCGGCGCCGCAAATGCTCACAGAATGCTGTTTCCTCCGTGAATCCCACGTAACCGGGCGGCGCACCGATCAGACGGGAAGCGGCGTGTGCCTCCTGGTATTCGGACATATCGACCGTGAGCAGCGCCTTGCTGTCACCGCAGAGCACCTCTGCCAAAGCACGTACCAGAGCCGTTTTCCCAACACCGGTAGGTCCCAGGAACAGAAACGACCCGACCGGGCGGCTGATATCCCGGAAGCCGGCACCGCTTCTGCAAACTGCATCACAAAGCTGTGCAACCGCCTGCTCCTGCCCGATGATACGCTCACTGAGCGCTGCTTGCAGATGCAGCAGGCGTTCCTGCTCCGCAGATGTCATCTGTTCCAGAGGGATGCCGGTTCGCAGGGATGCGACTGCTGCCACATCCTCTGTTCCGACCTCGTCCTGCGAACCCCGGAGGGTCGCACGGGCGCAGGCTTCGTCCAACAAGTCGATCGCCTTGTCCGGAAAGTGCTGGTTGCCGATATAGCGCTGCGACAGCGAAATACACGCCCGCAGCACGGAAGGACTCAGCCGGATACGATGATACTGCTCGAAGCTCTCCTGCAAGCCCTCCAGAATGTGCAGCGTTTCCTCGCCGGACGGCTCCCGGATATCCACGGACTGAAAGCGCCTTGCCAGGGCACCGTCATGCTCGATGGTAGCGGCGTATTCCGGCGGTGTGGTGGCGCCGATGAGATGCAGCTCGCCACGGGCAAGGGCAGGCTTGAGGAGATTTGCCGCATCGATGGCACCCTCCGCTGCGCCGGCGCCCACGATGGTGTGCAGCTCGTCAATGAACAGGATGATCCGCCCGTCTGCCTTGATCTCGTCCATGCAGGCACGGATTCGCTCCTCAAAATCGCCACGGTATTTCGCCCCGGCAAGCATTGCGCCGAGGTCAAGGGAAAAGATGCATTTCCCGGCAAGCTGCGGCGGAATGTCACCGCTTGCAAAGCGCTCTGCGACGCCCTGCACGATCGCTGTTTTTCCAACACCGGGGTCGCCGATGAGACAGGGGTTGTTTTTGGTGCGGCGTGCGAGGATCTGGAGTATACGCTCAATCTCCGCCTCACGCCCGATCAGCGGGTCGGCGTCACGGTCGTGGAGCATGAGTTTGCCGTAGCGGAACAGATGCGGAAAGTCCTTCTCGGTCGGAATGCGCACCTTGGGTCTGACTGGCGGTGCTGCGCCTGTGCAGGACTGCTCGATGCAGTACAGGTCAGCGTGCAGCCCTTCGAGCATCTCGGCTGCGGCACAGGTCTCATCCTGCACGATGGCAAGCAGCAGGAACTTCGTCCCGATGCGCTGCACACCCTCCGACTCCGCACATTCCTGCGCTCTGCGGAAAATGCGGTGCAGTGCCGGTGTCATGCTGTTGAAGCCCGGTGAGGTCGGGCTGCCCCTGCCAATGGTTCGCAGCAGATGCTCGGTCAGGAGCGTTTGGGTGATGCCATGCTTCCGGAGGATTCTTTCGGCGCTGCACGAACGGATCTCAAGCATTCCGGCAAGATAGTGCTCAGTCCCGATGTAGGTATGCCCCATCTGTCCGGCAAGCAGCATCGCCTGTTCCAGGGCAAGCATGACGTTTTCGGAGAAGCGGTCGATATCATATTGCGCATTTTGCAATGCAGTAGCCCCCTTTGTGATCTGGTGGATGTGTCCGGCATTCCTGCGCCGGTACGGTACAAGTATACCACAAACGCTATGCGATATTTGTCGAAAGCAGGGGGTTCTTATGAAAAATGCCTGCGGTGCTCCGCAAGCAGTGCATACTTGCGCTTGGTGGCAAGACCACCCCGGATGTGGCGTTCCTGTTTGTTCTGCTCAAGGATGCTGTGAACCTGCCGTGCAAGCTCCGGGCGGATCAGCGGCAGCCGCTGGGCTACGTCCTTGTGAACCGTGCTTTTGGAAATCCCAAACGCTTTTGCGGCGGCACGGACGGTCGACTTATGTTCCAGAATATAGGTACCGAGCATCACAGCCCGGTCATTCGTCTGACGGCGCATACGCTCCCTCCTTTCTTGGGGAAGTATATGCGTTCCGGGCGGGTATTAGAAGCTGCACCGTAAACCTGGGAAACCACCTATCAATGGTATAACCAAAATGCAATAACACAAAATGTATAAAAAGAACCCGATTTCCTGCACAAATCTATAAAAAAAGAACGATTCCTATATCGCTAAGGGATTATAGATTGACAATCCCTTGACAAACTCGTGAAAAAGTAGTATGATATAAGTAAGGAAAGCAAAGTGTCCGCAGCTTGGGTTTGGCTGCGAATGCTGTGTTGTGTATGGAAAGGATGATTGCGTATGTTTAAATCTTTTGCACCCGAGTGGGAAGGCTTCGAGCCCGGCAGATGGAGCAATACCTCCGTCAATGTCCGTGACTTCATCCAGAAGAACATCACCCCTTACGATGGTGATGAGAGCTTCCTGGAAGGTCCCACAGAGGCTACGACCAAGCTCTGGGAACAGGTGATGGATCTGTCCCGACAGGAGCGTGAAGCAGGCGGCGTGCTTGACATGGACACCAAGATCATTTCCACTATTACCTCCCATGGCCCTGGCTATCTGAACAAGGATCTGGAGAAGATCGTAGGCTTCCAGACAGATAAGCCCTTCAAGCGTTCACTCCAGCCGTTCGGCGGTATCCGTATGGCACAGCAGGCTTGCAAGGAGTACGGCTATGAGGTTGACCCGGAGGTTATCGAGATCTTCACAAAGTACAGAAAGACCCACAACCAGGGCGTATTTGACGCTTACACCCCGGAGATGAAGCTCGCACGTCACGCAGCCATCCTGACCGGACTTCCGGATGCTTATGGCAGAGGCAGAATCGTCGGCGACTACAGACGTGTAGCGCTCTACGGCGTCGATATGCTCATCGAGGATAAGGAGCATCAGAAGGCTACGCATTTCGTTCGTATGACATCCAAGAACATTCGTCTGCGTGAGGAGCTGTCCGAGCAGATCAATGCGCTCAAGGATCTCAAAAAGCTCGGCGAGATCTATGGCTTTGACATCTCCCGTCCGGCAAAGAATGCGCAGGAGGCAGTGCAGTGGCTGTATTTCGGCTACCTTGCTGCTGTCAAGGAGCAGAACGGAGCCGCAATGTCCCTCGGCCGTACCTCCACCTTCCTCGATATCTATATCCAGCGTGACCTGGAGCGTGGCATCCTGACCGAGAAGGAAGCACAGGAGCTCATCGACCATTTCATCATGAAGCTGCGTCTGGTCAAGTTCGCAAGAACTCCGGAATACAATTCGCTGTTCTCCGGCGACCCGACATGGGTAACGGAGTCCATCGGCGGTGTTTCCGTTGACGGTCAGCACATGGTCACCAAGACATCCTTCCGCTATCTGAATACCCTCAATAACCTCGGCACCGCTCCGGAGCCGAACATGACCATTCTGTGGTCTACCAGACTGCCGCAGAACTTCAAGCGTTTCTGCGCAAAGATGTCCATCAAGTCCTCCTCCATCCAGTATGAGAACGATGACCTGATGCGTGTTACCCACGGCGACGACTACACCATCGCCTGCTGCGTATCCTCCATGCGTGTCGGCAAGGAAATGCAGTTCTTCGGCGCAAGAGCAAACCTGGCAAAGTGCCTGCTCTATGCGATCAACGGCGGTGTAGATGAGCGCCTTGGCGTGCAGGTGGGTCCGAAGTACCGCCCGGTAGAAGGGGAGTACCTCGACTACGATGACGTAATGGAGAAGTATGATGACATGATGGAGTGGCTGGCAGGTCTGTATGTCAACACCCTGAACGTGATCCACTATATGCACGACAAGTACAGCTATGAGAGACTCCAGATGGCTCTCCATGACCGTGATGTCAAGCGTTACTTCGCAACCGGTATCGCAGGTCTGTCTGTTGTTGCAGACTCCCTGTCCGCCATCAAGTACGCAAAGGTGAAGCCCATCCGCAAGGATATCGAGATCACCGACAAGCAGGGCAATGTGATTGACGTTGCGAAGAATGTCGTTGTGGATTATAAGGTTGAGGGCGACTTCCCGAAGTATGGCAATGACGACGACAGAGTTGACCAGATCGCTGTCAATATCGTTCGTACCTTCATGGACAAGATCAGAAAGCATCACACCTACCGTGACAGCCTGCCGACCATGTCCATCCTGACCATCACCTCCAATGTCGTATACGGTAAGAAGACCGGTAATACCCCTGACGGCAGAAAGCAGGGCGTGCCGCTCGCTCCGGGTGCAAATCCGATGCACGGCAGAGATACCCACGGTGCAGTTGCATCGCTGTCCTCTGTGGCAAAGCTTCCGTTCCGTCACGCACAGGATGGTATCTCGAATACCTTCTCCATCATCCCGGATGCCCTTGGCAAGAACACCAAGATCTTTGCAGGCGATCTGGACATTGACCGCCTGACGCAGGAGGCGCTCACGGAAGATGAAGATCAATAATCAGAATCCTTCCATCCCGAAGGATATGGATCCCGATATGCTGGTGGAGCTGCTCGATCATCTGTGCGAGACCGGCAGCCAGCACATCAATCTGGATATCGGGGAGCAGACAAAGGTGCAGACCGTGAATACCACGGAGTGCAATCCGCAGCTCGGTCCCTGCGCTGTTCCCAATCTTGGCGAAGAACCTGAGGAGGACGACGAGGCGCTGTAATGCCTTGCAAGCTTCCGCAATTTGAACAAGGAGGTCATTATCATGGCAGATGTAAACGTAAATGAGCAGCAGGTTGACAACCTGGTAGAACTTCTGGATGGTTATGTACAGAAGGGCGGCCATCACCTGAATGTTAATGTATTCACCCGTGAGACCCTGCTTGACGCACAGGCACATCCGGAGAAGTATCCGCAGCTCACCATTCGTGTTTCCGGCTACGCTGTCAACTTCATCAAGCTGACCAAGGAGCAGCAGGATGATGTTATCAGCAGAACCTTCCACGACAAGATCTGACAAAAAGCGCATTGATATTGCAAAGCCCCCGACACTGCGGTGTAGGGGGCAATGCTGTTATTTGGAAAGGGGAGAGATACATGGAAAAACTGACCGGACGCATCCATTCCACGGAGTCCTTTGGGACGGTCGATGGACCGGGTGTGCGGTTTGTGGTGTTTTTTCAGGGATGTCCGATGCGATGTCTGTTTTGCCATAATCCCGATACATGGGAGTTTGGCAAGGGCACGGAGATGACTGTGGACGAGATCCTGCAGGCTTACGAGCGCAACAAGGCGTTTTACCAGAATGGCGGCATCACCGCAACGGGCGGCGAGCCGATGGCACAGCTTGAATTCCTGACGGCGCTGTTTGCGGAGGCGAAACGCCGTGGTATCCACACCTGTCTGGACACATCCGGCATCTGCTATGATCCTGCCTGTCCGGAGCGCTTTGATGCGCTGCTTTCGGTGACCGACCTCGTGATGCTCGACATCAAGCACATCGACCCCGAACGCCACAGGGCACTGACCTCGCAGCCGATTGACCGGATTCTGGCGTTTGCGAAACGTCTGAGCGAGAAGGGGATCGAGATCTGGATCCGTCATGTCATTGTCCCCGGCTGGACGGACAGCGCAGAGGAGCAGGAACGCCTTGGCGACTTCCTCGCCGGCTTGAAAACCCTCAAAGGCATCGACTGCCTGCCGTATCACGACATGGGCAAGCGAAAATATGAGGAGCTTGGCATCCCGTATCCGCTTGCAGACACACCGCCTGCGGACAAGGAGCTTGCGATCGCTGCCCGTGAGCACATCCTCAAAGGGCTCAAAAAGCGCCTGGTGGCGGAATACAAAAAGAAGCAGGGGTAAAGCCCACTGCTTCCATCATAAAAAGACCGCCTGCGAAAACTCGTAGGCGGTGATTTTGTTCTTATATGAACTTACTTGTTAACAGCTTCCTTCAGGTTCTTACCAGCCTTGAATGCCGGAGCCTTGCAAGCCGGAACATCCTGCATCTCGCCGGTGCGGGGGTTCTTGCACTGCTTTGCTGCACGCTCACGAACCTCGAATACACCGAAGCCAGTCAGGGTTACCTTATCACCGGAAACCATTGCATCCTTGATTGCCTCAAAGATAGCATCCACATAAACGGCTGCGTCCTTCTTGGACTTGCCGGTCTTCTCTGCTACGACCTGAATCAGTTCTGCTTTTTTCATAGTGTAACATCCTCCAATAAGAATAATATATTTGTATTATATACGATTTTTCGCTAAAAGTCAAGGTTTTTGCGAAAAATTGTCGTTTCAACAGAATTCCACCAGTGAAATGCGGCATTTTTAGATAATATCATAGAAAAATAGCCCCAAAACACCCTGAAATCGCAGAATTCAAAGAAAAATGACCAACAGTACTGAGCTGCAAAAGCCCCTCTGCCTGTCAGGATTCCGCCTTTTCCTCGCCGGTATTCTCGATCTCGACAGGGTGGTACTTGTCCTTTGCCTTCAGGCGGTCAAATACGATATCATAACCGCTGCCCAGAGAACGGTTCACACGGCTGATGGTCGCAGTGCTGGCGCTGGTGGCAGCCACGATGTCGCTGTATACATGGTGCTCACGCAGCATCTTGGCAACCTGAAGCCGCTGGGAAAGCGTCTGGAGTTCGAGCACGGTACACAGATCGTCAAAAAAGGCACTGCACTCCTCCGTGGTTTCCAGGCAAAGGATCGCCTCATACAGCTCTTCGACCGCTGTAGGCTTGGATCTTCCTCGTTTCATGACTTAGCTTCCTTTCATAAAGATTTCCGATGTGCCGGGATCATGCCCGGACAGCTTATTTATATTTTACCACATCATAGTGCAAAAGTAAAGAGGTTTTTGAAATTTTTTGCGAGAAAATCGTTTTTCATGCGCCCACACAGTCCACATTCTGCGAATCCCATTGACAAACGCTGGCATATCTGTTATAATAAAGTAAAGTTTTGGAGAAGGAGCAATCATATGGACAAGGATTATTTACTGGAGATCTCGGAGCTGTTCTGCACAGATGAGAAGGCGGCTGAGGAGAAGTTTCAGGCAAAGATGGAGCAGTTATCTGATGCAGCGATCTGTAACAGTTTCTTGAGCTCGGCGGCGCTTCTGGAGGAGCTGCGGAAGAATCGTGCTTTTATTGAAAAGAAGGATCTCCTCAAGGGATACAGCATGATGTTTGACTTCCTGACAAGGGAAATGGACAAGCGCATGAGCAACCAACCGTTTCCTACTACGTGAGAAGTGATACTTTCTGCCATCGCCAGTCTCCCCTCACACTGTATGGTGTGAGGGGCTTTTTGGGGCAGACGGGAAAGTCACATCCTGTCGGGAGCTGTGTTTTCGAGGAAAAAATGGAAAACCCCTTGCAAATTGAACGAAAATCGTGTATAATAGAATTTGTGCAATGAATAGAGGTGAGGTTTGATGAAGCTTGGATTGGTACTGGAGGGCGGTGCGCACCGCACGGTCTTTTCCTGCGGCGTCATGGATGCGCTGCTCGATGCCAAGGTCTATGCAGATTACGTGATCGGCGCTTCTGCCGGCATTACCTACGGCATTTCCTACCTGTCCCACCAGAAGGGGCGCAACCGGGAAATGCTCCGGCGTTTCGTCAATAAGCCGCAGTACATGGGATTTCAGCATTTGCTGAATCCCTTGAATCGTTCGTTCTATAATCTGCGGTATGTCTTTGATACCATCCCGAACAAGCTGCTGCCGTTCGATTACGGCACCTATGCAGCCTTTCCGGGACAGGCGCTTGCGGCGGTCACGAATATGGAACGTGGGTGTGCAGAGTATCTCCCTGTGCCGGCGGATGACAAGGAATGGACGGTGCTGCGTGCGACCTGTGCGCTGCCGCTGCTGTTCAAGCCCATCACCATCGACGGCGTGAAGTACGCCGACGGCGGTATTGCGGACAGCATTCCCTATGCCAAGGCACTGAAGGACGGCTGTGACAAGCTGCTCATCATCCTGACCCGTGAGCGCAGTTACCGCAAGGGCGAGGAAAAGGCGATGCGCCTTGCCATTCGCAATGCGCAGAAGAAATACCCGGCGTATGCGGAGCTCCTGCGTACCCGGCACGAGCGCTATAATGAGTGCATTGACGAGATTGCACAGCTCGAAGCGGACGGTAAGGTCTTTGTGATCGCACCGGAGGATACGCTCGGCGTCGGCAGAACCGAGAAGGACACCGACAAGCTGATGTCGCTCTATGCACAGGGCTATGCGGTTGCGATGCAGCAGCGCCCTGCCATTGCACAGTATCTTATGTCCTAATATTAGAAAGTGAGGAACACAAAATGGCTGAACTGAAATTTGAGATCACAGAGAATCTGGGCTCCCTCGGCGAGAACGCAAGAGGTTGGGCAAGAGAGCTGAATATGGTAAGCTGGAACGACCGTGAGCCGAAGTATGATCTGCGTGACTGGTCCCCGGATCACTCCCGTATGGGCAAGGGTCTGACCATGACCGCTGATGAGATCGTGGCACTGCGTGACCTGCTCAATTCTTTGGATCTGGACTCTTTTGAATCCGACGAGTTTGACGTTTGATTCTGACCCATCCTGACCGGAGGTGACACGATGCGCACAAAGGGAACGAAGACAATCGCTGAGAATCGTCAGGCAAGACATGAATATTTTGTTCTGGAGAGCTTTGAAGCCGGCATTGAGCTGACCGGTACGGAGGTCAAATCCATCCGGCAGGGCGCCGTGAACCTGAAGGATAGCTGGTGCAGCATTGAGGGCGGCGAGATGTTCATCAAGCAGATGCACATTTCCCCCTATGAGAAGGGCAATATCTACAACCGGGATCCGCTGCGTGTGCGCCGTCTGCTCATGCACAGGGCAGAGATCCATAAGCTGCTTGGCAGAACCAAGCAGGACGGTCTGACACTGGTGCCGCTGTCGCTGTATTTCAAGGACGGACGTGTGAAGGTGCAGCTTGGACTTTGCAAGGGTAAAAAGCTGTATGATAAGCGTGCGGACGCCGCAAAGCGTGATGCCAAGCGGACAATCGACAGAGCGATCAAGGAACATAATCAGTAACGAAAGACGAGCTTTCCGTGTGTGGAAAGCTCGTCTTTTTTGTATGTCTGTCATTCAGCCAGCTTTGCGTTGAGCATAGCCACCAGCTCGTCCGCATCCACACCGTGAACGGCTGCTGCCTGCTCAATCGTCTCCATCTGCGATGCGGGACAACCGAGACAGTGCATCCCGATGCCCATGAGAACCGGTGCAGCGGCTTCGAGATTGATGCCCAGCAGTTCGCCGATCATGGTGTCCTTTGTTACCTGTGCCATACGATTACCTCCTGAAACGGTATCGAATCTGTACTGCAAGGCAGTACATTTTCATAGAATGTTGCAAAAGACTTGACATCTGTCCAAGTCTGTGATATGATTATAGCATAAGCCTTGACATTTGTCAAGGTGATTGGAAGAACTTGTACAAATAGGGGTGAAATGTCCATGTATCACGGCGATAACAAAACCGCACAGCTCTCACAGCAGCTCATTGCGGATGCGATGATCCGCCTGCTAGAAGCCAATGCCTACGCAGAGATCAACGTCAGTATGCTCTGTAAGGAAGCCCAGGTCTCCCGGCAGACGTTCTACACGCTGTTCGGCAGCAAGGAAAATGTGCTGCTCTACCTGCTGCAAGCCTCCTGCTGCTATGAGCCGGAGGAGAATCGGAATATCTGCCGGTCAGTGGATTTTCGCTGCCTCTGCAAAGGCTACAGCCGCTATATCATCGAGAAGAAAACCATCCTTGAGCTTCTTGTCCGCAATGACATGATGCACTGTCTGTACGATGTGCAGTATGCGGCGATCATGAACTGTGCGTATTTCATGCAGGAGGTCACGGGCGAGGATCGGATGTATCTGATCGATTTTATCGCAAGCGGCTTGAACAGCATCGCCAGGAACTATGTCAACACCGGCTGCACGGCGGATGAGGCATTTCTGGAACGGATGATGTACCGGCTGTTCGGCGGGATCTATTTTATCGAGCATGGAAAGTTCGCACAGGAGACATTGACAGGAAAGGACAAGGGTGAATCAGAATGAACGAAAGCTTTGACTTGCAGGCGTATCTTGCCGGAGGTATCGAACGTGTCGTGACGGAAGCCATCCGGGCTACGCTCAAAAACCCGAAGGAAAGCGCCTTTATGCTGAAATTCGCAGCCGCCAGCCGGGCAGCATCCAAAAAGCGCCGCATTGCCGAGGTGCAGGGGGAGCATATCCCGTCGTTCCTCATTGCCAGCATCACGAGCCAGTGTAATCTGCATTGTGCCGGCTGCTATTCACGCTGCAACCATGCCACGACCGATGCCGCACCTGTCCAGCAGCTCACGGGCGAGGAATGGCTCAAGGTGTTTGACGAAGCGGAAGCGCTGGGCATCAGCTTTGTTCTCCTTGCCGGCGGTGAGCCGATGCTCCGGCGGGATATCATCGAAGCTGCCGGCAAAAAGCAGAACATCCTGTTCCCGATCTTCACAAATGGCACGTTTATCGATGAGCGGTATTTCAAGCTGTTTGACCAGTGCCGCAACCTGGTGCCGGTCATGAGCATCGAGGGAAACAGGGAGATCACCGACAGCCGGCGTGGCAGCGGCATTTACGACAAGCTGATCGGGAATATGGAAGCGTTCAAGA
This sequence comes from uncultured Ruminococcus sp., assembly GCA_902767115.1. Classification (GTDB taxonomy): domain Bacteria; phylum Bacillota; class Clostridia; order Oscillospirales; family Ruminococcaceae; genus UBA3855. The sequence continues at coordinate 12,505 of CACXGK010000001.1, forward strand.
GCCGTGGGCTTGTCTTTGGCGCATCGGTCACGGTCACGACACAGAATTACAAGGAAGTCACGTCGCCTGCATTTTTGGACAGCCTGTCCGACAGGGGCTGCAAGGTGGTCATCTTTGTGGAGTATGTCCCGGTGACGGCGGAAAGCCAGGAGCTTGCACCGGGGGATGCAGAGCGTGCGTACCTCATGGACGAGATAAGACGGCTGCGCAGGGAATCCCCTGAGATGGTCTATATCGCATTTCCGGGCGATGAGAAAAGTTCGGGCGGCTGTGTGGCGGCTGGCAGAGGATTTTTCCATATCAATTCCCACGGGGGCGCAGAGCCATGTCCGTTCTCGCCGTATTCGGATGTGAATGTCCGGAATGCTTCGCTGCGTGAAGCCATGCACTCGCCGCTGTTCACCGCCCTCCGGGACGGCAGCATCCTCATGGATGACCACGACGGCGGCTGTGTGCTGTACGAGAAACGGGAACAGGTGGAAGCGCTGCTGCAAAGGGCGCAGAAAGGAGC
>CACXGK010000002.1 GCA_902767115.1 uncultured Ruminococcus sp.
AAGGATCCTGTATCTGGAACTTCAGCAGACTGAACACAATTTGAGCATCAGAGCGTGCTTCTATGTGGACAGAGAGCGCAGCGGCAAAACACCTGCCGTTCCAAAAAAGATCAAAACACTCAGGTTTCCATCCGATCAGTTACTTGGCGTTATCGCACAAGAACTCGACAGGTACTATTATGGCATCCGATACGTCGAAGATGATGCGGAACTTTCGAGAAAGGATTTCATTTTGCAAAGACTTGCAGGGTTCCGGAAGGGATATAAGTTCCTGATCTTCGTTGGTTATGGTGAATTAGCAGACGGTCTGCCTCAAATCCTCAAAACCCGCCTTTCCAACCGTATCCATCGCAGGATCTATCTGGAGCTGCACTATGACAGGGACGGCATGGGGATCATTACAGACTGTCACTATTATGACAGAGCCTACCGTTTCCGAAGCAGCGTCACACCGTCGATGCTTTCCGCAGTCTATATTCAATATGACAGATCCAGTATTCTGGGGATGGTCAACCGTCAGCTGGACTGCGACTTTACCGATGTCGTTATCATCGAAGACACCATCCACTTTGATACCAGCAGTGCTGCACTCTGTGGCAATATCTGACATCGCCTGCGATTGTATCTAAAAACTTTGTCATGTGCGCAGCAGGAGATGGCTTAGCCACTTCCCTGCTGCGCACAATGACAAAATTTGTATCCAATCGCAGGTGCTGGGTACGGTATCAGACAAGCACTATGCATCATATAATCCAATAGAAAGGAGAGATTACCATGATGAACCCACAAGCGATACAAACACTGGAGGTCGGCAGAACGGAGTATACCGACTCTAAATCAATCGTCCACACTGTCAAGCACAGTCTTTGGCTCTCCGATGAGGAGCAGCAGATCACCAAGGAGAGGGTCGCCGAAGCACTGTATGCAGTCTTTCAGAAGCCGCCGGCTGCCTGACATAGGAGGAGGTTTATGTACATTGCATTATATGCCAGACAGAGCATCGATAAGGAAAACTCTGTCAGCATTGAAACACAGCTCGAATATTGCAGGAGTACTCTGCCGCCGGATGAACGCAGCCTGACCATCCGTACCTTCGCAGACAAGGGCTACTCCGGCAAGGATACGAACCGACCGGAATTCCAGAAGCTTATGCAGGAGATACGGCGCGGCAGAGTGCAGAAGATCGTAGTCTATAAGTTTGACCGTGTGTCACGTTCGATCATTGACTTTTCCGATATGCTGCAAACCTTCAAGGAGCACGGTGTCACTTTCGTTAGCTCGCAGGAGTGCTTTGACACCGGCTCCCCCTATGGGGAAATGATCTGCAAGATCCTGATGGTCTTTGCGGAATTTGAACGTGCATCCATTATCAACCGCATTCGTGATGCCTATGAAAAGCGTAGTGATATGGGGCTTTATCCTGGAGGTAAAAAGGTCTATGGCTACGACCTGGAGGAAGCTGTCATCAGCGGTGTCAAAACCAAACGCTTTGTGCCAAATCCGGAGGAGGCGGCGCAGATACGCTGCATCTATCAGATCTATGCGAATCCCACGGTCACACTCCGCAGATTACAGGACAACCTCCTTGAACAGGGCATCACTCCCCTGTCCGGTAAGGACTGGACAACCGGAAAGCTCAGTGCTCTGATGCGCAATCCGATCTATGTGCGGGCGGATGAAGCGGTCTACCGCTATTTTGAGCGCCGAAACACGCAAATCGTCGGGGAGCTGTCCGCCTTTGACGGGACACATAATATACAGCTTTACGGCAGGTCAAAGCACGACAAATCACTGGAGGACTGGAGCGATATGAAGATCGTTCTGCTGGAAAGCGAGGGTATCGTGGATGCCGATACTTGGCTGAAATGTCAGCAGAAGCTTCAGAGAAACAAGCAAGCAGCAAGCTCCACCAGTAACCGCACCTCATGGCTTGGCGGTAAGCTCATCTGTGAAAAGTGCGGACATACCATGACAACCGTCAAGGGCGCATCCAAGCGATATTTCCTCTGTACCGGAAAGACACACAAAAAGACCTGCACCGGCATCAAGGAAACGATCTACGTCGAGGACATGGAGGCATTACTGAGCAACTGCATTACGCAAAAGCTCAAGGGGCAAACCGCAAGTGCTTCCGAATCACATACAGAAACCGAAGTGCAGCTCCAAGCACTGAAGCGTCAGCTTGCGGAGATTGAGGGACAGCTTTCCCGTCTGAGCGAAGCCGTGCTGTCTGGGAATCTGAACGAGGAGCTGATTGCTGTCCTCAACAGCAAGGCAAAGTCGCTCTCAGCCGAAAAGCGGGGGCTCCTTGACAGAATGGACGAACTGTCCGTCAGAAGCCCTGCGCCGCTGGAAACCATTGATCTCGTCCGGCGCTGGCGCCGTGCAACATTCTCAGAAAAGCGTGCGATCTGTGATATTCTGGTCAAAGCGGTTGTGATCGCTGAGAACGGCGATCCGGAGATCATCTGGAATATTTGAATCAACTGTTGATTTTTCCGGAGGATTATGGTATACTTAATAGCAGAGAGATCATTGAAGCAGTTGTATAAATTCTCGGATAAATAAGCGAAAGGAGTGCATGAATATGGGAATCTATGTCAATCCTGGTAATGCCGGATTCAGAAGAATTGCCGGTCCTGATTATGTAGATAAAACGATGCTGATCTCCTTGATCAATGAAAGGATCAATACAGAAAACAGTCTCATTTGTGTGAGCAGACCCCGGCGTTTTGGGAAATCCTATGCTGCTAATATGCTGTCAGCCTATTATGACTGCACTTGTGATTCACACGAATTGTTTGATGATAAGAAGATATCCGGAGCCGATTCCTATGAAAAGCACCTGAATCAGTACCATGTGATCAATCTGGATATTACGAGTTTTCTGTCTGAGGTAAAGAGTCGGAGAAAGCCCTTGCTCGAAGTGCCTGAAATGATCATCGAGGCAATTCATGACGACTTAATGGAGATGGTGCCCTCGCTGCCACCCTGTAAAACGCTGAACGATGCGCTTACAAAGTTCGTTGAGGTTTCCGGTGGGAAGCAGATCATATTCATCATTGATGAATGGGATGCCATGATCCGTGAAGCAAAGAATGATCCGGAAGCGCAGGAAGCCTACCTCAACTTATTAAGAGGCTGGTTCAAAAACAACAGTTTTACTCGAAAAGTTGTCGCAGCCGCATATATGACCGGTATCCTTCCCATCAAGAAAGAAGGCTCGCAGTCTGCGATCTCTGATTTCGATGAGTTTACCATGATCAAGCCTCTGAAATTTGGCGGCTATGTTGGCTTTACCGAGGCAGAAGTAAAGGTGATCTGTGAGAAGAAAAATGCCGATTTTAAGATGATGAAGAAGTGGTATGACGGATACTCCTTTAAGGGAGTAGGATCGGTGTACAACCCGAATTCCGTCATGAAAGCAATCAGAAATGAGAGCTTCGATTCCTACTGGACAGAAACCTCTGCTGCGGAAGGACTGCTGGATTTTATCAGCAAGGACTATAACGGCATGACAAAGACCATCGCCGAGCTGATCGGCGGCGTAGATGTCAAGGTCAGCACAACAGGCTTTGCCAATGATTTGACCACATTCCGGGGAAAGGACGATGTCCTGACACTCATGATCCATCTTGGCTATCTGGCGTATGATTCTGAAAATGAAACAGTCAGAATTCCAAACGAGGAGATCAAGAAGGAATTCACCAAGGCTGTCAAGTTGGTCAATCATAGGGCAACACTGGAGCGTCTGCGTGAAAGCGAGCAGTTATTCCTTGACACGATCAATGGAAACGAAGAAGCGGTCGCTGCACAGATCGAGAAGATCCATCGGGAGGAAACCGCACCGCTGCACTACAATAAAGAGGACAGTCTGCGCAGCGTGATCAAACTGGCGTACTACTCCTATCGGGATCACTATGTGCAGTTTGAAGAACTGGCGGCAGGCGAAGGATACGCCGATGTTGCATACATTCCACGTCATGATTCGGAGTGGCCTGCACTGATCATCGAGTTAAAATGGAAGCAGGATGCAGATACTGCGATCGAACAGATCCTTCGTAAGAAGTACCCTGATGTACTTCAGAACTTCGGTACGAAGATCCTGTTGGTCGGCATCAGCTATGACAAGGATGCTGCGGATCAATCTAAAAAGCATACTTGCAGGATCGTTCCATATCAGTCAGAGTGAACTATGACTGCGACATGGAATATGTAGTGCTTGATCATGGAAGCAATTGTATAAATACAAGCAATTATGTATATTCTGCATACGGGTGTGTCGGTATCCACGGCGCATCCGTATTTTTCGTCAGAAATAAAAATAACGACATTTCCTAAGAAATATCGCAACAAATTTACTTCTATTTTTGTTTAACGGTGTCCGGTTCGCTTCACCGAACCGCTGGAAATGCACGACCTCACGCTGCCGCAAATAGCGGATTGGGTCGATCACATCCGGGTCATCCGCAAGCCGCAGGATGTTATCATACGTGGCACGAGCTTTCTGTTCCGCCGCCAGATCCTCTGTGAGATCCGCAAACGCATCGCCCTTGGACTGGAAGTATGCCGCTGTAAACGGCACTCCAGACGGCGACGCCGGATAGATCCCGCTGCCATGCTCAACGAAATACTTATCAAACCCGTACTTCTTGATATCTTCCTCAGACAGATTCCGTGTCAGCTGGTACACGATCGCTGATACCATTTCGATGTGTGCCAATTCTTCCGTCCCAATATCGGTAAGCAGTCCCTTGATCTCATCTGTCGGCATTGCGTACCGCTGGTTCAGGTAGCGCATTGCGGCACCAGTCTCGCTGTCGGCGCCGCCGATCTGGCTCATGATGACCTGTGCCATCTGCGGATTTGGATTCTTGATCTTGACCGGATATTGCAGTTTTTTCTCATAGACCCACATATCAGTTTACCTCCTTTTCCCACGGATACGGTCCCTCGCCCCAGCTCCAGCGCTTGTCAGTATCCGTTTGCAGCGCCTTGATCGGACCGAAATGCTGCACATATTCCCGGACGACATCAGCCCGTTCCTTCCGGTATCGAGCGAACAGTGCTCTCGCCTCCCGGCATTCCGGGTGGGTATCGAGGTACAGCATCAGGTCGTACAGCGCAAAGTCATACCGCTGGATCCTTTGCATCAATTCCATGCGTTTCGGTCTCATCGATCGTCACCTCCTGCACAGCGGAATGGAAAGTCCAGATCCGGGAACATCGTCCCCTTGCACATCCCCTCCTCAGCCGAAAAGGTCTCGCCCCACTGCTGATACGGGACATACGCCATACCAGGCGGTGTGACAGCCGGAAAAACACTGATCGGACGTGCAGATTCCTGCTCGCCGACTGCCAGTTCATCAAATGCGTGAAGTTCCATCTATTACATCGTCTGCCTTGCGGCAAACGCTCCTTTCTGGGATTTCGTCCTCGTTTTGAGGACTGATGCAGTATATGAATTGTCTGGCAGATTTGTGAAATTTGACTTTCCGGGATAAATGTGCTATAATAGAATGACCCATAAATCAGGAGGGGATATTATGTCAGGTCTGACGATCAAATATAATGCATTCACTGCCGAAGAATTCATTGCTCTCTGGCAGTCCGTATGGGATGGGGCGCCGAGTCTTGCACAGACACGGCTGGCACTGGAACATACGCTGTTTCGGGTTTCTGTTTACGATGATGATAAAATTGTCGCAATGGCGAGGATGATTGGGGACATGGGGTTGGATTACTATATTAAGGACGTCGTTGTGCATCCGGATTATCAGCGCCAGGGCATCGGGCGGCTGATGATCGGGGAATTGTTTAGTTTCATTCGCAAAAATGGCATCCGTGGTACGAAGGTTTTTGTGGAACTATGTGCAATGCCGGACAAGATCCCGTTTTATGAAAAATTCGGCTTTAAACAGAACGAAGCCAGACGCTTGAAGCAGATGCTTCCGATCGAATGATAATAGGAGATTATCCATGAAAATCACCCCAGTCAACCACAACAAAAAGCAATTCCTTGCCCTCCTGCTCCTCGGTGACGAACAGGAATCCATGATCGACTGCTATCTCGAACGTGGCACGCTCTACGTGCTGCAAGACCCGGAGGTGCGGGCTGTCTGTGTTGTGACCGATGAGGGGGATGGTGTGCTGGAAATCAAAAACATTGCAGTATCGCCGGAATTTCAGCATCAAGGATATGGACGCCGGCTGATTGCGTTCATCGAGAACGCCTATCAGACCTTCTATCATATTCTGCGTGTCGGAACCGGGGACTCTCCCCTGACGCTCCCCTTCTATGAACGCTGCGGTTTCCGGGAGGTGCGCCGGATTCCGGGGTTCTTCACCGAGCACTACGATCATCCCATCATCGAAGCCGGCAAACAGCTCGTGGACATGGTTATCCTCGAAAAAGACTTCTGACAAATTTTCTCACAGATATTGCAATTTCCGAAAAACTATGGTACAATAGTAGTGTATCCGTAAAATGAGGAGGAATGACCATGCTGACCAAGCTGCTGAGCCGTGAAACCTGCGCAGACTGCCGTCTGTGCTGTATTTTTGACCGGTACGATGTGTGGGAAACTCCCATCCTCAGTCAGGAGATGCGCCAGAGGATTCAGGAGATGCTGCCGGACGTGGAATTCATTTCCAAGGGGCAGGAATCCTACATTTTCCGTGTCCGTGAGCTGGACGAGAACGACCTGTTCACCTGTCCCCTGCTCGACCCTGCCAAGGGCTGCAGACTCGGCACAGAAAAACCCTTTGACTGCCAGATCTGGCCGTTTCGCATCATGAATGTGAACGGCAGACGTGCCATCACGATCGCACCGATCTGTGAGGCAATGGCGGCTCAGCCCATCGGCACACTTCTGAAGTTCCTGAAGGAGGAGCTTGCGGAGACCATTTTTGCCTATGCTGCGACACACCCGGACGTTGTACAGCCCTATGATGACTTGTACCCGATCCTGCTTTGGGAGCCGCAGACATTCTAAAAATCTGGAGGAATCATCATGTCAAATCAGAGCTACGAGAGCCCGTTTTGTACCCGTTATGCCAGCAAGGAAATGCAGTACATTTTCTCTGCTGACAAGAAGTTCACTACATGGCGTAAGCTGTGGGTCGCACTTGCCCGTGCAGAAATGGAGCTCGGACTTCCTGTGACACAGGCACAGGTCGATGAGCTGTCTGCAAATATTGAGAACATTGACTACGCAAAGGCTGCTGAATACGAGAAGCAGTTCCGTCACGACGTTATGGCGCACGTTCACACCTACGGTGACGCTTGCCCGAACGCTGCCGGCATCATCCACCTGGGTGCAACCTCCTGCTACGTTGGCGACAACACCGACGTCATCATCATGCGTGATGCGCTCCATGTCATCAAGCGTAAGCTGGTCAAGGTGATCTCTCAGCTTGCGATTTTTGCTGACAAGTACAAGGCACTCCCCTGCCTGGCATACACCCATCTCCAGCCAGCACAGCTCACCACCATCGGCAAGCGTGCAACGCTCTGGTGCAACGAGCTCCTGATGGATCTGGAGGATCTGGATTTCCGTCTGAGCAAACTCAAGCTCCTCGGCTCCAAGGGTACCACCGGTACACAGGCTTCCTTTATGGAGCTGTTTGAGGGCGACACCGACAAGATCAAGGCACTCGAAAGCAAAATTGCCAAGGAAATGGGCTTTGATGCAGTCGTTCCGGTTTCCGGTCAGACCTATTCGAGAAAGATGGATTATCAGGTTTGCTCCGTCCTCGCCGGCATCGCACAGTCTGCCATGAAGTTCTCCAACGATATCCGTCTGATGCAGAGCTTCAAGGAGATGGAGGAGCCGTTTGAAAAGAGCCAGATCGGTTCTTCCGCAATGGCTTACAAGCGCAATCCGATGCGTGACGAGCGTATCACGTCCCTCGCACGTTACGTCATGGTAGACGTTCTCAACCCGGCATTCACCTCCGGTACCCAGTGGTTCGAGCGCACGCTCGATGACTCTGCAAACAAGAGAATCTCCGTAGCAGAGGCATTCCTCGGCACCGATGCGATCCTGAACATCATGCTCAATGTCACCGATCCGGAGAACGGCTTTGTGGTTTACGACAAGATCATCCGCAAGCGTGTCATGGCAGAGCTGCCGTTCATGGCAACGGAGAACATCATGATGGATGCTGTCAAGAAGGGCGGCAACCGTCAGGAGCTTCACGAGAAGATCCGTCAGTACTCCATGCAGGCTGGCGCAAGAGTCAAGCAGGAGGGTCTGGACAACAACCTCTGCGAGCTCATCCTGGCAGACCCGATGTTCATGATCTCCAAGGAAGAAATGGATGCGATCATGGCACCGGAGAACTTCATTGGACGCTGCCCGCAGCAGGTTGACGAGTTCATCGCAAACTGTGTGAAACCTGTTCTGGATGCCAACGGCGTTTCAGACGACAAGGCAGAGATCAACGTATAATCTGAAGCGAATTATGAAAAGACTCCGGCGAAACCGGAGTCTTTTTTTGCCAGTTATCGGCAATAAAGACACAAATCCCCTCGGAATGTTAATTCCGAGGGGATTCTAAATTACTTGTTAGCCTTCTTCGCTGCAATCTCAGCAAGGGCTTCCTTGCGAGACAGGTTGATTCTGCCCTGCTTGTCGATCTCGGTGACCTTTACAACGATCTCATCGCCGATCTCAACGACATCCTCAACACGCTCTACTCTGCGATTGTCGAGCTGAGAAATGTGAACCAGACCGTCCTTACCCGGTGCGATCTCAACAAATGCGCCAAAGTTCATCAGACGAACGACCTTGCCCTTATAGATAGCTCCAACCTCCGGATCATGGGCGATTGTCTCCACGATCTGGATTGCCTTGCGGGTGTTCTCCATGTCCAGACCGCTGACGAAAACATTACCGTCCTCGTTGATGTCGATCTTAACATCGCACTCAGCACAGATCTTCTGGATGACCTTGCCGCCGGAACCGATGACATCACGAATCTTGTCAACCGGAACCTTGGTCTGGAGCATCTTCGGTGCATAGGCGCCAACCTCTGTGCGAGGAGCCGGAATTGCCTTGAGCATGATCTCGTCGAGGATGTACAGACGAGCCTTGCGGGTCTTTTCAAAAGCCTCCGCAATGATTGCCGGAGTCAGACCGTCAACCTTGATATCCACCTGGATGGCAGTGATACCCTTGTGTGTACCGCCAACCTTGAAGTCCATATCGCCGTAGAAGTCCTCAAGACCCTGGATATCGACCATCGTCATGAAGTCGTCAGAATCCGGGAAGGTGATCAGACCGCAGGAAATACCAGCAACCGGTGCCTTGATCGGAACGCCGGCATCCATCAGTGCGAGCGTGGAGCCGCAGATGGAACCCTGGGAGGTGGAACCATTGGAGGACAGAACCTCAGAAACCAGACGCATTGCATACGGGAACTCCTCAACGCTCGGCAGAACCGGCACGAGGGCCTTCTCAGCGAGTGCGCCATGACCAATCTCACGGCGTCCCGGACCTCTGGAGGGCTTGGTCTCACCAACAGAGTAGGACGGGAAGTTATACTGGTGCATATAACGCTTGCTGGTTTCCTCATCCAGACCGTCGATCTTCTGAGCATCGCTGATCGGACCGAGGGTCGCAATGGTCATAACCTGTGTCTGACCACGGGTGAACAGACCAGAACCGTGAACTCTCGGCAGGAGACCAACCTCAGCAGAAAGCGGACGGATCTCATCAATGCCTCTGCCGTCTACACGCTTGCCGTTGTAGAGCCAGTTACGAACGATCTTCTTCTGGAGCTTGTACAGGCACTCATCGAGCTTTGCAGGGCCATTCTCGCCGTACTGCTCATCAAATGCCTCATGCACCTCATCGGTGATGGGCTTCATGCGAGCATCACGGATATTCTTATCATTGGTGTCGAGTGCGACCTTGACCTTTTCGCCAACGAGTGCCTCAACAGCGTCAAACATATCGTGCGGAATCTCCTGAGACTCGAACTCAAACTTCGGCTTACCAATCTCCTTCTGAATCTCAGAGATGAATGCAACCATCTTCTTGATCTCCTCGTGACCGGTGAGGATCGCATTGAGCATGGTCTTTTCGTCAACCTCATTTGCGCCTGCCTCGATCATAACGATCTTGTTTGCAGAGCCTGCAACCGTGAGGTTCAGGTCATTGTTTGCACGCTGCTCCTTGGTCGGGTTGAGCACGATCT
>CACXGK010000003.1 GCA_902767115.1 uncultured Ruminococcus sp.
ACCAGGGCTTTCAGCCCTGGACCTGACCAGCTTTTTGAAAAAAGCTGGACCAAAAACTTTTGCGTTTGCTTCACGCTTTCAAGAATGATTTTCTGTTTATGCTCTGTTTTTCTCGTAAATGATATGCAGTCCCTTGAGCAGGAGGTCATCATCGAGGATGATATCCCTTTTACACAGGGGTGTCACAGCACCTGCAAGTCCGCCGGTGGCAACAACGGTACATTTCTCACCGATCTCCTCCTCGATGCGTTCGATCATGCCGTCGAGGGCGGAGGCTGTGGCGTACATCACGCCGCTTTTCATGCAGTCGATGGTGTTGGTGCCAATGACGTGCCTGGGCGCTTCAAAGGCGATGCGTGGGAGCTGTGACGTGCGGTTGACAAGCGCTTCAGTCGAAACCGCCATGCCCGTCATGATCACGCCGCCGAGATACCGCTTCTTGGCATCGATGAGGGAGAACGTGGTCGCTGTTCCCATGTCAATGATGATAAGCGGCACCGGGTACTCGTGGATGCCAGCAACAGCGTCCACCACGAGGTCACTGCCAAGCTGTGCCGGATTATCGATCACGATGGAAAGCCCGGTCTTGATGCCGGGGCCGACAATCATCGGCGTGCAGCCAAGGTATTTCTCGACCGCCTGCCGGAGGGTATTGGTCACGGACGGCACAACGGAGGAAATGATCGCCTCCGTGATCTGTGTGCGCTCGATCTGGTACATATCCAGTGCCATACGGATCCGGGTGGCATATTCCAGATCGGTCGCCTGCTGGTTGGTGGAAACACGCTCCCGGAACAGGATCGTATCCCCGTCAAAACAGCCGAGCACGATATTCGTATTGCCGACGTCAAGGGCAAGAAGCATAGGTATTACCTCCAGGTATTGATAGAAGATCAGGATGCGGTCAGAGCACGGTTTCGGCGTGTCTGGTCACATGGCATCCCACATTGACGGAAACAGGCAGACCTGCGATGTGGGTCGCCCCCTCCTCGATATTGACGCAGAGGGCAGTCACCGTACCGCCAAAGCCCTGCGGTCCGATGCCGAGCTTGTTGATTCGTTCGAGCATTTTCTGCTCCAGTTCGGCGTAAAGCGGCTTGGGATTGCGGATGGATGCATCACGGCAGAGTGCCTTTTTGGCAAGGAGCGCACACTCCTCAAAATTGCCGCCGATGCCGACACCGACCACGATAGGCGGACAGGGATTCGAGCCAGCCTTTGCGATGACATCGACCACAAACTGCACGATGTCATCCTGGCTTGCCGCCGGGGTCATCATTTTGAGCTGCGACATATTCTCGCTGCCAAAGCCCTTGGGACATACGGCGATCTTCATCTTATCGCCCTCCACGAGTTCCAGATGGATGACAGCCGGGGTATTGTCGGTGGTGTTCACACGCTCCAGCGGATCCCCAACGACCGAACAGCGCAGATACCCCTCGGTATAGCCCTTATGGACGCCGGCATCGACTGCCTGCCGCAGCGTGCCGCCGGTGATGTGGACGTCCTGTCCGAGCTCGATGAACACGACCGCCATGCCGGTGTCCTGACAGATCGGAAAGTCCTCCTCCCGTGCCGCCTGCAAATTGGCGATCAGGTCGTCAAAGACTGCCTTGCCGACCGGGGACTGCTCCTCGGCGGCGCATTCATGGATGCGTTTCTCTAAGTTTTCCGGTAATCGTTTATTTGCCTTGATGCACAGCGAAGCCACAGCTTCCGTGATCTCGGCACAAGTGATTTCTCTCATAGCAAATTCACCTCAGTGATGATTTATTTGACCTCCTCGGAAGTTTCTGAGGAGGTCTATTGTAAACTGCTCAGAATGTCCTTGTAAGGGTCGTCCGCCGGTTCAGCGGCAGGCGGAACATCACGTTCCGTGAGGGCGTAAGCTTCCTTCACACGCACAATGATGTCGTGAAATGCCGGAAAACCCGGCTGCATCTCCAGCCATGTTTTGTCTTTGTCATAGAAATAAGCAATGCCGTTCAGAAGAAGGATCGGGATCCAGGTCGGGATGATCGCTGACCAGTCGTCCAGCCGGAACACCTCTGCAAGGTAGACCAGCGAGCCGAGCGCCGGAATGCGCAGATTCTTCCGGAACAGCACAAAGTAAACCGCAAACAGCGTATACACCACGCTGATGACCGCCATGTAGCTGTCAAGGTCTTTCTGAAAGAATTCGTCAGCGAAATAACAAAACAGCGGCATCAGCATCACAATAAAACAAAACCGATAGATCGGCAGCTTCTTTTGCTTGGCAAGGCAGACCGTGCGGTTCGCATGGTAATCACGGGCGGTTTCCTTTGCCTCGAATTCGTCCGCCGCATCTACCTCCCAGATACCGGTCAGGTAAGTTTCTTCTGGAATGTTCATTGTGTGATGCACCCCCTCCGACCTTTGACTGCCACGGCAGTCATTGGGAGGAACCTGCGGGCATGGTCACCATGCTGCCGCCGATCATGACCCATTCCGGATCCTGCATCATATCCAGCGGATCGTCCGGGAACAATGCCAGATCGGCATCCAGTCCGACCGCAATGCGTCCGATCCGGTCAGAAGCGCCGAGCATATCGGCTGCCTCAGACGTGATGGCACGCAGTGCTGCCTCACGGGGCAGACCACCCTTGACAGCAAGCGCTGCGCTCATGCGCAGGTACTGGATGGGTACCTCCGGATGGTCGGTGCAGATGGCGATGTGAACGCCTTTCTCATGCAAAGTTGCGGCGTTGGAAAGCTCCAGCTTGGACATTTCCGGCTTGCAGCGGTCGCAGAGGATGGGGCCTGTGATGATGTTCAGTCCCCACTCCCCGAACAGGTCGGCAGCAATGTGCGCACCGGTGCCGTGAATCACAACGAGATCCAGCCCAAACTCCTTGGCAATGCGCACCGCTGTGCAGATATCGTCCGCACGGTGACAGTGGAAATGTGCCTTTTGTCTGCCGTTCAGGAGCGGCAGGAGGGCTTCGCACTTCGCATCGTATTCCGGGGGCTCCTCCTCGTCCGGGTGCTCCTCAAAGCGCTCCAGGCGCTCCGCATAGAGCTTTGCCTTCTGCAAGCCCTCACGGATGAGTGCAGCGGTCATCATACGTGTCACCGGCGCTTCGTCACGGTCGGAGTAGACGGATTTCGGATTCTCGCCCAGTGCGAACTTCATGCCGCACGCAGAGATCATCATTTCATCCGTGCAGCGCCCCCAGGTCTTCATCAGGAGCATTTCGCCGCCGCAGGCATTGGCGCTGCCCGGAGATACCACCACAGAGGTGACGCCGGCAGCACGGGCTTCCGAAAAGCACCGGTCATAGGGATTGATGCCGTCGAGGGCACGAAGCTGCGGTGTGAACGGATCCGAGATCTCGTTGCAGTCGTCCCCCTCAAAGTCGATGCCGTCCTCGATGATACCCAGATGCGTGTGTGCATCGATCAGCCCCGGCATCAGCACGCCGCCGTGAGCGTCGATATCGCCCTCGGAGACAGCGTCAGGTTTCCCCTGCTCCACGGCAGTGATCTTGCCGTCCTGCACCTCGACATAGCCGTAGAAGTGCATATCCTCCGTCATGGAATAGATTTCTGCATTATAAATAATCATATGGCTCTCCCTGTTTATCCTTCCAAAAGTGCAATGATCTCCTGCACCGTCTGCGTCGGGCTGTGAACAGCTTCAATGCGGTGCGTGCTGTGCCGTCTGTAAACGCCACGGCGCTTGCGGTAGAGATTGTACAGCTCCTGCCGGGTGCTGCGCTTGACGATGGGACGGTCGGTATTGGCAATGCGCAGATAGCACATCCGGAACGGTACGTCCAGAAACAGCACCGTACCGTTTTCCGCAGCGATCTTCGCATTGATATCCCGCAGCATAGCGCCGCCGCCGCAGGCGATCACACCTTCCTGTGTTGCAAGGTCACGCACCGCCTGTGTTTCGAGGTCACGAAAATGCGGCTCGCCATCCTCCGCAAAGATCTCCGGGATGGTCTTACCAGCCTGTTCCTCGATGTAGGTGTCCATATCCGTGAAGGGGACGTTCAGGGTCTTGGCAAGCTTCTGCCCGACAGTGCTCTTGCCGCAGCCCATAAAGCCGCAGAGAAAGATCGTCATGCCTGTGCCTCCTCCGTCGGGAACAGCCGATCGACCTCGTTTTGCATCTCGGAAACGAGGTTCCAGATGTCCTTCGGGTCAAACTGGGTGTGATTCCAGAACGACTGTGCCACAGCCGCCTGCCATACGAGCATGGCAGAGCCGCCGATGGCTTCCTTGCCGAGCGCCTTTGCCCTGCGGATGAGCTGGGTCTCGGTGGGGTTGTAGATCACGTCAAATACCCGGCTGCTCCGTGCAATGACGTCATCCGTTACCGGGCAGCCCTGTGTCTTTGGGTACATCCCGACCGGGGTAGCGTTCATCAGCAGGTCAAAGTCCTCTGCCGGGGGCGCCTCCAGGATGCGGATGGAACCGGTCTTGCCATAGGGCGACTTACCGGCAGGAAAACGCTCCTGCAATTCCTCTGCCAGAGCCTGCGCACGGGGCAGGTCACGCTCGGTGACCGTCAGGTCAGCGCCGTGCAGGTAGCACTCGGTCGCCATCATGCGTCCGACGCCGCCGCAGCCGATCAGCAGCGCACGGGTACCTGTCGGGATCTCGCCGACACTGTGCAGGAAACCAGCGCAGTCGGTATTGGAGCCCAAGAGCTTTCCGTCGGCGTTGACTGCGACGGTATTGACGGACTGGTAACGCTCTGCCAGCTCGTCCACCCCGGACAGATGGGGCAGGATGGCGGTCTTATAGGGGATCGTCACATTGAATCCCCGCAGCTCACGAAGCTTGTCGATGGATGCGTCCAGATCCTCCGGACGGATCTCGGTGAGGTCATAGGATGCCTCCTCGCCGGCGAGTCTGAACAAACGCTCGTGGATCCATGGCGACATGGAATGCCCCAGCGGGCAGCCGATGAGAGTAAAATGCTTCATGTCTTGTCCTCCTTGTGGTCTATGAGGGACAGGTGCCCTCACTGTGTATCACTCTTATCATAGCACATTTTGCAGAAAAATACAATGGATTTTACAGATTTTTTCAGCCCGGACTGCGCCTTTGCAGGGCAAAGCTGCCCGGTAGATCGGGGGGCTTAGCAGAATGCACAATTGCACGGGCGAATTCGCATTAAAAAACTGTCTGTTTGCCTATTGACGTAATCGGCGTTTTCTTTTATACTAATTGTAAGATAGATAACGCACTACGCCTGAAGAAAGGGAGGGATCGAGCATGGATTTTGAGACCATCGCCCAGATCATTGCAGAGCAGTTTGACAGAGATGTTGACACACTGGAGGAAGAAACGGATATCATTGACGATCTCGGATGTTCGTCGATGGATGCGGTAGAGCTGATCGTTGCGATCGAAAGCGCAACGGATGTCCGCATTCCGGACGAAGCTGTGGACAGCATCCGCACGATCGGTGAGCTGGTCGCTTATCTCAATGAGCACAGCGAGGATGCCGAGGATGAGGACTAAATCCTGAAAACACAAAAACGCTGGCGCTTGCCGGCGTTTTTTGTGTTTTGGGATTGCACTTTTTGGCGAAATGTGGTATACTATACATAACATCAGACTGACCGCAAACACAGGAGGATATTATGGGACTGAATTTCCGCAAGAGCATCAAGATCGCCAAGGGCGTGAGCCTGAACGTCGGCACCGGCGGTGTCAGTGTCAGCGTCCGTGGCAAGGCAAAGGGGCTGAACTACTCACTCAACAGCTCCGGCAGAGGGACGGTTTCGCTGCCGGGTACGGGGCTTTCGTATTCGACCAATCTCAAGACCGCTGCCAAGAAAGCTGCCAAGACCGGACGCACCTACAAGTCCGACGCCTACCAGAAGCGACAGGCACTCGAAAAGCAGAAGGCTGCCCAGGCAAAGCAGCAGGAAAAGGAACAGGCAAAGCTCGAAAAGGAACAGGCAAAACAAAATGAGCTTGCGGAAAATAAGCTGCGTGTGGAGGAATTCGAGAACTATCTGGACATGGTCAGAGGGGTGCATCTCGAATGTGAACCGCCCATCGACTGGCAGAAGCTCCGGGATGCAATGCCGCCGTTTACAAAAGCGGAGGGCGGTCCTGCCGAGAAGGCTGCCCGTGCAGCGCTGGCAAACTACCAGCCGGGCTTCGGCGCCAAGCTCTTTGGGCAGGACGACAAGCGCCGTGCCGAACTCCAGCAGGCGATCGAGGCTGCCAAGCAGGAGGATGCCGAGGCATTTGAGGGCTGGCAGGAATCGGTGAAGTTCGCTGACCGTGTGCTGTCCGGCGACGTGGACGCCTACTACGAGGCGCTGGAAGCAGCCAATCCGTTCGAGGATTTTGCGCAGTTTGGCAGCGACCTCGAATTCGGCACCGACAGCGGCGATTACATGGAGATCGAATTCTGCGTGAAATCCAAGGAGGTCGTTCCGGAAAAGCAGCTTTCCCTCACCTCGACCGGCAAGCTCTCTGAAAAGGAAATGTCCCGGACAATGTACTACGACATCACCCAGGACTACGTCTGCTCATGTGCGATCCGTCTGGCACGGGAGATCTTCTCCATCCTGCCGGTGCAGGCAGTGCTCGTTCATGCCGTTGATACGGTGCTCAACACGGCGACCGGTCACGAGACCGAGGAAACCATCCTCTCCGTCGGCTTTACCCGTGAGGGCTTTGAGGGCATCAATTTCGAGCGGATCGACCCTTCCGATTTTCTGTCCACCTTCCCGATGCGGATGCAGTTTGCCAAGACTGCCGGCTTCAAGCCGGTGGAGCGCATCACGGTGGAAGGGTAAACACGCCTGTCGAGCGGAACGTTTCCGCTATCCATATACAAGGAGGTATCAACGCATGACAGACGCAGAAAGAAAACTTACAATGGATTCATCCGGCTTCGTGGTGCTTGCTGAAAAAGTCCCGGCGATCGTGCAGGAGATCCGTTACTACTCGACCTACAATTTTATCGGCGACCGCATCAACGGCTATGAGGAACCATGCGCCCTCATCACCAAGGAAGCCGCCAGAGCCCTGCTTTCGGTCAGCAATGAGATGAACGTGCAAGGGTATCGGCTGAAAATATACGACACCTATCGTCCTGCCAGTGCGGTGCGGCATTTCATGATGTGGGGCATCGACGACCTTGACCTGCGGATGAAGCCTTATTTCTACCCGGATCTCGAAAAGCAGGAATTGTTTGCCAAGGGCTTTGTGGCGAGCAGATCCAGTCACAGCCGTGGCAGCACCGTTGATCTGACGCTTCTGGATATGAAAACCGGCAAGGAGCTCGACATGGGCAGTCCGTTCGACCTGTTCAGCGAGATCTCCCATCCGGATTCTGCGGCAGTCACGCCGGAACAGCACGATAACCGGATGCTCCTGCAAAATGTCATGGTACGCAACGGCTTTGAGCCGATCGACTGCGAATGGTGGCATTTCACACTGAAGGATGAGCCGTATCCGGATACGTATTTTGAATTCCCGGTATCGTCGGAATATCTGAAACGGTGATGCGCCGTCCGACATGACAGCGATGCGCCTATTCATTGCTAAAAACGCCATTCTTGAAAGCGTGAAGCAAATGCAAAAGTTTTTGGTCCAGCTTTTTTCAAAAAGCTGGTCAGGTCCAGGGCTGAAAGCCCTGGTC
>CACXGK010000004.1 GCA_902767115.1 uncultured Ruminococcus sp.
AATTCACCCCTGAAAAAAGCGCAGGATTAGGAGATTTCGCCGTCTGCGGACGGCGACCAGGGCTTTCAGCCCTGGACCTGACCAGCTTTTTGAAAAAAGCTGGACCAAAAACTTCTGCGTTTGCTTTGCGCTTTCAAGATAGTTTTTTTGACAGACTGAGCTGCCGCTGTGAGATTTCAGCGGCAGCTTCTTGATTCTATTTCACTCACTTTACCGCACCGGCAACTGCATCCGCAATCCCGTTGCCATACCAGGTGTTGTTCTTGCGGTCGAGCACGCCATAGCTGTCGGAAGGGCCGTTGTCCCAGATGAAGCACGGAATGCCACGCTTGGCAGCAGCCTGGATATAGTACGCATAATATGCGTCACGGTCGCTGTCATTGCCCTTGTCCTCGGCACCGAACTCACCGATGATGACCGGAACGCCCTGGCTGACGAACTTTTGCTGGAGCTTGTCAAACTGCGCATCCAGCTCGGACTGTCCGGCACTGTCAAAGGTCTTGACATCCGGATATTCCGCTGTTGTGAACTTCCACGGCGCATAGTTGTGGATGGAAACGATCAGATTGCTGTCGTCCGGCAGCACCAGACCATTGACAGCGGCATCCGTAATGGATGCGGCGTGGGTGGTCACGATCAGGGTACGGTCAGCATTCTTGCCGCCGGATGCTCTCACGGTGTCCACGAATTTCTGAAGCAGGTGGTTGATGACCGTGCGCTCCTCCTCCGTGCCGCCCATCCATTCATTGGCGGAGCCGACCATACGGGGCTCATTCAAGCCCTCAAACATCAGCTTGAGGTCATAATCCTGGAACCGGGCAGCGATCTGCTCCCAGATCTTCACGTACTTGGCAGAAACTGCCTCCTCCTCAGCATAGACCGGATGCACCCACACGTAATCATCATGGTGCATATTCAGGATCACGTAGAGGTCATCCTCCATCGCATAATCCACGACCTCCTGCACACGGTCGAGCCATGCGGCGTCAATGGTGTTGTCAGAGGACAGATGATTCGTCCACGACACCGGGATGCGCACTGCATTGAAGCCCTTTGCCTTGACGGTGTCAAAAATCGCCTTGGTGGTCTTGGGGTTGCCCCAATAGGTCTCGTAGTCGGTATTCTTGTTGAGCTTGTCGTAGCTGTCGAGGGTATTGCCGAGATTCCAGCCGACCTTGATATCCGCAGCGATCGCAGCGGCTCTGCCGTCGCTCTTGACATTGGCAGCCACAGCGCCGTTATCTGCCGGCTTGACATTCTCCGGCACCGCAGCACTGACAGCCGGACGTGTGCCGCCGACGCTGTACTTGACGGTCACGGAATCCAGGGTCGCATCGCCGCCCTCACTCCACCAGTAACCTAGCATCACTTCGCCGTCCTTCGGCACATCCCAGCGGATCTCCTCCGGGATGATCCAGGTCAGTTCAAGATGGGACGCATCGGTCAGAACCGCAACGGTATCCGTCTGGTACCAGTCTGTGGTCGTGATACCGAACGCACCGGTGAACTTCCGGAAGGAACCATTGCCGGAGATCGAGAAGGTCACAGCCTGCGGCACGCCCTCGTCACCGAGCACATCTGCCAGCGGCACCTTCACGGTGTTGGTATCGTCGCTGCTGAAATTCAGAGACTTCCCGACCTGGATGGTCTCTGTCCCGTCAACGGGCAGCTCCTCGGTACGTGTGTAGGTGCAGATGATATTCTTGAGCGTGACCTTCTGGGTATTGCCCCACCAGTAGCCG
Organism: uncultured Ruminococcus sp.; assembly: GCA_902767115.1. Taxonomy (GTDB): domain Bacteria; phylum Bacillota; class Clostridia; order Oscillospirales; family Ruminococcaceae; genus UBA3855. The sequence goes on from CACXGK010000004.1 coordinate 1,743, forward strand.
ATCTGCACGTCACCGCCGGCTGCCACATAGGATGCCACATCCTGCGGCACGTTCCAGGTCACTTCGATGTAAGAGCCTTCCGACTGCGCCTCGAAATCATCCGACTGGTACCAGCCGGCATCCGTTGCCGCAGCGCAGTCCTCCGTGACTGAAATGCCACAGCCGCCCTTAAAGGTGCCAATATCCGTCACACCGTCTGCCGCATAGAACACAAACGTGAAGGAGCTGACCACATCGCCTTCCCGGATAAAGGACGAGAGCGGTGTCTTGCAATTCTTGCCGCTGTCATCTGCGCTGTCACGGTCGAGCGTCACATCGGTGTCGATCTGGGCACCGAGCTGTGAGGTCACCGTTTCTTTGGGGCTGATATGCTCCGTTGTGGCAGCTTCTGTCTCAGCCACCGGTTCTGCTTTGGAATCTGTCACAGTACTATCCTCCGACTCATTTTCCGCAGTGGTTTCAAAGATCGGCTCATCTGTCACCTTGCCGCCGGCAGCGCAGCCCGTCAGTGCGGTGCAGCCCAGCAGTGCGGACAGCAGTACAGCCATGATCCGTACAACATTTCTATGCTTCATCATCCAACATCCTTCCTTCTTCCGGAACCTGCCTGACATCTTCCCAAATCTCCTGATACCAGACAGTTTCCAAACCAATGTTTCCTTCTGTTTCTGATACCTATTATATCACACAAGGCGCCGTGGTTTATGGCTTTTTTGTAAACTCTCCGCAAAATCGGTGATTTTCACAGATTTTGGAATCCCGGAAATCCCAATGACGTGCATTTTGCAGGACACGGTGTTCCTTCAAAGTGCATAAAAATCGAGTTCACAATTTGTTCAAACCGGAGATTTTTTGAATCCGACATTCTTTTTTCAGGAATTAGCTGATTTTTTGTGCGTTTTGTGCTATAATATTAGTATCTGATTCTACAGTAAGCCAGTCCTCACCGCAGGACTGGGCGATCATATGCTGTCCGGACGGACAGCAGTCATGGTGTGCTGCTTTTGGCGCTCCTTGCCAAACAGCACATCCCATATATATTACAAAGTCAGGGGGAATACAAAATGAAGCATCCGATCATTACCATCGAACGTGAATACGGCAGCGGCGGCAGCGTCGTGGGCAAGCACGTTGCACAGACCCTGGGCATTCCGTTCTACAATCACGAGATCCTGGAAATGGCATCCGAACGGCTGGAGATCCCGGTTGCCAAGTTGGAGGGCGCTGAGGAATCCTCTCCCAAGAGTTTCCTGTATGCGCTGCTGATGAATTCCAATCCGGCACGCACCATGGAGGATAACCTTCCGGTTTCCGACAAGCTGTACATCACTGAGACCCAGATCATCAAGGAGCTTGCCGAGCAGGGGAGCTGCGTGATCGTGGGACGCTGTGCCAATTGGATCCTGCGGGACAATCCATACCGTTTCCCGACCTTTATCTACGCATCCCGTGCGTTCCGTCTGCAATATGCGCAGGAGACCTACGGTACGCCTGCCAAGGATATCGACACCATCCTGCCCCGGATCGACAACCGCCGTGAAAAGTTCTACAACATCAACACCGGCGGCAACTGGCATGACAAAGGCAATTATGCCCTCTGCCTCAATACCGGCATCATCGGCATCGAGGGATGTGCGCAGATCATTGTAGATGCTGTCACACATTACCCGGAGCCAGAGGTCAAGGAATAAGTGTAAAGCCCTGAAGTGACTGCTTCAGGGCTTTGTTTCTTGCCTGCTACACCCGGTATCCTTTCTCCCGCAGCGCATCGATCAGGTCGCCGAGGATCTGTGCATTGGTCGAGGAGACAGAATGCAGAAGGAGGATCTCTCCGCCGTGCGCCTGAGCAGTCAGCTTTTCGAGCGATTCCTGCGGATCCGGCTGGTCATCCACGAGCCAGTCAACGTGCGCACCGCTCCAGAATACCGTCCGGTATCCCAAAGACTGTGCCGTTTCCAGCGCCTCCTGGGAATACTCACCGCACGGACAGCGGAAGTATTGCATCCGGTAGCTGTAATGCTCGATCACATAGTCGTGCAGGTCACTGATCTCCTTGCGCTGCCCCTCCGGCGTCAGGGTCGGAAGCGAGGCGTGGGTCATGCCGTGGTTGCCGAGCATATGCCCCTCAGCGATCATACGGCGGACAAGCTCCGGCTCCGACTTGGCGTAGTCGCCGGTCAGGAAGAAGATGGCAGTAACGTGCTTCTCCCGGAGCGTATCCAGAATTTGCGCCGTATACCCGTTCTCATACCCCTGATCAAAGGTCAGGATGATGCGGCTCTTGTCCGGCGTCGTCGCATAAGCGCCGTATTTTCCGTACTGTGCATTGAATTCGAGTGCGCCGGTCGGGACGTTGTTCGCATCCACCTGCTTGCCCTGCCCGTAGCCGATGGCAGTTCCGGCGGATACCGGCAGGCTGGTCATGAGCGACAGTCCAAGCAGCACACCCAAGATCTGATTTTGCATAGGTTTCCCTCTTTTCTGCGGCAACATATACCGCAGCAGTAGTATGCCCCGAAATGCACACAAAAAACCCCTTCGCCTGAAAACGAAGGGGTTTATGCATTCACGATATCTCTCAATGCTTGAGATAGGAGCGCACCAAAATTTGCAGGAGCTCATCACGGTCGATGTGACGGATGAGATTGCGTGCATTATTGTGCGTTGTGATATAGGTCGGATCTTCGGACAAGATATAACCCACGATCTGATTGATCGGATTGTACCCCTTCTGGACGAGGGCGTCATATATAATGGTCAGAGTACGCTTGAGCTCGATTTCTCGTTCTTCATTCATGGAAAAGGTCATTGTTTTATCGAACATACTTGCTCCCCCCTTTACGGATGTGCATTTCATACCACATTTATTATACCTGATTCCGCATGATTTCACAATAGTTTCGCACGGATTTGCTTTTGATTTCTCCGTTTTGCAAGAATTGAACGTCAGGATTTTGTGCAATGCGCCGGAAGAACTCCCAGCTCATGGAATGCCCTGTTTCCGCCGTCAACAGAAAACTCCCCGATACGTCCGACGCATCGGGGAGTTTGGTTTCTGATTACTTTGCCAGTATTGCAACGCAGCCTTTGGCTTTTTGCTTCAAACGAAGCAGGAACCATCCCAGCCGTGCCACGCACGGCGAAAACCCAAAGCTTAGCTTTGACCGCTTGGCACTTGTGCCAAAGGTCATTGCGGTCACCGGAGATTGGTCAACCCCTCACCGGTATCTCGCCAGCGCAGGCTCTGCGCTTAATACATACCGCCGCCTGCGGGCATCGGAGGAATTGCCGGCTCCGGCTCCTTGATGTCAGCTACAAGGCTCTCGGTGGTCAGTACCATAGCTGCAACGGATGCTGCATTCTGGAGTGCGGATCTGGTAACCTTGGTCGGGTCAACGATACCTGCCGGAATCATATCCACATAAGTCTCGTTATACGCATCAAAGCCGTAGCCAACCTTGTCAGCACTGATGATCTTGTCGATGATCACGCTGCCCTCCAGACCTGCATTCAGTGCGATCTGGCGAAGCGGTGCTTCGAGTGCAGTGCGGATAATCTGCGCACCGGTCTTCTCGTCGCCTTCGAGCTCGGATACGAGCTTCTCAACTGCCGGGATCGCATTGATGAGCGCTGTGCCGCCGCCGGCTACGATGCCTTCCTCAACGGCTGCCTTGGTTGCTGCAAGAGCATCCTCGATTCTCAGCTTCTTCTCCTTCATCTCGATCTCAGTTGCAGCACCAACCTTGATGACTGCCACACCGCCGGAGAGCTTTGCCAGGCGCTCCTGGAGCTTCTCACGGTCGAAATCAGAGGTTGCGGACTCGATCTGAGCCTTGATCTGTGCAACTCTGCTCTTGATCTCCTCAGAGCTGCCGGCACCGTCAACAATGATGGTGTTCTCCTTCTGGATCACGATCTGACGAGCACGGCCAAGCTGACTGAGCTGTGTATCACTCAGCTCCAGACCCAGCTCAGAGCTGATGACCTCAGCGCCGGTTAGGATAGCGATATCCTTGAGCATTTCCTTGCGTCTGTCGCCAAAGCCCGGTGCCTTGACAGCAGCGCACTTGAAGGTGCCGCGCAGGTTATTCAGGATCAGGGTGGTCAGAGCCTCGCCCTCGATGTCCTCTGCGATGATGACAAGCTTCTCACCAGTCTTGACGATCTGCTCCAGCAGCGGCAGGATCTCCTGGATGGAAGCGATCTTCTTATCCGTCAGAAGAATGTAGGGATTGTCATAAACAGCCTCCATCTTCTCGGTATCCGTTACCATATACGGAGAAATATAGCCACGGTCGAACTGCATACCCTCTACAACCTCAGAATAGGTCTCAGCGGTCTTGCTCTCCTCGATGGTGATAACACCGTCAGAAGTAACCTTCTCCATAGCCTCAGCGATGAGCTTACCAACATTCTCATCAGCGGAAGAAACTGTACCAACTCTTGCGATATCAGCGCTGCCCTCGACCGGCTTGGAATTTGCCTTGATGGTCTCAACAGCAGTATCAACAGCCTTCTGGATACCCTTCTTCAGGATCATCGGGTTGGCACCTGCTGCGATATTCTTCATACCCTCACGGATGATTGCCTGTGCAAGCAGGGTTGCAGTGGTGGTACCGTCACCGGCAGCATCATTGGTCTTGGTCGCAACCTCCTTGACGAGCTGTGCGCCCATGTTCTCGAACGCATCCTCCAGCTCGATGTCCTTTGCGATGGTCACACCATCATTGGTGATGAGCGGTGCGCCGAACTTCTTGTCAAGGACAACATTTCTGCCCTTCGGTCCGAGCGTGATCTTAACAGTGTCTGCAAGCTTGTCAATACCAGCCTGCAGAGCCTTACGTGCGTCTTCGCCGTATTTAATATCCTTAGCCATGATAGATCTCTCCTTATCTTAATATAGTCGTGTATAAAGCTTATTCAACGATTGCCAGAATGTCCTCCTGACCAACGAGGGTGTACTCCTCGCCGTCGATCTTGACATCTGTACCGCCGTACTTTCTGGTCAATACCTTATCGCCGACCTTTACGACCATCGGAACGAGCTTTCCGTTATCATCATACTTGCCGTCGCCGACTGCAACGACCTCTGCGACCTGGGGCTTCTCCTGTGCGGATGCTGCGAGGATGATGCCGCTCTTGGTGGTTTCCTCAGCCTCAGTCATTTTAATGAGTACCTGATCAAACAAGGGTTTAATTGTCATGATATGTTCCTCCTTATCAGATTTGCACCCGGTTTGCCGGAGTGCTATCACTCTATCTCTTTGAGTGCTAATTCTATTGTACCACGTTTGCAGAAAAAAGCAAGGGGTTTCCAAAATTTTCGGCGCTATTCACAAATCAGAGTGTTGAAAACGTTGCAAATCTTCCACGCATCCAGACACCGCCTTCCCTGTCGGAATTCCGTGCGTCTCATATTTCAGGCAGTCAAGATATAACTATTGACAATTCGAGTGAAATGATGTATAATTTAACCAAATACCAAACAGATCGGAGGGAAACAGTGTGAGCATCTATATGCAAACCGCCATTGAAGAAGCACGTACCGGCATACACGCCGGACACGGCGGGCCATTCGGCTGCGTGATCGTCAAAGACGGCGAGATCGTCGGCAGGGGGCACAATGAAGTCATCCGGCAGCAGGATCCGACCTGCCATGGCGAGGTCATGGCGATCCGCAATGCCTGCCGGAATCTGGGCACCTTTGACCTGACGGGCTGTGAGCTGTACACCACCGCAGCACCCTGTCCGATGTGCGCCGGAGCGATTCTCTGGGCGAACATCCGAAAGGTCTATTACGGCTGCACCATTGCCGATACGGACGCCATTGGCTTCCGGGATCAGGTGTTCTATGAGCAGGGCTGTGCCGACTCCGAGGAGCTCTGCCGCAGCGAATGTCAGGAATTGTTCCGGGAATACAGCGAGATACAGGACAAGCAGACGTACTGAGACTTCAAACTACAAATCCCCGGAGACTTCCAGATCTCCGGGGATTTTGCATTGCACATCTTATGCCTGTTATACCTGCCGTTCCTTCTTCTCACCGAATTTGCGTTCGGTGCCGTTTTTCAGACGTTGGATATTCTCATGATGACCGCCGATGATGAGGGCAGCCATAAAGCATTCCAGTCCCATATGGATCAGCACATCCGATAGCTGCCAGATGCCGCCCGAACACCACATTTGCAGGACAAATGTCACCACCGGACAGCAAGCCGTTGCGATGATGGACGCAAGACTCACATACTTGGAAATTGCAAGCACTATGGCGAAAATCCCGATCAGAATCAGAAACAGCCGCCAGTCGAGCACCAGAAAGATGCTCACGCCCACCAGCACGCCCTTGCCGCCCTTGAAGCCGTAATACAGCGGAAAGACGTGTCCAAGGATGGAAAAGATGCCGGCTATCACGCCGATCAGGAACAGGTCGCCTTCCCCCCCGTTCAGCATACGGGCGATCCACTGGCTCAAAAGCACTGCGACCACGCCCTTGCCCAAATCTCCGATCAAGGTGAACAGCGCACACAGCTTGCCAAAGCAGCGCAGGGTGTTCGTCAGTCCTGCGTTGCCGGAGCCGAATTTACGGACATCCTCGTGCTTGAGCAGACGCACGGTGATGATCGCTGAATTGATACTGCCAAACAGATAGCCCAGCGCTGCAGCGATGAGCATTGCCAAAAAGATCATAGATTGTCCCCCTTATTATGCGTCATTCCGGTCACGTTCACGGACGATCATCCGCACCGGTGTTCCCTCCAGACCGAACGTCGTGCGGATCTGGTTCTCGATATAGCGCTGATACGAGAAATGGAACAGGTCTGCACGGTTGACGAAGCATACGAATGTCGGCGGCTTGGTGGATGCCTGGGTCATGTAGTAGATCTTCAGGCGCTTGCCCTTGTCCGACGGCGGCTGCACTCTTGCGACCGCATATGCCAGCACATCATTGAGCATACCGGTGGAAATACGCATAGCGTTCTGTTCTGCAACATTCTTGATCATGCCAAAGAGCTTTTCCACACGCTGTCCGGTCTTGGCGGAGATAAAAATGAACGGCACATAGCTCATGAAGCTGAAATCATTCTCCAGCTTCTTGCGGTATTCCTGCATGGTCTTGTCGGTCTTGTCCTCGATGGCATCCCACTTGTTGACAGCCACAATACAGCCCTTGCCCTGCTCATGGGCATAGCCTGCGACCTTGGAATCCTGCTCGGTAAAGCCCTCTACGGCGTCGATCATAATCACACACACATCCGCACGGTCTACTGCCATATACGCACGCAGCACAGAGTAATGCTCGATCTTCTCGGTGATCTTGGATTTCCTGCGGATGCCGGCGGTGTCGATGAAGACGAATCTGCCTTCCTCACGGTCGATGATGGTATCCGTGGCATCACGGGTCGTACCGGCAATATCGGACACGATCACACGCTCCTCGCCGGCGATGCGGTTGATGAGCGAAGACTTTCCGGCATTCGGCTTGCCGATGACAGCGACCTTGATATCAGTCTCGTCGTAATCCTCGATGTCCTCCGTCGGGAAGAACTTGACCACCTCGTCGAGCATATCGCCCGTGCCGTGACCGTGAACCGAGGAGATCGGGAACGGGTCGCCGAGTCCGAGATTGTAGAACTCATACACGTCCATCGGCGTTTCGCCCAAGGTATCGCACTTATTGACAGCAAGCACAACAGGCTTGCCGGATTTCTGGAGCATATCGGCAACGGCATAGTCATTTGCCGTCACACCGCAGCGCACGTCACAGACGAGCACGATCACATCCGCATGGGAAATGGCGATCTCTGCCTGCTGGCGCATGAGGGTGAGCATCTTGTCGTCCTCCTTCGGCTCGATACCGCCGGTGTCAACGACCATGAACTTATGCCCTCTCCACTCACATTTGGAATAAATGCGGTCACGGGTCACGCCGGGGGTATCCTCCACGATGGAAATTCTCGCACCGACGAGCTTATTAAAGAGCGTGGACTTGCCGACATTCGGTCTGCCCACAACAGCGACTACTGGTAATGGCATCGTTTTGTCCTCCTTTTATGGTAAATCGGGGATGTCCCCGACAGAATTGGCATCATGAGATTCACGCACCCGGTAGGTCAGGTAGACCACGCCGGCGGTGAACAGCAGCAACAGGACATCCACCTCGGTTGCGGAAAGATTGCCTGCGAAGTGGAACGCCGGGATGATATCGGTCACAACGTGCAGCAGGAACGCTGCGCCAAGCCATTTCAGATGCCCGGCATAGCGCACGGCAGTAAACACCAGAACGGACATACAGCATTGAAAGAGCAGGCTCGTGACGCTGTTTACCGCCGTAAACAGGCAATGCATCAAGGTGTTCTCAGAGATGCCCTCCAGAACACCGATCATCCCGGCGGTATCCTGTCCCTCCATCAGAAAGGCAGCAGGCTCACCCGGCGTAAACGCTGCCAGTCCGTGCAGGTAATAGGCAAGCCCGGTCAGAAAACCGTACAGAAACACGCCGCCGTTATCCACGATCAGATGCTCCAGACCGCCGTGCCCGATGCCGTAGGATGCGGCATCCCGGTAACGGTCGTAGTTCGGGAGGGCATAGCGGAAGATAAAATAGCGTCCGCCTTCCTCAAATACGCCGGCAAACACCGCCTGCCAGATATAAAAGAGCCAGGGGGTATCCTGCAGCGGCGTGAGCAAAAGCACTCTTGCCACGCCACGCACCGTCCCGATCACGAGATAGCCCAGAATTCCGGCAAGCAGCGGGATCCATGCGGCTTTGGTTTTCTTTCTCCAGACGATCCAGAACACAAACGGGAGAAAAAGCTTGACAACGCCGGCAACTGCCATTCCGATCAGGGCAGGCACGCCAATGCGGATGTTTTCGAGGTCTGTCATATGCGTCTTCCTTAGTACCGGATGCCCAAAATCGCATCCAGGAACTCCCAGCCGTCGCTGGGCACGATGCGCACCTTGGTGTGAAGTGCCGCTTCGATCTGCGGCACTGTGTAATCATCGAGGAACACGTCACTGTCCCGGCGCACCATTGCACTCGACAACAGCAGCTCATCGCCGATATCGATGTCTTTGAGCTGGGCGATGAGATCCTGCCCGGTGATGAGCCCGGTGACGGTGATCGTCTCGCCAAAGAAATCATTGCGGATGGGGATGATCTGCACGGTCAGCCCCTCGAATTTCGCCTCGGCTTCCCTCGTCAGTTCCGAAAGGAATGCATAAGGCGAACGTCCGGTCGGGATGGTGACCTTTCGGGGGAGCTGCTCGGCTTCTGCGACTTCAAGCGCCTCATGGAACTCATCCGCCAGTGAACGCAGCATCCCCACGCCGTTCTCATACTGCGGGTAACCCTCGTAGTAATCGGCATCCGGAATGGGGCGCTCCGCCATGATGAAAAATTCATCCGACGGAAAAGCGGCACGAGTGCCGTGTTTTTCCAGAAATTCCTGCTGAAACCGTTCGATGATATCGAGCGCATCTGAGGCGCTTTCCTTCGTGGTGGGCTGCAGCGGATACAGACCCTCACGGTATTTGGTCATGCCCAGCGGCACGATCGCCATACTCGTCAGGTGCGGCAGCATACTGCCGAGATCCGTGAGGGTACGTTCGAGCTCCTTGCCGTCATTCAGCCCCGGACACAGCACGATCTGACAATTGAGCTGGATGCCGGCTCTTGCCATCTGCCAGAGGAAATCGAGCTTCTGTCCGGCGAAGCGGTTGTGCATCATTTTGACACGCAGCTCCGGATTGGTGGTGTGAACGGAAACGTTGATACCAAGGCGCATTTCAATGATGCGATCCACATCCTCCTGGGTCATATTGGTGAGCGTGACGTAGTTGCCCTGCAAAAAGCTCAGGCGGGCGTCATCGTCCTTGAAGTAGAGCGTTTCACGCATTCCGGGCGGAAGCTGGTCGATGAAGCAGAACACGCATTTATTGGAGCAGGACTGCTTCTTGTCCATCAGAAAGCTCTCGAATTCGAGCCCCAGGTCGTCGTATTCGTCCTTCTCGATGGAAACATCCCGCACCTCGCCGTCCCGGTCGATCACGAGGGTGATCTGCGTTTCGGCAGCATAGAACATATAGTCCAGGACATCCCGCACCTTATGCCCATTGATCGAGACAAGCCGTTCTCCGGCTGTAATGCCTGCCTTGTCCGCAGGCGACTGCGGAATAACACTTGTGATCGGTACCAGGTTGGCTCACCTCTCTTTCCCATCAAAACAGCATTCTGCGTCAAAAACAAAGCGGAGAGAAGTCATCCCTCTCTCCGCCGGCAATCTTTGCTTATTCAGCGTCGATCTTCAGAACCTCAACGCCCTTATAGAAACCGCAGTTCTTGCAAACCTTGTGCGGAGCCTTGAAAGCGC
>CACXGK010000005.1 GCA_902767115.1 uncultured Ruminococcus sp.
CCAGGGCTTTCAGCCCTGGACCTGACCAGCTTTTTGAAAAAAGCTGGATCAAAAACTTTTGCGTTTGCTTCACGCTTTCAGGAATGTTTTTTTTGACAGACTGACCGCCTGCTTGCGACAGCAGGCGGTTTCAGATTCATTGCATTGCGCTCAGCTCTGCCATGCACTTGCGGCAGACCTTCTTTTCCCGAAAGTCCACGAGATCATCGTTCTCGCCGCAAAGGACGCAGCTAAGCTGTCCTTTTTTCAGGATGATGGTGTCTCCCTCCAGAAAGATCTGAAGATAGTCATTCTGCTTGATATCCAAGCTCTTGCGCAGCTCCTTGGGCAATACGAATCTGCCCAGGGAGTCAATTCGTCTAAAAATACCTGTGCTTCTCATGATGTCACTTTCCCTTCAAATAGCTCAGTCGTCGTCTTCAGGCATCTCCCAGTTGTGATATACGTTCTGAACGTCGTCGTTTTCCTCCAGCATATCGAGCAGGGTGTTCATCTTCTTGATGGCATCCTCATCCTCAAGCTTGGTGTAGGTAGACGGGATCTTCTCTGCCTCTGCGGACAGCACATTGTAGCCCTTTGCGGTCAGTGCCTCACGCATCGCAGCAACGCCGTTCGGATCGCACTCCATGGTGATAACGTCTTCCTCAACGGTCAGATCGTCGCCGCCGCAGTCGAAGCAGTCCTCCATTGCCTGATCCTCGTCAATGCCGGTATTCTCAACGACCACAATGCCCTTGTCTGTAAACATGAAGGACACGCAGCCGGTGGTACCCAGGTTTCCGCCGTACTTGTCAAAATAATGGCGGATATCACCTGCGGTACGGTTCTTATTGTCGGTCAGGCACTCCACGATGACTGCCACGCCCGACGGACCATAGCCCTCGTAGACGAGAGACTCATAGTTTGCCTTGCTGCCCTCACCGGATGCCTTCTTGATGAGGCGGTCGATGTTGTCGTTCGGCACGTTGTTGGACTTCGCCTTAGCGATCAGGTCACGGAGCTTGGCGTTGTTGTTTGGATCCGGGCCGCCCTCCTTGATGCACACGATCATCTCTCTGCCGATCTTGGTAAAGATCTTTGCCTTGACCGCATCTGTTGCTTCCTTCTTACGTTTGATATTATTCCACTTGGAATGTCCTGACATGGTTTTTCACTCCTTATGTGATAGCTTGCAGAGCACTGCCCTGCGCCGGAAATCCCGTGACTCCGGCTATTTGTCATGGAAGGAGCGCCTCACGGTTCTCCCACACCATCAAAAACAATTCGCTGATCCGCTGTGTATCCCCGATGAGATACAGATACCCGAACACCGCCTCAAAGCCTGTTGCCTTGCGGTAATCGGCAGGGTCTGCATTCTTGGAGGGGGTACCGCCGGCATTTCTGCCACGGCGGTACACAGCCGCCTCTGCCTCGGTAAAATGCTCCATCAGAAACGCCGCTGCCCGTGCCTGAAACGCCGCACAGACATAGCGGATCTTCTCGGTATGCAGACTGCGCACGGGGCTGTTTGCCGCCGCTGTCAGTGCAAACCGCACTTCTATCTCATACACACTGTCCCCAAGAAACGCCAGTGTGAGAGGGCTGTATTGCCTTGCCTCCGGCTCTGTCATCCTCTGCATTTTACTTCACAAAGTCGAACGCAAAGCCGTAGATATTGACTGTATCGCCTTCCTCGATGCCCATTTCTTCAAGCTTGTCGATGATGCCGCTGGAGCGCAGCACTCTCTGGAAATATTGCAGGGAAGAATAGTCGTCCATATTGACCGTGCGCAGAATGGGTTCGAGCCAGACGGCATCCACATAATACACGCCGTCCTCGATCTCAATCTCGAATTCATTGCGGTTGGAAACTCTCTGGATCCACTCCTCCTGCGAGATAGGCTGTGCCTCGAAGACCTTGACAGGCGGAAGTGTGGAAAGCTTCTCGCCGACCGCATCCATCAGTTCTTTCGTGCCCATCGTGGTGGCAGCGGAGATCGTAAAGAACTGCAAGCCCTTGCCTTCGATATATTCCCGCAGGCGTTCGATCTGCTCCTGTGTCGCCATATCGGACTTGTTGGCAGCCACGATCTGGGGGCATTCGCTGAGCTGCTCACTGAAATTGGCGAGCTCCAGGTTGATCTTCTCGAAATCCTCGATCGGATCCCGTCCCTCGACGCCGGACACATCCAGCACATGGAGGATCAGCCGGCAGCGCTCGACATGGCGCAAAAACTCATGTCCGAGACCAACGCCCTCGCTGGCGCCCTCGATCAGACCGGGGATATCCGCCATGACAAAGGAACGCTCCGCATCGAGCTTGACCACGCCCAGCACCGGAGTGAGGGTGGTAAAATGGTAATTGGCGATCTTGGGCTTTGCGGCGCTGACAACGGAGATCAGGGTAGACTTGCCGACATTCGGGAAGCCGACGAGTCCGACATCCGCCAGGAGCTTGAGCTCCAGCGACACCTCAAAGCTCTCACCCGGAAAACCGGGCTTTGCGAAACGTGGGATCTGTCTCGTGGAGGTTGCAAAGTGCTGGTTGCCCTTGCCACCTCTGCCGCCGTGAGCGAGGATATGCGGCTCGTCATCCGACATATCTGCCATGATGCGTCCGGTCTCAGCCTCACGGATGACGGTGCCTCTGGGCACCTTGATCACGAGGTCCTCTGCACTCTTGCCGGTGCAGCGCTTGGCGCCGCCGTTTTCGCCGTTTTCTGCCACATACTTGCGCTTGTAGCGGAAATCGATGAGCGAGGACATCCCGTCGTCCACAACAAATACAACATTGCCGCCCTGACCGCCGTCGCCGCCATCGGGACCGCCTGCTGCTACATACTTTTCTCTGTGAAAGGAAACAGCACCGTCGCCGCCGTTTCCTGCTTTGATCTTGATTTTCGCCTGATCGACGAACATTAGATGCACTTCCCTTCTAAAGGACTTGTCTAAGAAAAATCCCGAGCTTCATTTACGAACAAAGCCCGGGATTTGATGCCCTTAGTTTTCTGCGTAAACGCTGACCTTCTTGCGGTCACGACCCCAGCGCTCAAACTTCACTCTGCCGTCGATCATAGCGAACAGTGTGTCATCGGAGCCGATGCCAACGCCCTCACCGGGATGGATGTGGGTACCACGCTGGCGAACGAGGATGTTGCCTGCGGTGACGAACTGACCGTCCGCACGCTTCACACCAAGACGCTTGGACTCGGAATCTCTGCCGTTCTTGGTAGAACCCATACCTTTCTTATGTGCAAAAAACTGCATACTGATTCTCAGCATAACTCTTACACCTCCGTAATTTCAATTGTAATAGTCCCCGGATAATCCTCCGAGAGATACCGCAGATGATCGCAAAGACCTGAAAGCACTGCAAAACCGCTGCCCGTTTTCTCCCTGAGACGGATCTCAATGAGGTTGTCCCCTGCTGTGACCTTTGCCTTCTCACGGAACGTGTCCGTGATGAGGTTGGCACAAAGCTGGACGGCGGACGAAACGGATGCGCACACAATGTCCTCGCCTGCATCTGCATAGCCTGCGTGTCCGGAAACGGATACCCCGCAGACCCTGCCGTTCTTTTTTTCAAAAACAGCTTTGATCATGATACGATACGATTAGCCGTTGATAGCTTCGATCTGTACCTGAGTGTAGGGCTGTCTGTGACCCATCTTGCGCTGCTTGCCCTTCTTCGGCTTGTAGGTGAAGACAGTGATCTTCTTTGCCTTGCCGTTCTTGAGCACCTTAGCGGTTACAGTTGCGCCGTCCACATAGGGAGCGCCTACCTTGATACCACTGTCTGCGCCGAGTGCAACGACCTTGTCGAAGGTGACTGCGGAATCAGCCTCTGCGTTCAGCTTTTCGATGAAGACGATATCGCCCTCCTGAACACGAACCTGCTTGCCGCCTGTTTCGATAACTGCGTACATTGTATTGGCACCTGCCTTTTTCTAAAAACTCGCTGCATCAGGCGGCAGTCTCCTGCACTTGTCAAAAAAGCCCGACACAAGCGGCGATACTATTTTACCATATATCCAGACATTTGTCAAGGGGGTCTCAGCAGTTTTTTCACACATTTTGGACAGATACACAAAGCAAAGGGAGATTGTCCCCGGCTGGGTGGCAAAAAGTACAGTCCCCCAATGCACTGCACAGCGCATTGGGGGACATTTGCGGGCGGGGGCACCCCCGCTTATTCATCCTCCGCCTTGCGGATCCCAAGCAAAAGGCGCAGCATTCCGGCAAGCAGCTTCGGACTTCTGATGACAACGATCTTCATGTAGCATCCCTCCTGAAGGTTGGTATACTGCATTGTATGCCGCTGCCGGAAAACTGTGACAAAGCGCATCCCTTGCGAACAAGGTTCACTTTCTCACCTGCACAATGAGGAGCAGTCCGGATTCTGCGGTGATCTCAGCGCAGTCGGCGGTGATGCAGTTGCTCACGCCCAGGGGAAAGCTGCTTGTGAGGGTGATGCGGTCGGTCTCGTATTTGGTGCCACGGATGGTGACGCCGGTGGTCTTGTCCGAGAGGGAAAATACCGAAAAATCCCCCTCAAACCTCGGATACCGGAATGTCACGCCATTCCCGTACTGCATACTGAGCACCGTATTCCCGTGATACAGTATCGCTCCATCGCCACGCTCGTAGAGGTAACGCAGCATTTGCAGGCTGGCGATCGAATGGTCGATGCGCTCGCCGCCAAGGGCGCCGTAAATGTGGAATCTCGTAAAGCCGTGTTCCTCTCCGTACTGCACGCAGCGGAAGGTGTCAGTCACGTCCTTTTCCACCGGCAGGCGCAGGATCTCGATGCCTTCCGGGAGCGCATCCGTGAACGAATCAAAGTCGCCAATCAGCACATCTGGCGTGATGCCCTGCCGCCTTGCATGGGCATAGCCGCAGTCGGCGCACAGGACAAGAGCGCCCTCCGGGATCTCGATCCTGCCGGTCACGTCGCCGCCGGCGATGATGACGCAGATTTTTTCGCTGGATGCCGGATTCATGTCAGTTCCCATTCCTTGATCTGTTTCGCCTCCTCGTACATTTCGCAATAGCTGTCGTGGCGTGATTTCGGGATGATGCCGGTGTTGACCGCATCCAGCACAGCGCAGCCCTTTTCACACGTATGGGAGCAGTCCTTGAAACGGCAGTCGTCCACATAGGGCGCAAACTCCGTGAAGCACGCTGCCAGCTCGTTCTTGCGGATGATGGCGTAGCGCATCGTATCAAATGTCGAGAATCCCGGCGTATCCGCAATATAGCCGCCTGTTTGCAGGGGGTAGAGCTGGGCGTGACGGGTGGTATGTCTGCCACGTCCGAGCTTCTGGCTGATCTCGCCGGTCGGGATGGCAAGGGTGTCATCGAGAGCGTTGAGCAATGTGGACTTGCCGGCGCCGGAATTGCCGGTCAGGGCGCTGACCTTGCCACGGAACGCCTCCCGCACGGCGTCAAGTGTTGCGCTGTCGCTGTAATCCACCGGCAGGATCGGGATACCGATGGCACTGTAGAGCTGATAGATCGCCTCGTAGGACGCAAGGTCGATCTTGGTGAGCAGCAGCAGCGGCTCGATATCCTTGTAGGCGGACACGGCGATGAACTTGTCGAGCAGCCGGAGATTCGGCTGCGGCTCGCACATGGACACCACAAAGCAGAGCTGGTCAAGATTGGCGAGGGGCGGACGGATGATCTCATTTCTGCGTGGAAGCACCTCGGCGATTGCGCCGTCCTCCACCCGTACATAGTCGCCGACATACGGCTCCTGCCCCCGTTTCCGCAGGATGCCTCTTGCCGGCAGCTCCTCGGATACACCGTCAGGGGACACTACAGTGTAGAGTCCCCTGACGGATTTGGTAATGATAGGTGCTTCAGTCAAATACTGTGCCATTACTCCACAACGACCGGAGCAGGCGGATTGGTGACATCCTCAACCGGTGCATCGGTCTGCGGATCCTCAACCGGTGCCGGAGCATCGGTCTGCGGTGCATCGGTCTGAACCGGAGCATCGGTCTGCGGAGCCTCTGTCGTAGGCGGCTCGGTCACAGGCTCGGTTGCGCCAACGGACTCAAATGCGCCGTTGATGTCTTCCTTGACAGTCGTGAAGGTTGCATTTGCGAAGTCGAACTTGTAAGTGCCGACGGTTGCGCTCTTGCCGTCAGAGCCGGTCAGGACAACCGTCAGTGTCTCGCTGCCGGTACCCTCGATGTCGATGTTTGCAGAGCTTGCGATACCAGCCACGATGGTCTTGGAGGATCTGGAAGTACCGCTGCTGTCGATCACGTCAATGGTGTATCTGCCGGTGGTCACGAAGCCCGGAATCGGGAGGGTGTAGGTCACTCTGCCAGACGGGTCCTCACCGTTGGAGTAGGTCAGCTTGACGGTGGAGCCCTGCTCTACGAACTCACCTGCTGCCGGCTCCTGTGCGATGATGGTGTTCTCCTCCTCAAGGGAAGGCTCATCGATGGTCTCTACGATCAGACCGTAATATTCACAGAGCGTGGTTGCCTGCTCAAGGGTCATGCCGACCATCTGCTGGATCTCGATGGAATCACTGTTCATACCTCTGGAAACGTAGAGGATGATGGTGGAGCCTGCCTCTACCTCCTGACCTGCCGACGGCTCGGTACGGATAACATCGTTCTCCTTGGTACCGTCAGAGCTCATTTCCTGCTTGACCTCGACTACGAAGCCCTCCTGCTCCAGGATCTTGCGGGCGTACTCGTAGTTATAGCCGTGAACGTCCGGAACAGCCGCCATGCTGACACCGAGCGAAACGTTGACCTTGACAGCCTGACCGTTTGCAACGGACTCGCCGACCTGGATATCCTGGAAGTAGATGACATCCTTCTCATAGGTGGTGTACTCGGTCTGGTCGATCTGGAGATCGAGGTAGGAATAGGTGTCCTTTGCCTCGTAGTAGTCCATGCCAACGAGGTTCGGCATCTCATACTTGGTCTTGTTGCCGGAGCCGTTGATAACGCCCTTGACAAGCCACAGGATGAAGAACACAGCCACGATGATGAAGGCAATGGTGATCGCCGTCATGACCGGGATAAAGAGCGAATGGCGCTCCTCCTCTTCCTCCTCATCGTCCTCGTCGTCGTAGTACTCGTCGTCGTCATCCTCGTAGTACTCCTCATCCTGGTAAGCAGTCCGTGCAGGACGGCGGGGTGCGGTCTGTGCAACAGCCGCCTGGGAATTGAAGTACATCGTCGGGGAATCTGCGGATGCCTCCTCAGCGGCATCCTCGCTCTCCTCTGCATAGTAACCGAAGGTCATGGAGTTATTTGCCTTGAATGCCTCGATATCACGGATCATATCCGCAGCAGTCTGGTAGCGGTCCTCCGGATCCTTCTCCATCGCACGCAGGATGATCTCCTCCAGACCAGCCGGGATATCCGGGTTGATCGCACGGGGGCGCTCCGGTGTGTTCTGCATATGCATCACAGCGATGGAAATGGGGTTATCGGTATCAAAGGGCTTCTGACCAGTGAGCATCTCATAGAGCATAACGCCTACAGAATAGATATCGCTCTTTTCATCGGTCTCGTCGCCTCTTGCCTGCTCCGGGCTGATATAGTGAACGGTGCCAATCGCCTGATCGGTCTGTGTGCCGCCGTCCTCACGGGCGAACTTGGCAATGCCGAAGTCCATGACCTTGATGGTGCCGTCGGTGAACAGCATGATATTCTGCGGCTTGATATCACGGTGAACGATGCCACGGTCATGAGCGTGCTGCAATGCACGGAGCACCTGAATGATGAAGTGTACGGAATCCTTCCATGTCAGCACCTTCTCATTGTCGATATACTCCTTGAGTGTGATGCCGTCGATGTACTCCATGACGATGTACTGAAGTCTGTCGCTGAAGTTCACATCATAGACCTTGACAATGTTCGGATGAGACAGCAGTGCGATCGCCTTGGACTCATTGCGGAAGCGGCGCAGGAATTCTTCATTCTCTGCAAATTCCTTCTTGAGGATCTTGACAGCGACCTCTTTGTTGTCAACGATATCCGTTGCCTTATAGACATCTGCCATACCACCGACGCCGATCAGCTCTGTGATCTCGTACCTTCCTTCCAGTTTCTTACCAATGTACTTATCCATTGTACCCTCCAACCTTACTATTTGTTTTGTTCATATTTATAGCGGGCGTTCCTGCAAAGCAGTATTGCCCTGGAACAGCCAGATCCGCACCGCAGGGTGTGACCGCAGCAAAGCTCTGACCGATCGTTACCAAAGAAAAGCGCAGTTATCCGGTAATGACTGCCAATGAGATATTATCCCTGCCGCCCTTTTCGAGCGCCAGATCCACCAAAGCCTGGGGCAGCTCGTCAAGCTTGGAACGGCGGATGACCCCAAGGATCTCCGTATCCGTGCAATAGCCGGAAAGCCCGTCCGAGCAGAGCAGCACCATAAAGCCCTCCTCTGTCGGGATGTGATAGTAATCCGGGCGCACCACACGCTCCACACCGACCGCACGGGTCAGCATATTGCGCTGCGGATGGCTTGCGGCTTCCTCACGTTTGATCTTACCCTGGGTCAGGAGCATATTCACGACCGTGTGGTCGCTTGTGATCTGCCGGATCTCGCCGCCCTGAATCAGGTACGCACGGCTGTCGCCGACATTCACGATGGAGACCCAGCCCGGTTCGGCAAAGGCAGCCACGCAGGTGGTTCCCATGCCAAAGCTATGAAAATCCAGACGTGCGGTCGTGTAGACAACGGAATTCGCAGCAGACACCGAAGATGTCAGCAGAACACGGATTGCTTCCGAATCCAGACCCGGTGCATACCCAGCCTGAAAGCGTTCAATAAACTCCCGTACCGCAATGGCGCTTGCCTGACTGCCGTGGCGTTCGCCGCCCATGCCGTCACAGACCACCGCAAGGATGGAATCGTCGTATTTTTTTGCCTCGACCCTATCCTGGTTTTCGTCCCGGATCAAGCCGATATTGGTCGCTGTCCAGCACTGCAAATGCCTCACCTCTTTCCCTGTAGGGATTCCTGCGGATGCTCCGCAGCATTCTGGTCAGCCTCATGTCTGAGCTGACCGCAGGCAGCCTCGATATCGCTGCCAAGTGTCCGGCGCACCGTGGCATGAACGCCCAGCGCTTCGAGCCGCTGCATAAACCGCTGTGCGGCTTTGCGTGTGGCATGATAGCTGCGCTCCCGGACGCTGTTGACGGGGATCAGGTTCACATGAGCCCCCTGTCCTTTGAGGAGCTTCGCCAATGCCCTGGCGTCGGCTTCGCTGTCGTTCTCGCCCTCCATCACGGCGTACTCATAGGTGACACGCCGCCCGGTGACGTCAAAAAAGTATCTGCACGCCTCCATCAGCTCTTCGAGCGGATAGCGGCGGTTGACCGGCATCACAGCGCTGCGTCCCGAATTGGTCGGGTTGTGCAGCGATACCGCTAAGGTCAGTCCGGTTTTCCTGTCGGCAAGCTCCCGGATCCTCGGCACGATGCCGCAGGTGGAAACAGTCACATGACGCAGGCTCATCCCCCGTCCCTCCGGATCGGAGAGCAGCGTGAGAAACCGCATGACGTTATCGAAGTTATCCATTGGTTCCCCAATGCCCATCAGCACAAGTCCGCTGATGGTGACTCCGGCATTGCGCTCCGTTTCGTCAATTTGCAGGAGCATTTCCGAAGCTGTCAGATCCCGGACGTAGCCGGCGATGGTTGATGCGCAGAAGGCGCAGCCCATCTTGCACCCCACCTGGGTGGAGATGCACAGCCGCCAGCCGTTGTGATAATGCATGAGCACCGTCTCAACGTGCTGCCCGTCCGGAAGCCTATATAGATATTTTACCGTATCATCCAGTGAAGATGCAAGCTTTCGGGCAACAAATAGACTTTTTATACAAAACTCTGCATCCAATTGCGTCCGCAGTTTGGACGGTATGTCAAGCATTTCCGCAAAGCTTTGTGCCTTCCGGCGGTGGAGCCAGTGGTAGATCTGGGTACTCCGGAATTTCGGCTCGCCCATCTGGGTCAGCGCCTCCCGGAGTTCAGGGAGGGTCATGGAGAGAATATCCTGTTTCTCGCTCATGCAGTTCCCTCCTTCTTCAGTCTGCCCACAAAGAATCCATCGCAATCACCGTCCGCAGCCGTGAAGGTCTTCCAGCCGGTATCCAAGCCAAATTCCGTCAGCGGCACCGGCGTGAACTCCGGATGCGCTGCCAGGAACCGTTCGAGGACGCCTTCGTTCTCCTCACGCAGAACGGTACACGTTGCATACAACAGAATGCCGCCGGGTCTGACGTACCTTGCGGCATTGTCGAGGATCGCATACTGGATCTCCGGCAGTCTTGCAAAGTCCTCCAGCGGCTTATAGCGGATCTCCGGTTTTCTGCGGATGACGCCCACGCCGGAGCACGGCACATCACACAGCACCCTGTCTGCCAGCGGCAGATCACTGCGGAATTCCCGTGCATCCTGTGCCTGCGCACGGATGCAGGTCAGACCCAGACGCTTGGCGCCGTCCGCAATGAGCCCTGCACGTTTCTCGTGCAGATCGAAGGCGAACACCCTGCCACGATCTTCCATCATTTCGGCGATCGTAAAGGTCTTGCCGCCCGGTGCGGCACAGACATCAAACACAGTCTCCCCCGGCTGGGCGCCGAGCACCTTGCAGCAGAGCTGCGGGGAGAGGTCCTGCACATGAAAGAGCCCCTTGCGGAAGCTTTCAAGTCCGGATACATCAGAAATCTTCGTAAAATAAGCATTCTCCGCCATTTCACACGGCACAGGTGACAGCTCTGCGATGTCGCTGACTGTCGCACGCACGGTATTGAGCCGGATGGTCACGGGCGGCGGCAGGAGGGCATTTGCAAAGAAGCGGTCAGCCGTTTCCTCACCGAGCTGCTCTGTCACCTTGCGCACGAGGGGTACCGGGACGGAGTAGGTGATCTGCTTTGCCTCCCATTTGTCCGCTGGATAGCGGATCTCCTTGCCGTCACGCAGAAAGCTGCGCAGCACGGCATTGACAAAGCCGGATGCACTTTTTTTATGGAACACCCCGGTCAGCGCCACGGTTTCACTGACAGCAGCACGGTCGGGGATCTTTTCGCAATACAGGAGCTGATACAGCCCCAGGCACAAAATCAGCCGCACCTCACGGTCCAGCTTTCTGACCGGACGCTTGGCATAGCAGCCGATGATATATTCGAGCGTCAGCAGGCGCTCCGTCACGCCGTAATACAGCATGGCGCACAGGCGCTTATCCGCAGGCTCCAGGGCAGCGCCCTTCAATGCCTGGTCGAGCAGGAGGTTGGAATAGCCGCCCTCCTCTGTGCGCAGGAGCAGCCGGACGGCTAAGCTTCTTGCGGTATCCGCCATCACGCACCCAATACAGCGCCCTGTGTGAGCTTCTTGCCACGCAGGAAATCGGCGGTCTGCATCCGCTTGCTGCCTTCGAGCTGAACCTCCGTGAAGGTCAGGCGTGTGCCATCGCCGCAGGCAACAGTGAACGTATCCGCATCAATGATCGTGCCAGGTGCCGCATCGGTCGTACCGGATGCCACAAGGCTTCGGTAAACCTTCAGGCGCTTGCCCTCATAGGTCGTAAAGCCCGTCAGTGCGCAGATCACACGATGCAGCTCCAGAGCGCTCTTTGCAAAATCGAGCGCCGACATCTGCTTGGTGATCATCGACGCATAGCATGACAGGGCATCGTCCTGTTTTTCGGGGGTCAGTGTTCCCTGCGGCAGAGCATCGATCGCCTTGACGATCAGCTCTGCGCCCAGTGCAGCCAGGCGGTCATGCAGCTCATCAGCGGTCTCGTTCTCCCCGATCGGGAGTGCGCCCTTGAGGAGCATATCGCCGGTATCCAGTCCCTCAGCCATCTGCATGATGGTCACGCCGGTCTCCGGTTCGCCGTCGAGAATGACGTGCTGGATGGGGGCAGCACCACGGTATTTGGGCAGCAGGGATGCATGGATGTTGATGCAGCCGTACTTCGGCAGATCAAGAACCGCCTTCGGCAGGATCTGCCCGTAGGCAGCCACCACGATGCAGTCGGGTGCGATCTCCTGCAAGGTCTGCAAAGCGCTCTCTGCATCCTCGCCCTTGCGCAGGCTGGTCGGCTGGTAAACTGGCAAGCCCCGTTCGAGTGCCGCCTTCTTGACCGGAGACGGCACGAGCTTCATTTTTCTGCCATTGGGCTTATCCGGCTGGGTAAAAACAGCGGCGATCTCATGTCCGGCTTCTGCAAGCGCCTGCAGCGGCGCCACTGCAAAGTCCGGGGTTCCCATAAACACGATCTTCATGGGGATCACTCCTCCTCTGCAGGATCTACGAATTCATCCACAAGCTCCAGAAACAGCTTGCCGTCGAGATGGTCGATCTCGTGGCAGGCGCAGCGTGCGCCCAGACCTTCGAGGTTCAGCTCATAAAATTCGCCGTTTCTGTCCTGCGCCCGGACTGTACACTTGTTCGGACGGGTCACATAGCCCCACTGATCCGGGCAGGACAGGCAGCCCTCAACATCACGCTGCTTGCCGCTTTTCTTGAGGATCACGGGGTTGATGAGCTCAATGATCCCCTCGCCCTCCTGCAAATCGATCACGGCGATACGGCGGCGGATGCCGACCTGCGGCGCAGCAAGCCCAAGCCCCTGCGCCTTGTAGAGCGTTTCTGCCATATCATCGAGGAGCTGATGGAGCTTCTCATCAAATTTCTCGACCGGTCTGCATTTGGAATGCAGCACGGGATCTTCCTTGGTTACGATCTTTCGGATTGCCATGTTTTTCCTCCATCCAAATTGCGAGGCGTACATAAGCGCACGCATCTACTCTCTCTTTCTGCCTGTCCGTCAGACGCCGATCGTGCCGTTCATGTCAGCATAGACATGAACTCGTGCGATCTCACGCACGCTGCCTGCATTTTGCAGGACATCATGCAAAAAACGTCTGAAATTGGCAGTATTCTTGCACTTGATAATGATCCGGTAGCGGTATTTGCCGCCGATCCGGTTATATGTGAACGGAACGGGACCGAGCACACGCAGCGGCAGTTTTTCCTGCCGGGCATCGAGCTCCTCCTTCATGCATTCCACGATTTTCTGCGCACCGAGCTGCACCTCCGGCAGCTTCTCACCGCTGATGCCGATGACGCAGATATCGCAGAACGGTGGAAAGAGCAGCGTTTTCCGGACAGCAAACTCCTCGGCGGCAAAGCGCTCATAATCCTGCTTTGCCGCAAGGCGCAGCACGTAATGATCCGGCAGAAAGGTCTGTAGGATCGCACGTCCCGGCTTTTGTCCCCTGCCGCCTCTGCCGACGACCTGGGTGATGAGTGCGAAGGTGCGCTCATAGCTGCGGAAATCTCCGGAAAACAGCGCTTTATCGACACTCAGAACGCCAACGAGGGTGACATTCGGGAAATCCAGTCCCTTGCCGATCATCTGTGTGCCGAGCATGATGTCATATTCGCCCTTGCGGAAGGCTTCAAAGCCCTCCTCATAGGCATGGCGTGAGCCGGTGGTATCGGCGTCCATGCGCAGGATCCTCGCCTTGGGGAAGCGGATCGCCAGCTCATCCTCCAGCCGCTGTGTCCCGAAGCCCATGCGCCGCAGATGCTCTCCGCCGCAGGTGGGACATTTCTCCGGCATCCTGCGGATGGCACCGCAGTAATGGCAATGGAGATTCCCATCCGGCTTATGGAACGTCATCGGCACGGAGCAATGCTCACAGTACACCGGCTGATTACAGGACGCACAGGAAATGATCGTGTGATAGCCACGCCGGTTCAGCAGCAAAATGCTCTGCTCCCCCCGTTCGAGGTTCTGCGCAATGGCATCATGCAGGCTGCGGCTGAATTCGGAATCATTCCCCTCCATACGTTCGAGGGTCATATCGACGGTTTCCACGACAGGCAGGGGTGTGCTGCTGTAACGATGCTTCATTTCGAGCAGCTCATAGACGCCCTTCTGCGCATAATAGTAGCTCTCCAGCGTTGGTGTTGCCGAAGCCGGGAGCAGGACGGCGCCGTGGTATTTGCAGCGCTGCTTTGCCACCTGGATGGTGTCATAGCGTGGGGCTGCATCGGATTTATAGGAACGCTCGCCCTCCTCATCCATGATGATGAGTCCGAGCTTTCTGACAGGTGTAAAGACTGCGGAACGGGTGCCGATAATGACATCCGCCTCGCCGTTTCTGGCACGTTCGTAGGCACGGCGACGTTCTGTCAGGGACAGTCCGCTGTGTACGACCGCCACACGGCTCCCGAAGCGTGCGGCAAAGCGCCGCATGGTCTGCGGTGTGAGCCCGATCTCCGGCAGCAGCATCAGCACCGACTTCCCCAGCGAAAGCGTCCGGGCGATCAGCGCCTCAAATACCGAGGTCTTGCCGCTGCCGGTCACGCCATGCAGCAGAAAGCATTTCGGGGTATCGGTCTCCAGGTGGGGCGCAACGGCATCAAAGACACGCTGCTGCTCCTCTGACAGGGTATGCAGCGGTTCGGTCTCCGTCTGCACCGGCAGCTCCTCCGGCGGATCGCATTCATAGCGCTCCACGATCTCACGCTTGACGAGCGCAGCGATCACCGCTGAAGTCACGCCGCAGACGTAGCAAAGCTCCTTCTCCGCCATCTCGCCGAACTCGTTCAGTGCCGTGAGCACCTGCTGCTGCTTGACAGTCAGGGCATCGGGCTCTGCACCGGACGTGCGCAGGCGGATCATGCGGATCTTTTTGCCCTTGACACGTTCCTGTGCTGCCGCAGCCGAGGACAGGATCCCCCTGTCGATCAGTTCTTGCACGGCGCCACGTTTGTCGGCGGAATCCTGCGCATCGAGCAGCGCATCCAGCTCCTTCTGGGAACGGGCACGCATCAGGAGCGCATAGAGTGCCGCTGCCGCATCGCTGAGCTGTGCAGCCGGTTCCGGATCACGGTGCAGCGTATAATGCTCCTGCACCCGGAGCTGCAGCGCCGATGGCAGCAGCGTGCGGATCGCATCGTAATAGGTGCAGAAGGTATTCTCACGCAGCCAGCCCAGCAGCAGCATCTGCTCCTCATCCAGGATGGGGGCGGGGTCAGCAATGAGCAGAATCTTCTTCAGCCCCTTACAGGCTTCCGGTTCTGCCTGCGAGATCCCCACGATCAGACCGATCCGCTTGCGGTTGCCCCTGCCGAACGGCACGACCACCCGGCAGCCTTCAAGCTGTGTCCGGTACAGCTCCTGCGGCAGCAGATAGCTGAACGGACGGTCAAGCGGATATCCGGCGGTATGCACGGCAACGGCGGCGATATACCTGCCGTATTCCATCGTTACGGAAGGATGTTCTTATCGTCTTCCGACATTTCTACGATCTTGTACTCGCCTCTTGCAAACTCGTCAACAGCGGTCTTGACCGGCTTTTCTTCCAGAGTCTGCTCGTTTCTGTAAAGCTCATCAGCGATCTCTCTTGCACGCTTGGCAACGCCGATGACGAGGGAGTAGCAGCTCTCATTCTTGGTGATCAGCTGAGTCAGTGCAGGTCTTAACATTGTGCATTCTCCTTTTCTATCTCAAAAGCATATGGGTGAAGCGTGGGAGATCCCACGCAGGAAACCTTATTTTTTCACTTGCAGCTCAATGGCACGGACAACGCTCAGAAAATCCGCAACAGCGGTATCCAGGTCGTCATTGACCACGCAGTAGTCGTACTGATCCCGGAGTCCGAGCTCCTGTTCTGCCTGTGCCACACGCTTTTCGATCACGTCCATGGTCTCAGTGCCACGTCCGATCAGGCGTTCCTTCAGGGTCGCAAGGCTCGGCGGTGCGATGAAAATGAAATTCGCATCCGGGCGCTTTTCCCGGATCTGCATTGCGCCCTGCACCTCGATCTCCAGGATGACATCCTGTCCCTTTGCGAGGTGTTCCTCAATGGGACCGAGGGGGGTGCCATAGTAATTATCGCAGAACTGTGCGTGCTCCAGGAATTCTCCCTGTGCGATCTTCTGCTCAAAATCCTCACGGGTCAGGAACCAGTAATGGGTACCGTTGATCTCGCCCTCACGGGGATTTCTCGTGGTGGCGGACACGGAATAATAGAAACGCTCCCGATCCTCCAGCACTTTGCCGAGGATGGTGCCCTTGCCGCAGCCGGACGGTGCGGAAACGACGATCAATTTTCCTCTTGCCATAGTAAACATCCTTTCCCTGCGAGCATCATTCGATATTCTGGATCTGCTCACGGATCTTCTCGATCTCGGACTTCATCTCCACTACAACAGCCGTAATATTCACATCCTGCACCTTGGAGCCGATGGTGTTGACCTCACGGTTCATCTCCTGCACGAGGAAGTCGAGCTTTCTGCCGACGCTGCCCTTCTCATCGAGCATATCGTGCATCTGTGCGATATGGCTGCGCAGGCGGACGGTCTCCTCATCGACAGCGGTCTTTTCGGAGAAGATCGCCGCCTCTGTCAGGATGCGCTGCTCGTCAACCGTTGTGCTGCCGAGCAGGTCAGAAATACGGGTATACAGGCGGCTGCGGTACTTCTCAGTCAGCTCCGGCGCTTCCTTTTCGATCACAGCGACACGCTGGCTGATGAAGTCCAGACGGTTGAGGACATCCTCACGGAGCTTCTGTCCCTCTGTCTCACGCATGGAAACAAAGGCTGCGATCGCCTTGTCTGCGACCTGCATTACTGCCTGACGGATGGCTTCCTCGTCCTCCTGGGGCTTTTCCACACGGAACACATCCGGCAGCCCGATCAGCGTGCTCCAGCGCATGGCGTCCCCGACCTGGATATCGCTTGCGAGCTGATAGCCCTCCGGGGCGTTCGTGTTATACTGCTTCATAGCGTCGAGGTATCCACGCACGATCTCATCATTGACACGGATATCCGCCTTCTTGCCCTCCACCAGTGTGATGGAAACAGCGATCTCTGCCTTGCCACGGGCGATACGACTCTTGACAAGTGCCTTGAGTTCTTCCTCTAAGTAGGTATAATTCCTTCCGATGCGGACATTCTGCTCAAGATACCGGGAATTGACCGACTTGATCTCCACGAGGATATCTCTGCCGTCCTGCTGTTCCTGAGCACGTCCATAGCCTGTCATGCTTCTGATCAATTCTGTTACGCTCCTTCTTTTCATGGTTGTATATACACATCTGCCACACCGGCAGATCAGACACCTTTAGGGAATGCTGTACGCATAGTACATCCAATTATAATAGTATACCACATTTTCAAAGAAAAATCAAGGGGTGGAAGGGTGTTTTTTCCACGATTTCGGCGGTGCATCAGCGGTCATTTTTGGGGTATCCTACATATATCCCCTCAGAAAGGAGCGATGCCAAATGCCAAATGACCAGTTTCCGATCCTCCCCGGAGAGGAGGACGACCTGTTTGCCGGCGGTGCGGCGACAGAAATGACCGGACTGATCCCGACCGGCAGACCGGGCAAGGACGAACGTGACAGCTTTCAGGACGTGCTGCCGTACCTGCCGCCGTTCGGCAGAAACCCGGCGCCGGCGATCTGACACACAAAAACGCACCCCTTGACGCAAAAGCGCAAGGGGTGCTCAGTCTGTCGATAAAGTCTATTTTGCCGCCTACAGGCGGCAGAAAAAGCATTTCAAGACGAAAGAAGGGGCACTTTTTTGCAAAAAAGTGCCCCTCTTCCAAAAAACAGTCCACCGGACTGTTTTTGGAATTCACCCCTGAAAAAAGCGCAGCATTAGGAGATTTCGCCGTCTGCGGACGGCGACCAG
>CACXGK010000006.1 GCA_902767115.1 uncultured Ruminococcus sp.
CCAGAGGATCTCCTCCGGCAGCCAGTCCCCCTCGAAGGCATGACGCAGGAGATATTTGCCCTTGCCGTAGACATTCATCTTGATGGCAGGGTCGAGGGACATGACGTATTTCACGAAATCCAGATCACCGAACGGCACTCTCGCTTCAAGCGAATTGACCGAAATGCAGCGGTCTGCACGGAGCACATCGTACATATGCAGCTCCCGGATGCGCTTCTCGGATTCGAGCTGGAACGCATTCGCATCCGGCGCAAAATCGGTGTATTTGTAGCCGAACAGCTCGTCCGAGATCTCG
This sequence comes from uncultured Ruminococcus sp., assembly GCA_902767115.1. GTDB lineage: Bacteria > Bacillota > Clostridia > Oscillospirales > Ruminococcaceae > UBA3855. The sequence goes on from CACXGK010000006.1 coordinate 296, forward strand.
CCCGTCAGCAGTACCCGGATGTCGGTCTGCTCGTGGATCGCCTTGCAGACGAGGTACATTCCGATGCTGGCACGGATGGTGGTGATGTCGTAGGTGCCGAGCAGATGCACGACATCCGGAAGGGCTTGCAGGACATCCGCCCTCGAGATGATGACCTCGGTGTGGTCGCTGCCGATATGCGCTGCGACCTGGCGTGCGTATTTGAGGTCGATGGCGTCCACGTCCATGCCGATGGCAAAGGTGCGGATGGGCTTGTCACTGCATTTGGCAGCGATGGCGCAAACGAGCGAGGAATCCAGTCCGCCCGACAGCAGGAACCCGACCTTGGCATCGGAAACAAGGCGTTTTTCGACGCCGGCAATGAGTTTTTCACGGATGTTCCGGCAGGCAGTCTCCACGTCGTCGCCGGAAACAGCCTGCACGCCGGAAATATTGCAGTACTGCACGAAGAATCCGTCACGGTAGAAATATCCCGGCGGAAAGGGCTTGATATGGCTGCAAATGCCGGTGAGATTTTTGGGCTCGCTTGCAAAGACGATGCTTCCCTGCTGGTCATAGCCGTAATACAGCGGACGGATGCCGATGGGGTCACGGGCAGCGATGAAATCATGCGATTTGGCGTCGTAAATGATGCACGCAAATTCGGCATCGAGCATGGAGAACATTGCCGTTCCGTATTCTCTCCAGAGGGGCAGGAGAATTTCGCAGTCGGAATCGCTCTGGAATGTGTACTTTCCGGAGAGCTGGGCTTTCATGCACTCAAAGCCGTAGAGTTCGCCATTGCAAACAACGGCATCCCCGTCCAGACAAAACGGCTGCATTCCCTTCTCGGTCAGCCCCATAATGGCAAGCCGGTGAAATCCGAGGATACCGTCCGGTGTCTCCAAAACCCTCGACATATCGGGACCTCGTGAGATCGTTTCCCGGAATCCTGCTTCAAATGCTGCACGGTCAGCCACAGGGCTGCACCATCCCATGATCGAACACATTGTCATCAACCTCTTTCCATACAATCAAAAAAGGTGCCTGCGTTAACCTACGCAGACACCTTTGTCTGTTTTCATTGTAGCATATAAAGCCGGATTTGTCAATTTATTTTTTTAGGAAATTCGCTGCAAGAAACGTGATTCATAAGGTTTGAACGGGGCATCCCGATCCAAAAATAGTTCTTTTTGTTTTGCTGGAAACAGCTTATGTTTTCTGTTCGGGAATGCGGTTGGTGTCACGGTTATAGCTTTTGAAATACTCGTCATAAGCCGCCTTAATGTCATTCGCTTTGCCCCTTGCGATCGGCACGGTGCTCTTGGTCGCACGCAGATAGATCTTATCGGTGGTGATGCAGGACACATAAAATGCATTTACGATAAAGCTGCGGTGAGGGAACAGGAATTCCGAATGCACCCGTAACCGCTCCGCCAGTTTTTTGATAGGCTCATGTATCTCGATCCGTTCGCCGCTTGTCAGATGAACGGTCACTATATGCCCTGACACTTCTGCAAAAACAATGGATGTAACGGGGACGATCCTGCCAATATCCTGCGTGGTTCGCAGCAGCATCGAACGCTCCGGAGTGGTGTTTAACTGGCTGATTGCGATGTCGAACATGGAAAAGCAGGATTTCTGCGAGAAATCATCGAGCACCACAAGCATTGGTGTTATTAAAATGCACTCGACTCTCCCCTCGGACGTAAAGCGCAGAACGATCACCATCACATCAGGATCGAATGCACGCATTTTATAAACATATGCCACGCCGGACTTTTCGCCGTAGGTCATGTTAAAGAACACCAGATCATACAGCGTATCCGAAACGCTTTCAAGCAGCTTTTCGGGGGTATCAAATATGCAGATCTCACATTCTGCCGGGTGTCTGGCAAAGTAGGCAGTCAGATAGGTGCGGAACTGTTCTCTCTGCTGTTCGTTATCCGAAGCGTATGCGATTTTCATGGACTTCCTCTCCTATTCCTCTAACCGCCAATCGATATGGGAGCTTGGAGGAATGTTATATAGTATGTGATACTATTATTATACCACGTTTCCGGAGCGGAGTAAATACATTTCGTGCTTGTATTTCAACGTTTCGTGCAGAAGGGCTACTTGCTGTCAGCATTTCGTGCTGAAAAACTGACAAGTTATGCAAACCCTATTGCAATCGAAAAACGCTTTTGATATAATAAGAATGTTATTGCATCATCAGCAAACCTGCGGCGTCATGCGCCGGAAGGATGCATCATTCAAAACAGAGGAGGTTACACATGAAAGGTACAAAACTCATTGCAGGACTTGCCGCACTGGCAATGTGCTTCGGCATGGCAGCGGCATTGCCGCCCGGCAGCGAAGCCGGCACGACCTCCGTCACCGCATTTGCAGAGCAGCATATCTGGGACGGCACCGCCGACACTTCCTGGTACTACAAGGAGCACCAGTACATCTACACCGGCGAGGGTGACAACGCCAAGCGCCTGGAGGTATTCAACATCAGTACGCCTGAGGAGCTTGCAGGTCTTTCGCAGCTCGTCAGAAACGGCGTCACCATGCAGGACACCTACATCAATCTGACAGATGACATCATGCTCAACGACACAAGCAATTATGCCAACTGGGCAGCCGAAGCGCCGCAGAACAACTGGATCCCGGTCGGCGTAAGCTCCATCTATGCCCCCTATTCCAAAGACAAAGGGGTCGCAATGGGTACCGATTACGCCTACAAGACCTTTGAAGGCATCTTCAATGGAAACGGTCACACGGTTTCCGGTATGTACTGCTATCACTACAGCATGGCAGGTCTGTTCGGCTCCATCAGCGGCGACGTTTCCAATGTGGTCGTCAAGGACAGCTACGTTCTCGCTGAAAACCCCTGCCGCTATGATGTCAGCTGCTCCTGGCCGGTCTTTGCGGGCGGTATCGTTTCCTACTGCCAGCGTGGCGGTATCATTTCCGGCTGTGAATTCGATGGCAGCGTTAAGGCGATCGGCAAGCACTACAGCGCTCCCGGCAGCCTTGCTTATGAGATCAACTATATCCAGTCACACCAGTGCGCTGCCGGCGGTATCGTCGGACGCATCGACGACGGTGATGTCGGCATGGTTTTGGGAGCGATCCTGTATACAGCCGTTTTCGGCATCCAGGTCTACGGACTTCCGACCACACCGCTCATCATCGGCAGCTACTTTAATGAAACCAATCACGCCATGGGTGTCTTCAACTGCATCAACCACGGCAGCGTTTCCAGCGAATACGGCAAATCCGCCCTGGGTGCAGGCGGCATCGTCGGCACAGGCGGTCTGCTCGGCGGCACCGGTGCGATCTCGCCGATCGCCATTTACCACTGCTACAGTGACGGCACAGCCACACGAGCTGACGGCAATTGCGGCGCAATGGTCGGGAACTGCGACTACGGTCCCTACAGTGCCAATAATTTCAAGGAGATCGGCTGTTACTATACCAACTGCGAACGAAGCAGCTACCCCAATGAGGCGGTCAACTACACCAATGCCGGCATGACCACGGAGGAGGTCGCTGAAAAGCTTGGCGACTACTTCAAGGCAGAGGGAGATACGATCTACCTGGACTATGCAGCAATGCCAGTTGCCGAAGACCTTGCTGAGATCCACACCGACACCTTTGCGCTGCCGGCAGAAGCCCCCGGCACACTGGATGCGCCGCAGCTCAGCAGCAGCATCGAGGATGACAGCGTCAAGATCACCTGGAACAAGGATACGACCTATGCATCATGGGAATATGCGATCGCCGCCGACAGGGATTTCACAGACTGCTATGAGGTCGGCAGCTACAACAACAGCAGTATGTACTCCAGTGTAAACAGCATTTATTTTGAAAGTCTCGACCTCTCCACGCCCTACTACATACGTGTGCGTGGCAGAACGGGCGACCCGTCTTCCGAAAGCACGCAGTACACCCACTGGAGTTACGTGACCGCCGGCACCATTCCGCCGGAGCCTGCGCCAACTGAACAGACGGAACCCCCGACTGAGCAAACCGAACCCTCCACCGAGCAGACCGAACCCTCCACCGAGCAGACCGAACCCTCCACTGAGCAGACCGAACCCTCCACTGAGCAGCCTTCGGCTCGTCCGCAGAAGCTCCTTGCGCCCTGCCTTTCCTGCTATCCAACCATCTATGAGGAGAAGCCTGTTCTGATCTTCAAGTGGAATCGTCTGGATGGCATCACAGGATATGAGTGCCAGAATTCCACAGATCCGACGTTTGCAGATGCAAAGTCTTTTGATGAGTCATTAGATTATACAGGCGTGCGTTACAGCAACAACACACCCGGCACGACCTATTATTTCCGGATCCGTTCCTTTGTGGAAACCGAAAACGGCAGGGAATATTCCGAGTATGCCACAACGCATATCACCGCCCCGGCAGAGACGGAAACTGTCGAGCTTGCTGCGCCGGTGATGCTTGCCCCCAGACTCATCAATGACAACAAGTATCTGATAAGCTGGAGTGCCGTTTCGGATGCGGATTCCTATGAAATTGATACGGCAACGGATCCGGCATTCGAGCAATGTATCCGGAATGATACAGAACCCGCTATACAGCCTAACACAGAAAGAAGATGGCTCGAAGGTTTTCAGAAGGATCAGGTCTACTATTATCGCATTCGTGCTGTAAAGGAGAGTGAGAACGGGAAGATCTACTCTGATTATACCTACATCAATCTCATGATCCCCTCTGCTTTTGAATTGCTCCACGGTGATGCTGACAGCAGTACAAATGTGGATGCATCCGATGCCGCCAATATTCTGATTGAAGCTGCAATGGTCGGCTCCGGTGAAAATTCCACACTGACCAATATGCAGTCCATGGCAGCCGATGTCAATGGCGACGGTGTCATCAACGCAACAGATGCCACCGCTGTCCTGCAATACGCCGCCGCTGTCGGCGCAGGTCAGGCGGATGCCAGAATTGAGGATTATGTGTGATTGCTCCACAGCAAAGCCCCTGCCCCGCAGGGGCTTTGTGCGTTGATAGCCGACTTGACTTTTGAAGCAAGCTATATTACATTTCCTCCGCCTGGAGCTTCATGGGATTCGGCTCCTCGGAGATGGTGACGGTCGTATCCTCCGTGAGTGCTTCCTCTGTGGGGGCGAGCTTTCCGTCAAAGAGCAGATGCCAGTATTTTTCCGCCTTGACCGCAGACCATGCTGGGTCAATGCGCTCGTTGGTGTACTGATAGGTGTCCTTCTGCCCCTTGAAGTATGTCTGGTCATACTGGAAGATCACCTGGAACACCTCCGGTGTCTCCCCTGCAAATACCGGGAACTTGTCGGGTGTTTTGCCGCCGAGCGTCTGGAACCAGATATCGTCCTCGAACGCATCTGCCTGGTTCATTCTCCAGCAAACCTCACCGGACTCGAAGGCTGTACGTGGCATCGCTGTCACGCCCTCCACCTCCGGGATGTCGGTTTTGCTTGCCGTGTAGAAGGTGCTGTCACACCAGCAGTTCTGATAGTTCTCCGCCGCAGGCGTCATAATATATGCGTTCCCGGAATCGGACGTGATATCGCCGTAAACATAGCAGTCCGCCGCCGTGGACTGTTCCGCCTTGGCGACCAGACCTGCTGCAAGATCGGCAGCGATCACATTGCCCGCATTGTAATCCCGGCTGAAGACAACCTTCTGTGCCGTCCCGACAAGTCCGCCGACCTGCTCATCGGTTCCGGTAACGTTTCCGGTATTGAAGCTGTCATACAGGTAATCCGTTCCGTAATCGAGCTTGCCGAAAAGACCGCCGACCGAATTTGCGCCGGAAATATCGCCCAGATTGCGGCAGCTCTGGAGATTGCCCGTCTTCTCGTCAATGAGCTTTTGGGAATCGTTATCCTTGTTACAGTAATAGCCTGCGATACCGCCGACACAGTCTGCATCACTGGTGACAGCGCAGTTGTTGAGAACATCCTGGAAATAGCATTCGCTCTCGCCCGCAATGCCGCCGGCGCACTTGCCGACTGCCTTTACCACGCCGGAATTGTAGCTGCTCTGGATCTTGCCGCTGCCTGCGTAGCCTGCCAGACCGCCGGCAAAGCTTTCGTTATCGTAACCGTTCGTTCCGGTCGAGGTGATATCGCCGGTATTGTAGCTGTCGGTGATGGTGATGCTATGGTTGTCGCCGATCAGACCGCCAACACAGAATTTACCGGTGACGGGAGCGCTGTTGGAGCAGTCTGTGATCGTGCCTGCATAGAATCTGCCGCAAATGCCGCCGGTATCCTCTGCCGTGCTGCTGACCTCGCCCTCGTTCTGGCAGTCTGTCAGGGAAGACGCTTTTGTCAGAATACCGCAAAGACCGCCGCTGAAAAGGCTGTATGCTGTAATTTTTCCCGTATTGACCGAGCCAGTCATCGTGAGTTCGTCGCTGACACCGATGATACCGCCGCAGCGTGCCGGGGCCATGAGATTGTCGAGATGAGATTCAGCCGTGATATCGCCGTTATTGGTGCAGTCCTTGACACTCATGTCCTTTCCCTGCACGAAAGAACCAGCGATACCGCCGACCGCATTGTATGCGGTGACTGTACCGGAGTTCACGCAGCCGTCCAGACCGCCCTCGATCATTCCGGCGATACCGCCAACCAGACCGCCGGCAGACTTGACATCGCCGGAATTGCTGCAGTTCTGCATCGTACCATACTTTACATTGCCTGCCAGACCGCCGGCATAGCTCTGGGCGCTTCCTGCTGCGATCGTGGCGGTGATCGCACCGGTATTGTAGCTGTCAGTGATGGTAAGGCTGTTTGACTCCGTGCTTTCACCGACCAGACCGCCGATCGTATACTCACCGGTGATGGGAGCTATATTGGAGCAGCTTGTGATCGTACCGGATTTGAGAATACCGCACATACCGCCAGCATTCTTTCTCGTGCTGCTGACCTCGCCCTCGTTATGGCAATCTGTCATGGAAACAACGTCAGCCGCACCGGCAATGCCGCCGCTATACTGCTGATAAGCGGTGATCTTTCCCGTATTGACGGCGCCTGTGATCGTCACATCACAAGAGGTGCCAAGGATACCGCCGCAGTAAGCGACGCCGGAAACCGATTCTTTGTCGGTGCAAGTGACATCACCGCTGTTCGTGCAGTCCTTGACGCTCATGTCCTCACCCTGTGTGAAATCACCAACGATGCCGCCGACATGACCGTATGCAGCGACGGCGCCGGTGTTCGTGCAGCCGTTCAGACCGCCCGTAAGCTTTGCGGCAATGCCGCCGCCAAAGGAAACAGCAGACTGGATATCACCGGTATTATGGCAGTCCTCGATCAGGCAGTAGGTCACATCTGCGGCGATACCGCCTGCAAGCGTGCGTTCCGTGGCAGTGATCTTGCCAGAATTATGGCAGCCCTTGATGCTGGGGATCCCTCCGTCATTCCAGGGTGCGCCGACAATACCGCCGACAATTCCTCTGCCGGTGACATTGCCCTCATTCGTGCAGTCTGCAATGCAGCCGATGACGGAGCCTGCGATGCCGCCGATGGTCTGACCAATATAAGGTCCGTCACTGTCCGTGTCGATGTCGGCGAGGTTCGTGCAGTGATCGAGTACGGTTTCCAGGCGATCGCCCTTGAGCGTACCGACAATACCGCCGACATTTCCCTGATCGGGGCAGTGGATGGTGACCTTGTTCACGCAGTTATAGAAACGGGAGAGCGTTGCAACGCCGCAGATACCGCCGGCTGCGTGGGAATTCGCCATATCCTTTGTAAATTCGATCTTTCCCTCGACGGTCAGATTCTCGATGAGTGCTTCGGTCAGATTGGTGAACAGACCCGCACCGTCAATGGAATTCTGGTAGTCACGTTTGATGTACAGATGCTTGATGGTGTGACCGTTGCCGTCGAACACGCCACGGAAACCGCCGTTGCCTGCGCCGCCGATCGGGATCCAGCACTTGCCGGATTTCTCGTCGCAGTAAGCGGACAGGTCAATGTCCTTCTGGAGCTGGAAGGTCATGCCGATGCAGTTGCCAAGCGCCTGTCCGTATGTTCCGGTCGAATTGACCGCATCCCGCAGTGCGGCAAGCTCATCCGCTGTGGAGATCGCATAGGTATTCTCCGCAATGCATTTGAGGGAAACGCTGTCGCTGACAGCAAGCGCCTCTCCTGCATCCGCCGCAAATGCCGTCACAGAAGCAACGGAATACTGCGCATTCCGGATGCCGTTCATCGGGAGTGTTCCTGCGCAAAGTACAATTGCCAGAACCCCGGCGCAAACTCTGCGGCGCAAGGGTCGATTCTGATTCATCAATGTTATCATCCTCCTGTTTCATCATTGGATTTTGCTGTGCAAAAACCAAGTTTTATTATATACTGCCCTCTATTGCAAAGCACAACACGTTGTGCTTTGCAGGCTGCGCAGCAGCCGCCAAAGCCACATAGTGGCTTTGGCA
>CACXGK010000007.1 GCA_902767115.1 uncultured Ruminococcus sp.
ACGTCCTGCTTAACTCCTCTTTCAGCCTTCATCTTGTCGATGAGCTCTTCGAAATACTTCTTGCCGACTTCCATAACAACGTCGGAATACATCTGGATAAATCTTCTGTAGCAGTCCCATGCCCATCTCGGGTTGTTGGACTTCTCAGCGATATACTCTACAACGTCCTCATTCAGACCCAGGTTCAGGATGGTATCCATCATACCCGGCATAGATGCTCTTGCACCGGAACGAACGGAAACCAGCAGCGGATTGGTCTTGTCGCCAAACTTCTTGCCGACACGCTCTTCCATCTTGGTGATGTTCGCCTCGATCTCAGCCATGATCTCATCGCTGATACCGCCATCCTCGTAATACTGTGTGCAAGCCTCAGTGGTGATGGTGAAACCCTGCGGAACCGGGAGACCCATATTGGTCATCTCAGCGAGGTTTGCGCCCTTGCCGCCGAGGAGCTCACGCATGGTTGCGTTACCCTCAGTGAACTGATAAACGTATTTCTTGCTCATTGGTCTTTACCTCCAATTTCTTTTTTCCGGAGGCTGGGAAATTACCCTGTAGAGGGTAGAATGACCCCTTGTCCGGAGTTAATACTATTATACCATACATTCCGAAAAAATGCTATCTTTTTTTGATAAAAAATTCCTCCCAAATTTACAGCACTTTTCACAAAAAATATGAATAAACTAATAACAGTCAAAACTTACAGAATGAAATCTCACACCTCGTTTTCCACAGTATTTATAAAGGTGTGGAAAGTACGCCCCATCACGCCAAAGCCGGAAAATTGCTTGACATCCGGGCGTTTATGCTGTAAAATAGAGATATCCGATACGAAAACGTTTTCAAATGCAATCAAACACAAAGGAGGAGACAATATGTCCATTTGTCCGAAATGCGGCAGACAGCTTGCTGACGGCGAGATCTGCCAGTGTACTGCACAGAACGCTTCACCCTACATGAACAATGCCGCAATGCCCCAGGGAACACCCGTGCAGCCCTTCCCGAACCCCCAGCAGGCAATGCAGAACCCGAACGGCGACCCCTACCGGGCATTGTACCAGCAGGGCGCACAGCAGCAGAAAAAGAAATCCGGCTTTGCTGTCGGGTGCCTGATCGCAGGCATCATCGGGTTTGTGCTGCTGATCGTTTGCGCTGTTCTGGCGGCGATCCTGGTGCCGGCGACCATCGGCTATGTCAAGAAGTCAAAGACCGCTTCCGCCAATTCCGATGCACACAGCTATTTCAACGCCATTTCGGCAACGATCGCCGAGCTGGATTCGCAGGGCATCGAGTGCGGCGGCACCTACATCATCACCAGCATGGACTACAAGGATGTCAATGTGCCGTTTGACAAGGACATTTACGAGGACATTCTGGACAGATATGCCCCGACGACATCGGATGGCGAGGAGCTGTCGTATTTTGCGGTCGTGGAGGATTACACCTGCACCTATGTCGCTGTCTGGGAGATCGGTGAGGAGGAGATCGGCACGTATCCGAATACCTCCGAAGTCGGTGAGGCAAACAGCTATTCCGGCATGACCTTTGATCTTGACCAGGAATTCGATGTCCCGATGTACGAAAAGCTGTATGACGATGCGTATCAGGAGCTTGACTCCAGCGGTGCATTTGAACCGGCAGAGGACGAGGAAATGCCTGATGAGGACGAGGAAGCGCCTGGTGTGGACGAGGATGCTGCGAATTACGAGGACTGGCTGACAGGAGATCTGGAATGGTCTTGACAAATGCTTTTGAATGATGTATAATGGTATATAGAAATTAGCACTCTGATTGTTTGAGTGCTAATTATTTCTAAAGAAAGAGGATGTTAGTATGGAAACAAAGGCATTTCAGGCAGAATCCAAAAAGCTGCTCGACATGATGATCCACTCGATCTACACGCATAAGGAGATCTTCCTGCGTGAGCTGATCTCCAATGCATCGGATGCGATCGACAAGCTGTACTTCCGTTCCCTGACGGACGATTCCGTAGGCATGAGCAAGGACGACTTCTCGATCCGCATTGATCTGGACAAGACCGCCAGAACCATCACCATCACCGACAACGGCATCGGCATGACCGAGGAGGAGCTCGAAAAGAACCTCGGTACCATCGCAAGCTCCGGTTCTCTGGCATTCAAGACCAACAACCAGCTCGAAGGCGACCAGCAGATCATCGGACAGTTTGGCGTCGGCTTCTATTCTGCCTTCATGGTTGCCAAGCGTGTGACGGTGTACTCGAAGGCATTCGGCGCAGACAAGGCATTTATGTGGCAGTCCGAGGGTGTGGAGGGCTACACCATCGAGGAGACCCAGATGGACGCTCACGGCACAAAGATCGTGCTCGAACTCATGGACGACGGCGAGGAGGAAGGCTACAGCGAATTCCTCGAACCGTACCGCATCCAGGGGCTTGTGAAGCGCTATTCTGACTATATCCGCTTCCCCATCCAGATGGAGGTCACCCACCGCAAGCTCAAGGACGGCACCGAAAATGAGTACGAGGAGGAGGTTACCCTCGATACACTCAACAGTATGGTACCGCTGTGGAGAAAGAACAAGACCGAGCTGACCGAGGATGATTACAACACCTTCTATCAGGAGAAGTTTGTGGATTATATGCCGCCGATGGCGTACAAGCACGTTCACAACGAGGGCGCTGTGACCTATGATGCCCTGCTCTATATCCCGTCCAAGGCACCGTTTGATTACTACACCCGTGAGTATGAGAAGGGCTTGCAGCTCTATTCCAACGGCGTCATGATCATGGAGAAGTGCGGTGACCTGCTGCCGGATTACTACAGCTTTGTAAGGGGGCTGGTGGATTCCGAGGATCTGTCCCTGAACATCTCCCGTGAGATGCTCCAGCATGACCGCCAGCTCAAGCTCATTGCCAAGTCCATCGAAAAGACCATCAAGAACGAGCTTGCCCGTATGATCAAGTCTGACCGTGACAAGTATGAGAAGTTCTTTGATGCTTTTGGCACCCAGCTCAAATACGGCGTGTACTCCGATTACGGTATGCACAAGGAGGATCTCCAGGATCTTCTGCTGTTCCGTTCCTCCCGTGGGGACAAGCCGATCACGCTCCAGGAATATGTGGACAATATGCCGGAGGAGCAGAAGGAGATCTACTATGCATCCGGTGCCACTCCGGAAGCCATCGCAGCTCTTCCGCAGGCAGAGGCAGTCCTTGCCAAGGGCTATGAGATCCTGTACTTCACCGCACCGGTGGATGAATTTGCTGCCAAGCAGATGATCTCTTATAAGGAAAAGGTGTTCAAGTCTGTCACCGAGAATGACCTCGATCTTTCCACCGAGGAGGAGAAGAAGGCACTCGAAGAAAAGCAGACCGAGAGCAAGGATCTGCTCGAAGAAATGAAGTCCGCACTCGACGGCAAGGTAGAGCGTGTCACCCTGTCGAACCGCCTGAAGTCGCATCCGGTCTGCCTGACCAGTGAGGGCGACCTCACGCTCGAAATGGAGAAGGTGCTCAACGCCATGCCGACCGACAAGAAGGTACAGGCAAAGCTCGTGCTGGAGGTCAACCCGGAGCATCCGGTCTTTGCACGCCTGACATCCCTTGCCGGCACCGACAAGGTCGCAAAATATGCCAAGCTCCTGTACAATCAGGCACTTCTGCTCGAAGGTATGCCCATCGAGAACCCGGCAGAGTTCAGCGAGCTCATCTGCGAACTCATGTAAGGCGGCGGGGGAGCCCCCGCTGGCAGGATTCTCCCAATGACCGCCAGAGGCGGTCAAAGGTCGAATAGATAAGCGTGGAGGGACGCTGCCCCTCGACCCCGCAAGGGGATGTGATCCCCTTGACCCCATGATTGGATTCCTGAAAGGATAGTTTATGTTTGATAAGATCTTGCAGTTTTTTGTAAAGCTGCTCCCCAAGCCTTTGAGAAAGCTCTATGACAAGTTCGAGGAGCTCATCATTTATGTGTATTACGGCGTGCTGACGACCATCCTGAACCTCATCGTGCAGGGCGTCGCACAGGCACTCCTCAACCCTCTGCCCATCAAGGGGCTGACCATCCCGAATGTCCTGACATGGGATGCTGCCGCCGTCAAGACCACCATCGCAACAGCAATTGCGTGGACGGTCGCAGTCATCTTTGCGTTCTACGTCAACAAGAAGTACGTATTCAAGAGCGTCACGCAGTCCGGCAAGCAGTTCTGGTATGAGCTGTGGACATTCGTTTCTGCCCGTATTGCGTCGCTTTTCATGGAAATGGTCATCATGAATATCGGTGCGCACTTCTATTCCTCCGACGGCGAGACTGTGGACAATCACCTCATGTACTGGATCTTCAAGTTCACTGCACAGGTGGTCGTTACCCTTGCAAACTACTTCTTCTCGAAGCTTGTCGTATTCAAAAAGAAGAAGGGCGAAATCCCTGCACAGGAGGGAACTGACGCATGATCGTTTACGAGAGAACACCACATTATTATGAGACAGACCAGATGAAGATCGTGCATCATTCCAATTATATCCGCTGGTTCGAGGAGGCACGGATTGCCTACCTCGATGCGGTCGGGATGCGCTTTGCCGATCAGGAAGCCACCGGCATTGTCTGCCCGGTGCTGACGGTGGATGCGAAATACCTCCAGATGGTGCGCTTCGGGGACACGGTCGGGATCGAGACACGCCTGAATCTGTACAACGGGCTGCGCTATGGCTTTTCCTACGAGGTGCGCAACAAGGAGACCGGCGAGCTTTGCTGCACCGGTACCTCCACGCACTGTTTCCTTGACCCCGACGGCAAGATCATCAAGGTCAAGCGTGACTATCTCCCGATGCATGAAAAATTGACGGAATATCTGCAAAAAGATGCGAAATAAGCACAGAAAAGCGGCGCAGGCGATGCGCCGCTTTTCTGTTTTCGCAAAATTGACAGAATTGACGATGGAACTCGTTTGTTTTGTTATATGATTTAACTTAACTGGTGTCAGACTGACCGAAAGTCAATACGTGATGTATAAACCAGTATGGATTTAACGGATTTTGCCTATTCCATGTTGTTTGCTATACATTGTGTAATGAACCCACATCGAATATTTGTCGAAAACGTCAATTGCCAGAATGACAAAAATCGGTTATACTGTAATGGTAGGATCCTGCACCTCTGTGGTATAGGATCCATCACCAACTATGATTGTGAGAAAGGAGAAAGTCCCGGCAGATGCAGACAGTGCATCCGGTTCGTGGGACGAAATCAGAGTTATGGCAGCAATGGCAAACAATGAGTTCAAGAAATTCAAGGAGGCTTTCACCGAGAGATTGCAGACCAAGTTCAACGTATCTCCGGACGAGGCGTCCGACCAGCAGGTGTATGAGATCCTGTCCTCCCTTGTTGTGGAGCACCTGAAGAAGAAGCGCCGCAAGTTCATCAACGCAGCGCATTCCGCAGGCAAGAAGCAGGTGTACTACCTGTCGATGGAGTTCCTGATGGGACGCTCCCTCAAGACTTCCCTGTACAACCTGGAAATGGTAGATCAGGTCAAGGAAATGCTGGACGAATTCGATATCAATATCGACATGATCTATGAGTGCGAGCCGGACGCAGGTCTGGGCAACGGCGGTCTTGGCAGACTGGCTGCCTGCTATCTCGATGGCATGGCTACCACCGGTATGCCGGCAATGGGTCACTCCATCTGCTATGAGTACGGTATCTTCAAGCAGAAGCTGGAGGACGGCTGGCAGACCGAGCTTCCCGACAACTGGCTCCCCGGCGGCTCTGTATGGCTCGATCCTAAGCCGGAGAAGGCGATCGAGGTCCACTTCGAGGGCGAAATGAAGGAATACTGGGATAATCAGTACCACCATATTTCTCATGTCAACTACAACACCGTTATGGCAACTCCGGTGGATATGTATGTTTCCGGCTATGATTCCCCCGGCGTGTCTGTGCTCAGACTCTGGTCTGCAAAGGCACCGTCCTTCAATATGGAGATGTTCAACCAGGGCGATTACGCCAAGGCACTTGGTCAGAACTCCATGGCTAATGCGATCTCCAAGATCCTTTACCCGAACGATAACCACCTGGAGGGCAAGTCCCTGCGTCTGCGCCAGCAGTATTTCCTGTGCGCTGCCGCTGTCGGCGATATCGTCAACACCCACATGAACGTGTACGGTACCCTCGATAACCTCCATGAGAAGGTGGCAATTCATATCAATGATACCCACCCGACCCTTGCCATCCCGGAGCTGATGCGCATCCTGCTCGATGACTGCGGCTACGGCTGGGAGAAGGCTTGGCACATCGTGACCAATACCTTCGCTTACACCAACCACACTGTTATGGCTGAGGCACTGGAGAAGTGGGATGTCAACATGATGAAGCACATCATTCCGAGAGTGTTCTCCATCATCGTAGAGATCAACAACCGCTACTGCGCAGGTCTGATGGCACGCAACGGCGGCGATTCTGCCAAGACCACCAGAATGTCCATCATCAAGGATAATCAGGTGCATATGGCAACCCTGTGCGTCGCTGCATCTCACAGCGTCAACGGCGTTTCCAAGCTCCATTCCGAGATCATCAAGACCGATGTCTTTGCGGATGAGGCAAAGGATACCCCGCACAAGTTCAAGAATGTCACCAACGGTATCGCATACCGCAGATGGCTGTATCAGTCCAATCCGGGTCTGACAGAGCTGCTGACCGACAAGATCGGCACCGGCTTCCTGAAGGATGCATCCGAGCTGTCCAAGTTCTCGGTATTTGCAAATGACAAGGATACCCTCGAACGTGTCATGGCTGTCAAGAAGGCAAACAAGGAGCGCTTTGCAAAGTATGTTCACCATACCTCCAGGATCGACCTCAATACGGACAGCATCTTCGATGTACAGGTAAAGCGTCTGCATGAGTACAAGCGCCAGCACCTGAATGTGATGAACATTCTCGCAGATTATAACTATCTGCTGGAGCATCCGGATGCTGATTTCACTCCCAAGACCTATATCTTCGCTGCAAAGGCAGCACCGGGCTACTACCTCGCAAAGCAGATCATCAAGATGATCTGGGCAATCGGTGAGGAGATCCGCAAGAACCCGAAGATCTCCGAGAAGCTCGCTGTTCACTTCATCGAGAACTACAGCGTTACCCTCTCCGAGCTGCTGATGCCGGCTGCGGATATCTCTGAGCAGATCTCTCTTGCAGGTACAGAGGCTTCCGGTACCGGTAACATGAAGCTCATGCTCAACGGCGCTGTGACCCTCGGTACCCTCGACGGCGCAAATATCGAGATCAAGGACGCTGTCGGCGACGACAACATCATCATCTTCGGTATGAAGACCGATGAGGTCAACGCTGCAAAGCCGAACTACAACCCTGAGAAGCTCTACAACGAGAACCAGGTGATCCGTGACTGCGTGAACCGTATGTACCACGGCATCAACGGCTGCCAGTTCGGTGAGGTTGCAAGCTCCCTGAAGGATCGTGATCCGTATATGGTTCTGGCAGACTTCGAGGACTACAGACGTGCGCAGAAGTTCAGCACTGAGTGCTACAACGACAAGAATCGCTGGGCAAAGATGTCCCTCATGAACACCGCAGGCGCAGGCATTTTCTCCGCAGACCGTGCTGTTCGTGACTACGCAAGAGATATCTGGGGACTCTAATTCGCAAATCATCTTCCTCTCATACGATAAATTCGCCCTCTGGAGTGCAGCCGGAGGGCGAAATTTTTGTGCGAAATGCCGAAAATGAAAAAGTATGTAAAGCTTCTTGACTTTCCACCTGGGATGTGGTATACTAAATAAGGTTTGTGAAAAGCAAAAGTACTTTACAGAGGAGTGGTCGGCGTGGCAAAGAACCTACAGCTTGTCCTGCTGCTCGACTGCTACGGCGAGCTCCTGACCGAGCGTCAGAGAGATCTCGCAGAGCTGTACTATAACGAGGATCTGTCCCTGTCCGAGATCGCAGAAATGCGCAGCATCACAAGACAGGCGGTTCGTGACAGCCTGCGCCATTCTGAGGCGTTTCTGCTCGATACCGAGCAGAAGCTTGGCATGGCGGCAAGGATCGGCGCTATGCGGCGCTGCCTGGAGGCGATCCGTTTGCAGTGTTCCAAGGAACAGCCGGATCCGGTGAAGATCACGGAGCTGACCGAACAGGGGCTCCTGTTACTATAGAAATCCAAAAAGAGGTGGCATTCCATGGCATTTGAGGGACTTTCCGAAAAGCTCAATAACGTCTTCAAAAAGCTCAAATCTCACGGCAGACTGACCGAGAGCGATGTCAAGGAGGCCATGCGTGAGGTGCGCCTGGCACTGCTCGAAGCCGATGTCAGCTATAAGGTCGTCAAGGATTTTGTCGGCAAGGTGACAGAGAAGGCTGTCGGCGAGGAAGTGCTGACCAGCCTGACCCCGGCACAGCAGGTCATCAAGATCGTCAATGAGGAGCTCATCGCCCTCATGGGCAACGACAACGCCCGTCTGGCACTGTCGTCCAAGCCTCCCACGATCATCATGATGTGCGGCTTGCAGGGCTCCGGTAAGACCACCCATTCCGCAAAGCTTGCCAAAATGCTAAAGGCTGAGGGTCACCGCCCGATGCTCGCAGCGTGTGATATCTACCGTCCGGCAGCGATCCAGCAGTTGCAGGTCGTCGGCGAAAAGGCTGGCGTCAAGGTGTTTGAGATGGGGCAGATCGACCCTGTCATCATCGCCAAGCAGGCTGTTCGCTATGCGAAGGACTACGGCCATGATTACGTGCTCCTCGATACCGCAGGACGTCTGCACATCGACACAGAGCTCATGGAGGAACTGCAAAATATCAAGGCAGCCACCGAACCCGATGAGATCATGCTCGTGGTTGACGCCATGACCGGTCAGGATGCTGTCAACGTCGCAAAGGCGTTCGATGATGCACTCGGCATCGACAGCGTGCTCATGTCCAAGCTTGATTCTGATACCAGAGGCGGTGCGGCACTGTCCGTCCTCGCTGTGACCGGTAAGCCCATCAAATACGTTGGTATGGGCGAAAAGCTGGACGATTTTGAAAAATTCCACCCTTCCCGTATGGCGTCCCGTATCCTCGGTATGGGCGATGTGCTCACCCTCATCGAGCGTGCGGAAACCGTCATCGACCATAAGGAAGCCGAAAAGCTCACCCGGAAGATCACCGAGGAGGGCGGCTTTGATATGAACGATCTGCTTGACCAGCTCAGACAGATCCGGAAAATGGGTTCGCTCAAATCCATCGTATCCATGCTTCCCGGCGGTGATAAGATCCCGGACGAACAGCTCGATGATAACCAGTTCAACCGCCTTGAGGCACTCATCACTTCGATGACACCTGCCGAGCGTGCAAAGCCGTCCATCATCAACCCCTCCCGGAAGCGCAGAATCGCAGCCGGCAGCGGCAATAAGGTGGAGGACGTCAACCGCCTGCTCAAGCAGTACGAACAGATGCAGAAGATGATGAAGAAGTTCGGCGGCAAGGGCGGCAAAAAGAGCAAGGCTATGATGCGTCAGGCAAAACGTGCCTTCGCCGGCATGGATATGAACCATCTGCCGGGTATGCCGAAGAAGTAAGGCACAGAAATTCACGTTATCTTGCGGTTCCCCGCTGGATATATAACTTTTTTTAGAAATCACGGAGGTGAAACAAAATGGCAGTAAAGATCAGACTGAGAAGAATGGGTGCGAAGAAGGCTCCGTTCTATCGTGTAGTTGTTGCAGATTCTCGTTATCCGAGAGACGGTCGCTTCATCGAGGAGATCGGTTACTTCGATCCGACCAAGGAGCCGTCCGTTGTCAACCTTGACGCTGAGAAGGCAAAGGCTTGGCTCGCAAAGGGCGCACAGCCGACCGATACCGTAAAGACCATCCTGAAGAAGGAGGGCATCATCGAGAAGTAATTCTCCCGATGCCAGATGCTGCGAGATCCGGAGGGGAAAGAAAGGGCTGACTTGCTCTCCTTCCCTTCTTGTCATCGCAATGATTCGGAGGAAGATCCATGAAGGAATTATTATATGCGATCGTGGCAGGTCTCGTAGACGACAAGACTGCCATTGAGATCACCCAGGATGAGCCGAACGAGGAAGGCGTTGTTGTGTTCCATCTGCACGTTGCAGAGGACGACATGGGCAGAGTTATCGGCAAGCAGGGCAGAATTGCCAAGGCGATCCGTACCATTATGCGTTCCGGTGCTGCCAGAAGCGGTCTTGACAGCATTGCCGTGGAGATCGGCTGATGGGACAGAAACGCTTTTTGGAAATAGGCAAAATCACAAACGTCCATGGTCTTGCCGGGGAAGTCAAGGTGTACCCCTGGTGTGACGATGCGGCGTTTTTGTGTTCCTTTGATGTGCTGTATACCGACCGGGACGGCAGAAATGCAGTCAAGGTCAGGAGAGCCAGAATACAGCAGAATATGGTCATTTTGCAGCTCGAAGGCGTGACAACACGGGATCAGGCGGAGAAGCTCCGGGGAACTGTGCTGTATATGGATCGTGACGAGGTGGAACTTGAGGACGGGTGCTATTTCGTGCAGGATCTGATCGGGCTGGAGGTGCATGACGCCGACACCGGCAGGGTCTGGGGCAAGATCCGGGATGTCATGCAGACCGGCGCCAATGACGTGTACAGCGTGTGGGATGCCGCTGCAAAGCGGGAATACCTCGTGCCGGCGATCCCCGACGTCGTGCTCGAAACCAATATCGAAGCCGGTACCATGACCATCCGCCCTCTGGAGGGACTGTTCGATGCGGATTGAGATCGCAACGCTGTTTCCGGAGATGTGTGAGGCGTACCTCTCGGAAAGCATCATCGGACGTGCCCGGAAATCCGGGGCGATCGAGGTGCATTGCCATAATATCCGGGACTATACGCTCGATAAGCACCGCCGGGTCGATGATAAGCCCTTTGGCGGCGGCATGGGCATGGTCATGCAGGCAGAGCCCATCTACCGCTGCTGGCAGGCGGTCTGTGAACAGCTTGGAGAGCGTCCGCATACCATCTATCTCTCCCCTCAGGGCAAGACCCTGACCCAGCAGAGAGCTGTGGAATTGTCCCATGAGAACACGATTTTTATGCTCTGTGGTCACTACGAGGGCGTCGATCAGCGTGTGCTCGACAAGATCGTGGACGAGGAGGTCTCCATCGGAGATTACGTCCTCACCGGCGGTGAGCTCCCGGCACTGGTGCTCACGGATGCCATCGCCCGGATGTGCGGCGGCGTGCTGCCGGCGGCGATCGCATTTGAGGAGGAGAGCCATTTCTCCGGACTGCTCGAATATCCCCAGTATACCCGCCCCGAAGTCTGGGAGGGAATGGCGGTGCCGGAGGTGCTGATGTCGGGGCATCACATGAATATCGCCAAGTGGCGCAAGGAGGAGTCCTTGCGTGTTACACGGGAGAAGCGTCCCGAACTGCTCGAAAAGTGAATCACGCCTGCTTTCCATACGGGAAGCAGGCGTCAGCTTGTCGATAAAGTTCATTTTGCCGCCTACAGGCGGCAGGAAAAGCATTGCAAAGCGAAAGAAGGGGCACTTTTTTGCAAAAAAGTGCCCCTCTTCCAAAAACAGTCCACTGGACTGTTTTTGAAATTCACCCCTGAAAAA
>CACXGK010000008.1 GCA_902767115.1 uncultured Ruminococcus sp.
GAAGTACGACAAAAAGAGAAAGGCTGCGTAACCGCTCAGGTTACGCAACCTTATCTTCAAATCATAAAAACTTCTTTACGAGTACCCTTCTTTCACCTTGAAATGCTTTTCCTGCCGCCTGTAGGCGGCAAAATAGACTTTATTGACAAGCTGCGCCGGTCTGCATGAAACAGACCGGCTGGTATTTTTTAGGCTTGCAGGATGCGATATCCGAATGCGCCGAGGCAGATATCCCCGGAAACCGCTTCGCCTGTGAGCAGATCGGTGTACGTCTGATCGAGTGTCAGGCTGCGCTCACCGTTTGCGAAATTCTGCACGAAGATCAGCTTCTTCCCCTGTGCATCCTCACGCCAGCTCAGGCTCACACCGTCCGGAACAGCGGTATCCATCGCACGTTCCATACCATCGGTGATTCTTGCAAGAAATGCATCGTAGAACTCCTGCGGTGCGCCTGCGGCAACATGGTATGCCTTGCCCTTGCCAAAGGCATTGCAGGTCACGACTGGCATCCCCTGGTAGTAGTCGCTCGTGTAGGTCGCCTCTGCCTGCGCCGATGTCAGATGCAGCACCTCGCAGAGCTCCGTGAGATCGTAGGACTTGCCGTCCCAGACCATGCTGTTTTTCTCGCCGTCATAGAGCGCATCGACCTCCTCGACCCAGAATCCCAGGACATCGGAAAGCTTTTCCGGTGTGTCCTCACCGAGGAAGCACAGATCGTGAGAATCGACCACACCGGTAAAGGCGGTCGTCACGAGCGTACCGCCGTTTTGCACAAACACACGCAGCTTGTACTGCACACCATCCTGGAACAAATACTGCATCGGCAAGATCACCAGGTCATAGCCGGAAAAGTCCGCCTTCTGATCGACGACATCGGTCGTGATGCCGTTCTGCCAGAGGTAGTGGTAGCAGCGGAACAGGGTGCCAAAATAATCAAGTCCATCATTCCGGGGACCCTGGATCACATCGAGGATCCATTTATTCTCAACGTCATGCACAAGTGCAGCCTTTGCCGGCGAAGTGGTGCCGTAGACCGCCGGGGTCAGGGTCTCCAGGAGACTGCCGGCTTTTGTGACCTCACGGAACACACGGGTATTGGAAGTTCCGGTATGAGAAATGACCGCAGAATGGAACTTTTCACAGCTTCCACGGCTCTGCCGGATCTGGAAGTACAGACACGAATCAGACCCGTGCGCCACGGCATTGACCAGGGAAAGCTCATGCATTCCGGGTTTCTTGTGCTTGGAAATGCCACGCCAGTTGGTGGTGGACGGCGTGTTCTCCATCAGGAGGAAGGAGCGATGCTTGAGGGAGCGCATCATGTCGTGGGTGATGCTTGCAACGATCGCCGGATACGTATCGCTCCAGCCGATATGCCACTCCGGGTATGCATCCCAGGAAATGACATCGAGGGGCTTGGACAGCTCGTAGTAATTCAGCCCGTAAACGTAGATCTCCATGAAATTGGCAGTCACCGGAATATCCGGGTTGACCGCCTTCACGGTGTCGATCTCCCACTTCATGAAATCCGTGGTCTGCTTCGTCACAAAGCGCTTCCAGTCGAGTGAAAGCCCGTGGATGGAGCCTTCACCGATGTGCATCGGCGGTTCGATCTGCGACCAGTCGGTGTAGGTGTGCGACCAGAAATGCGCCCACCAGTCGTGATTGAGCTTGTCAAGCGTACCATATTTTTCCTGGAGAAACGTCCGGAAAGCGTCCTGACACAGCGGACAGAAGCACTCACCGCCAAACTCATTCGAGATATGCCAGAGGATGACAGCCGGGTGAGATGCATAGCGCTCGGCAAGCTTCTGGTCGATGATGCGGATATATTTGCGGTAGATGGGCGAGGTATAGCAGTGGTTGTGGCGGTGTCCGAAATGCTGGCGCACGCCGTTGGTATCCACACGCAGCACCTCCTCGTATTTCTGCGCCAGCCAGTGGGGACGGGCGCCGGAAGGGGTCGCAAGGATGACACGGATGCCAGCCTGCCAGAGGTTTTCGATCACATCGTCAAGCCACTCGAAGGTGAACTTGCCTTCCTCCGGTTCCAGGTCAGCCCACGAGAAAATGCCAAGGCTCACGCAGTTGATGTGCGCTTCACGCATCAGCTCGATATCCCGGCGGAGCACCTCCGGGTAGTCCTTCCACTGTTCGGGATTGTAGTCGCCGCCGTGGAGCATCTGGGGGAATTTCGGGGTCAGTGCGGTGTCTTTCATGGTCATAGCCTCCTGTTGTTCGGTCAGAATTGAGGGTTTCATTCATCATACCACAATTATACCATACCCGGATACAAAAAGCAAGCATGAACCGAGCGTTCATGCTTGCTTTTTCTTAGCTGACTGTAATGGTTGCAATATACTCCATATCCTTGGCAGCCGCAATGCCGGGGGCGCTGACGGAAAGTGTACCGCCTGCCAGCTTCATGAAGTGGCACAGCGCAATGCCAAGATCGACCTTCTGCACATCCCACGCAGCAGCGGCAAGGCTGCGCTTCTCATAGAAATGATAGGCATCTCCGCATTTCACAATGCGCCAGGGCTGCTTGTTGACCGCAGACGGTGCAAGCCGAACGGCTTCGAGGGCGGTCTGCACGGCTGTATTCGTTTCGTGCAGCGGCGTTGCAAAGTCATTCTCAAAGAACAGCTCACTCTCCGCCAGACGCTTGTCGGCTCGCAGTCCGGTGCGCATG
This sequence comes from uncultured Ruminococcus sp., assembly GCA_902767115.1. GTDB lineage: Bacteria > Bacillota > Clostridia > Oscillospirales > Ruminococcaceae > UBA3855. The sequence goes on from CACXGK010000008.1 coordinate 2,693, forward strand.
GCAGACTCCTTCAGCGAACGCTTCTTTGCCGGATATCCCAGAGGGCTGATGCACGGCATGATCTCGCCGTTCTGCAAACCGGCTGCCCGTTCAAACAGCTCACGCTTCATCGTGCCGCCGATCCACGTTGTACCGATGCCCAGCGACCAGGCATACAGCACCAGCTCCTCAAAGGCAAACCCGAAGGCTTCTTCGCAATGCGGCACCTTGGCGACTTTTCCGGCGATATACAGCGTTTCTCCCTGCAAAACAGGGCTGGACAAACCGTGCTCCTTCGCATCGAGCAGCACAAATTCCACCGGGATGTCATAGGGGTTCCGGATGGTCGGCAGGAAGGCACGAAGCGATTCCCTGTCCGCATCACGCACGGGCTCGCCGTCAAATGTGCGGACGCTTTTCCGGGTCCGGATGAGTTCCATGTTATCCATTTTATTGATCTCCTTTCAGAATGTGGTGTAAGATCGATGCGCACAGCGCCGTTCCAAGCGTACCGCTGTCCAGAATGAGATCGTAGTGTTCGGTGTCACGCCACTTCCGTCCGGTGTTTGCCTGGTAGTAATTGGCACGTTTGCGGTCGAATTTCTGTATCATTTTTTTGACATCCTTCTCTGCAATGCCATAGCTATCCGTAATGCGCTGCGCTTTATCCTGTTCATCCGACCGGATGAACACTCGCAGAACGCCCGGTCTGTCCTGCAAAGCCTCCGCTGCACAGTGACCCAGGAACACAGCCGCTCCGTGCGATGCCATCTTGCGGATCATATTCTGCTCGGCAAGGAATACCTTTCCTTCCAATGGCAGCATATCGGCATTTCCGGTTTGCATCTGCGACATGGCATACAGGGAATACAACACACTTCCGGTCGCACGCTCCTCGCAGTCCTCGATCTGATCGACACTCAGATTCATTTGCTTTGCCACACGTTCCAGGATCTCACGCCCGAAGCAAGGGATCCCGGACAGCTTGGCAAGGCGCTCGGCGATCTCCTGACCGCCGCTGCCGTATTCACGTTCAATTGCAATATATTGATATTTCATAGTGCCTCCTTATGCCCTCACGATGCCTGTTCAAACTGGCTGTTGTACAGCTCCGCATAGAAGCCGTTCTGCGAGAGCAGCTCGTCATGCGTGCCGCTTTCGATGATGTCGCCGTTCTTCATCACGAGGATAAAGTCGGCATTCTTAATCGTAGAAAGGCGGTGGGCAATGACGAACGATGTGCGGTTCTGCATGAGCTGATCCATCGCAGTCTGGATTTTCTGTTCGGTTCGGGTATCCACGGAGGAAGTCGCTTCGTCGAGGATCAGCATAGGCTTGTCGGCAATCATGGCTCTGGCGATGGTGAGCTGCTGCTTCTGCCCCTGCGAGAGGTTGAGCTGGTCGGAAAGCATCGTATCATAGCCGTCCGGCAGGGTGCGGATAAAGTGGTCAAGCCCGACTGCCTTGCAAGCCTGCTGAATCTTTTCATCACTCACGTTTTCCGTGCAGTAGACCAGATTCTCACGCAGCGTTCCCTCAAAGATCCACGTATCCTGCAGCACCATGCAGAAGCCGGAATGCACAGCTTCACGGGTGAAGTCTTTGGTGGATACGCCGTCAATGCGGATCTCGCCGCCCTGAATTTCATGGAAGCGCATCAGCAAATTGACCATCGTCGTTTTTCCGGCGCCGGTGGGACCCACGATCGCAATTTTCTGTCCGGGCTTTGCCTTCGCAGAGAAATCGTGGATGAGGGTCGTATCGGTATCCTCATAGCCGAACTGCACATGGTCAAATTCCACCTCGCCACGGATGTTGTCGAGGACAGCGGTCTTGCCGGATTCATCCTCCATTTCCTCGGCTTCGAGGAATTCAAACACACGCTCTCCAGCAGCCGCAGCAGATTGCAGCGACTGCACCGCCTGTGCGATCTGCTGCAGGGGCTGGGTGAAATAGCGGACATAGATCATGAATGCCACGATCACGCCAAATCCGATCTTTCCGTTCAGCGCCAGCGCACCACCGACCACGCAGACTGCCACATAGCCGAGATTGCCAATGAACATCATGATCGGCATCATCATGCCGGCAAGGCACTGCGCCCGGAAGCCGCTTTCACGCAGATCGTCATTCATACGGTCAAAGGTCTTTTGCGCCGCTTCCTCGCCGTTATACGCCTTGACCACGGTGTGCCCGGCGTAGATCTCCTCGATGTGACCATTGATCTCGCCAAGATGCCGCTGCTGCCGGGAGAAGTACTTCTGGCTCTTGCCCATGATGGCGAACATGATGACAAATCCCAGTACGCTCGCACCAACAGCAGTCAGCGTCATCCAGCCGTTGGTGAGCAGCATCATCAGCAGGCTGCCAAAAAACAGAATGATGGACGTGATGAGATTGCCAAAGCTCTGGTTGAGCGACTGCCCGATCATATCCACGTCGTTCGTCACACGGGACAGCACATCACCGGTCGTGGTGCGGTTGTAGAAAGCCATCGGCAGGCGGCTGATCTTCCTTGATATATCGGAGCGAAGCTGCTTGGAAACTCTCTGCGTGATGGTCGCCATGATCCAGCCCTGCACGGCAGACAAAATATAGCTCAGGGCGTAAAGTCCGATCAGCAGAATGCCGATCCTTGCCACTTCCTCCATGTTGATTTCCGGCTTGATGAGGCTGTAAACGGAATCCGGCAATTTATCCATCGCATCGAGCGCCGCTTCGGCGTCGGCGGTATTGTCGGCGTCTAAATCCAAATCAGAAAACAGCTCTGCCATATCCCGCTGATCGTCCGCCGTTATGGTCACGCCGTCCACCTCCACGTCGGAATACAGCGCATTTTGCACACTTTCCGGAAGTGCCTGCAAGCTTTCCTGCACGTCGCTTTCGTCCGCATCGGAAAGCGACTGCATCACCTGCATGGTCTGCACCTGGTCGGCAGGTGTTATGGTCACGCCGTTGACCTCAATTTCTGGAAAGAGCATTTCCAGCACGCTCTCCGGCAGGCTGAGAAGTGCCGTCTGTGCGGATTCCGGGTCGGCTGCCATGCTTTGCATCGCATCCATAAAGCTCTGCTTATCCGCATCTGAAATGTCGGGCGATGCCATGATCTGCCCTGCCTTTTCCTGCATGGCTGTCGGGTCGCTAAAGCTCTCCGTCATGCGCTCCATGAGCGTCTGCATATTCTCCTGACTGTTCTCCGAAATGGCTTCGATCAGGGATTCCAAAGCATCCGTATCCGGTGCGATGCCATCCGTGATGGTATCGGTCATGTCGGACAATTTATCAGGTCCGATAAGCGTCAGCACCGTGCCGAGCGCAGCGCACAATAATGCGATCACAAATGCCGCCGCATACTTCCGGCAGTAGCCGAACAGCTTTTTCCAGGTGCCGACCAGATCCTTTGCCTTCTCGCCGGAACCTCTGCCCATGCCCATCGGTCCTCTGCGAGGGCGCTGCCGGGTCGCCTGACCGAATTCATATTCCTTCTGTTCCATTACGCCAGTTCCTCCTTTGAAAGCTGCGACAGTGCGATCTGCTGGTAGACTTCGCAATTTTGCATCAATTCCTCATGCTTGCCCATGCCAACGATCCTGCCGTCGTCGATCACAAGGATCTTGTCGGCATTGCGGATGGTGCCGATGCGCTGTGCCACGATGATGCGTGTGGCATCGCCGCATTTTTCATCAAGCGTCTTGCGCAGGATGCGGTCAGTCTTGTAGTCAAGGGCGGAGAAGGAGTCGTCGAAAATGAAGATCTCCGGCTTTCGGGCGATCGCTCTTGCAATGGAAAGACGCTGCTTCTGACCGCCGGAATAATTCGAGCCGCCCTGCGCCACATAGCTTTCCATCCCCTGCTCCATCGCATCCACAAATTCGCTTGCCTGTGCAGTCTCAATGGCTTCGTGAAGTGCTTCGCTGTCAGGAGAAGCCTGTCCGTTGTCACCGTAGCCGACGTTCGATGCGACTGTGCCTGTGAACAGCGTTGCTTTCTGCGATACATAGCCAATTTTATTGTGAAGCGACTTCTGCGCATACGCCTTCACATCCACGCCGTCCACCAGGATCTGTCCCTCGGTGGCATCGTAGAAACGGGGGATGAGGTTCACAACGGTACTCTTGCCGCAGCCGGTCGAGCCGATGAGTGCAACAGTTTCGCCTTTCTTTGCGGTAAAGCTGATGTCATGCAGGATATCGTCCTCCGCATCGGGATAGCGGAAGGAGACATTCCGGAATTCGATCTCGCCGGAAACGCCGTCATGTCCCTGCGTCACCGTGCCGTCATGGATGGAAGGCGCCGTGTCGAGCACCTCGTTGATACGCTTTGCCGAAACGGATGCACGGGGCATGATGATGAAGATCGCAACGAGCATCATGAACGACATCACGACCTGGATAGCGTACTGCGAATAGACCATCATATCGGAGAAAAGCTCGATCTTTCCACGCATTCCGGCGTTATTGATGAGAATCGCACCGACCCAGTAAATGGCAAGCGACAAGCCGCTCATGATGAGCTGGATGCTCGGCATCATGAACGCCATCGTGCGCTGCGTGAACAGATGTGCGGAAGTCAGAGCCTCGTTTGCACTTTCAAATTTCTCGATCTGGTAGGCATCGGCGTTGTACGCACGCACCACCCGGATACCGGTCAGGTTTTCTCTGGTCACACGGTTGAGGTCGTCGGTAAGCGTCTGCATTTTCTTGAAATACGGAAATGTCAGCAGCAGAGCGATTCCGACCATGGTCAGCAGCACAACCACCGCCGCAGCCGTGGACAGCGACCACTGCCACTGCTTGCCGGAGATCTTGCAGATTGCCCAGACGGCTGTGATCGGGGCTTTGATGAGCATCTGCAAGCCCATGACGATCAGCATCTGCACCTGCGTGATATCATTTGTGGAACGTGTGATAAGGCTTGCGGTCGAGAAGCGTCCGATCTCCTCCATCGAGAACGACTCCACCTTTGCGAACAGCTTGCCTCGCAGGGTGCTGCTGAAGTTTGCAGCGATCCTTGAGGAGCAAACGGCAGTGAACATTGCAGCCACCAGGCTTCCCAGCGCACACAGCAGCATCATACCGCCGGCGGATATAATTTCCGGCATCGAGCTGCCGCTGGTCTGTACAAGCCGGGTGATCTCTGCCATATACTCCGGCATCGTCAGGTCAAGCCACACCTGCGTGACGATGAACACAAGCGCCAGCAGCACCAAAAAACACTCCTGCCTGCGAAAATTCTTGAATAGTTTGAGCATACACATTCTCCTTATTCGTTGCTAACGTTTGTCTAACTTGGTTAGATTTGGCAAAACAGAATCCTTCATTCCCAACCAGTCTCAGAGCGGTGAATGGTCGCATTTGAAGATCTCCTGAATTTTGGCGGAAATCTCAATATACGCATCCAATTGCTCCTCGCCGATCTCGTCGATCACCCGACCGACCTTTTCGTAGGCATACTGCTTGTGCGCCTGGGCAATGGCTTTCCCCTGTGGGGTAAGCTCGACCAGCGTCACACGGGCATCCATCACGCTGCTGTCCTTGGTGACAAGTCCCTTGCTCACCATTTTGCGCAGCAAAACAGCCACTCTTGCCGTACTGACTTCGAGCGCATCGCTGATCGCACCTGCCGTTTGCGGCGCATCGGATTCGTTCAGAAGCCGCAGGACAGCCGTCATGCCAAGCTGTGCGCCGTCCACGCATTTGAAGAAATCCTTTGGGGTGGCTTTCTCAAATTTCCGGAGCACCGATTCGATCTGCTCATTCGTTGCCAAAACTATCTCCTCCATTCCTAACCTGGTTATGTAATTTAGTATACGCCTTTGTCTGACATTTGTCAAGGGCTTTCACCTAATTTTCATTTGCAAAAACCCTTGTCCTGTCGAATGCCGCCTAAAAAAACGAAAGCTGTCCGTCGATCCAGCTCTCCTGCTGCGCCGGATGAATGACCTCGCCCTCTTGCAAATGCCCCACCAACAGCGGCGAATTCGGGTCATGCATCTGCATATTGCGTCTGACGTTTTCATAGTTGTAATTTGCGTAGCAATAGCGGCACAAATGCCCGCAGGTATCGTAGGCGCCGATATCCGTGCCAAGGACGCAGGCGCATTCTGTCCGCTGGGATTTCTTGCGTGGCACCTGCAAATTGGAGCCGATGGCTGTTTCAAAGGTCTCCTGCGTCATGCAACCGGAGCAATCCACCCCAAATGCCGCAAGCTCCGTCCCCTCCGCACAGGACTTGACCGTGATGCCGTACTGCCTGCCAATCTCTACAAATGCCTTGCCGATGGCAAAGCGCTCCTGCTGGGTGACAGTTCTTGCCTGGGGGAAATTGCGCTTCACCTTTTCGTACAGGTCAATGAAACTGATGACGCAGACGCTCGTGTATCCTGCAAGCGTCCGGCACATCTGTGTAAAGTCCCGGATATGCCGTTCGAGCGTATATGTACGGTCAATGAAAATCGGGTCATACCGCCAGCCGACGCAATGGCTGCCGAGCGCTTCTGACAGCCGGATGAAGCTCTGCATGACGGTCTCCTTCGGCGGTACATTCGGCTCCACATCTCTGCCATACGGCGTGATCGTGACGAACCAGTACTGATGGAACCGCTGCAATTCGCCGATATACGGCAGCATCGGCTCCGGGTTTTTGGTGCAGAAGGCAATGCAGTCCACCACCTCAGGGTCCAGCTCATACCGTGTGATCCAGTCCGGGCGATAGGGATTTCGCACCAGCACATAGCCCTCCCGGATCCGATTTCTCAGCCAGGGCGCATAAAATGCGGGGATATCCGTCCGCATTCCGGTATTGATGATCATTCGCTTCGCCTTCCTTTCTGTCTATGTCTATTGTAGCATATTTTCAGAGATTTGGCAACCACCCGGCAACAAAAACACCCCTCAGACCGTTCTGCGTGGTCTGAGGGGTGTTTGGTGTTATCTGACCCGGATATCGGTCAAAGCGACCTGATCGCCGGTCAGGGCTGCATACACGGGAAGATTCTTGTCGTGCAGTGTCATCGTGTTCTCAATGGAAATGCCAAGGTTCTCCGAAAACAGCATCACTCTGGCACCCCTTCGCAGGAAGCGGACGGTACACTCCAAGCCGACCTTATTGATCCGTTTCCATTCGTCCCAGCCGGGGAACTGCTCGTTCCGCCGCATGACGAATTGATTCTCCGCATCACGGGTGTCGCCGGAGCTTTCGCCGTTGAGCTTGATGAGGGCAAATTCTCTGTACCCCTTGCCGCCGACACGCTGATCGTCCGAATAGAACAGCACGATATACGGGCAGTGCCATACCAGATTTGCCGACGGAAGGCTCATGGTGTGGAATTCCACAAAGCTTTCGCTTTGCAGCAAAAATCCCGGTGTTGCATCACTTCTGGTGTGATCGATCTGCACATTCGGAAGATCGGATTCCAGGCGTTCGATATAGCTGATCTTGTTCACGATCTGACGGATGGTACCAGCTTTTACCTTTTCTCCGGTCTTTTCGGCACGAATGTTCCGGATATAGCAGTTCTCTCCGGTCAGTCCGATATAGGACGCCTTTGAGCTGTCCGGCAGCGCCATAATGACATCCACGATCCGTCCGGGACTGACCATGTGCAAAGACAAATGATCCTCATACCGGCTGGCAATGATCTCAAAGGTATCCGTTTCCTTAGTATTGTGATCGATCTTGACTTCCGTTTCTCTGGCATTGGTCGCAACGTAATGTCCGTCAAACCAGACCTCGCCATACTCCAGATAATGGTAAGCTTCAATGGTCTTCGCATCGTTGTGGACGTGCATATCATAGGAATCGTACAGAATGATCGAAGGCGCTGAGAATGCTGTCTCATCGTCCGTATTGCGCTCACATTGGAACGTGATCCGGATGACCTCTTTATCCACACGGATACCGGAAGTGACCCGATCACGGTAAACGCCACAGACCAGCTCTTTCTCATGCTGTTCCTGCTCGACCTGTTTTTGCTGCGCACGCTCCTCATCCATGATCTGCACCATGATCTCCGTAAAGTTCGGATCAAACTGCGTACCGGACTGCTTGATGAATTCCTCACGGGCAACCTGATAGGACAGCGGCGCACGGGAACGTTTGCCCCGGATCATCGTATCATAGGCATCCGCAATGTTGATGATACGGGAGATCTCAGGGATCTCCTCCCCTGCCAGACCTTCCGGATAGCCGCTTCCGTCATACCGTTCACGGCTGTAGCGTGCGCCCTCACTCAGGTATGGGTACTCCGTGATGCTCGACAGGATCTCCGCACTCAGCACAGGCTTCTGGCGCTTTTGCTGCAATTCCTCCTCCGTGAATCCGTCCGCCTTCTGAATGACAGCATCCGGAATACCGACCATGCCGACATCATGCAGGAGCGCTGCGTAGTAGACCTCCTCGCATTCCTGCTCCTTCTTGCCAGCCTTCCGGGCAATGCGTCTTGCATACTCAGCGACCCGGACGGAATGTCCCTCGGAATAAGCATCACGCTTCTCGATCGCCGTTACAAAGGCGGTAACTGTCTGGTCAAACAGGCGTTTCATGCTTTTCTGGGATTTCTGGAGGGAATTGACCTCCAGTTCATGGGCTTTTTCCACCTCGTTGTTGATATCGAGGTAATTGAACACATACAGGAAGATCGAAACCAGCACCATCGACATATTCACGATCGATATACCATAGGTGAAAATCTGGAGGATGCCAACTGCGATCGGTACAAAAATATACAGAACCAGTGAGGTGTAGATCAGCTTGCTGAACGCCTTGCGGTAGCGGTGAATCACCGTGTACTGAATGAACGGAAACACGACCGGAACCAGGTAGCAGAGTAGAAATCCGGGGCCTCTGTGATAGACATTGTCCGCATCGATGGTGTAATAGAGCCCGGTAAACTGCGACAGGATCACAAGTCCCATACCGGCAAGCGCACCGTAATTCACGGCTTTCAGACGCCGTGGGATGCGCTTGACCCTCGCTTCATTGGTCAGCAGATCGATCAGGTACAGATTGAACCCCAGTACTACCGCCGATGTCAGGAAAAACACCATGAAATTGGACACTCTGACCATCACATAACCGATGCTGCTCGTGTCACCCTTGTAGATATAGGCAGCCCGGTCAAACCAAAGCAGGAAGGTGGCGATCAGCTCCATCAGGATCAGGATCCATTTCCGGCGCTCAGACAGAAACCGGGTGACCAGCAGCAGCAGCGCCATTGTCAGACAAACCGCACTGAGCCCCGTCATGATCGTCATTTGGTGCTCTCTTATGAATTCAAACATGGTCAACTGTTCCCTCCATCCTGGCTTTTTTCCGCATCCTTTTTCAGCCGTGCCAGCTTTTCCTTGAATGCGGCATAGTCGGTCAGCAGCGTTTCCGTGAGCGCATGGATCGTTGTACGATCCTGACGTTCCCCTGCCTTTTCGAGCTTTGCACCGAGCTCCGACAGGGCAGAAGCGCCAATGATCCGGGCGGAAATGCTCAGGGCGTGTACCTTGATCGCATACAGACGGAAATTGGCAGACTCATAGGCTTCCCGGATGACCTTGGTATTGCTGTCAATGGTATCCAGGAACAGCTTCAGGGCAAAGAGATACGTCGAAATACTGCCGGAATTTTGAATCCCCTCCTGAACCGAAAGTCCGGGGGTCTCGTGGAGCCATGCGTATTCCTCCGGCAGCTCCTTCAGCTCATCCTCAGTGTCCGACGTTTTTTTCTCCATGATGGATTCGGGGATATGCATCATGATCGTTTTCTCCAGCTCCTCGCCGTCGATCGGCTTGGAGAGGAAGCCGTTAAAGCCCTTGGAGATGTAGTAATCCACGCCCTCTGTTGCGTTGGCGGTGATCGCATAAACCGGCAGATCCGGTGCAAATTCCCGGATCTTTTCGATGGTTTCCAGACCATCCATACCGGGCATGATGATATCGAGCAGCACCACATCAAAGTGCGAATCCCGGATCTTTTCCAGTGCATCCTCACCGCTCTGGGACGTGGTGACAAAGACTCTCGTCGCCTTCAGCAAGCCCTTGAGGATACTGAGATTGGTCGGGTTGTCGTCAACGATCAGGATATCCGCATCCGGTGCGATAAACAGCGGTACATACGGACCCTTTGCATCGAATTCGGTATACTCCGTGAAGATACCGATCGGGGTGTCGTCCACGATTTTCTGCGGCAGCGTCAGAATGAAATCGCTGCCCTCATGGTATACGCTCTCGCAGCGGATCGTACCACCCATGAGCGTTGCGAAGCGTCTTGAAATATCCAGACCCAGACCGGTTCCCTGAATGTTGCTGTTGACCTCCTCATCCAGACGCTCATACGCCATAAAGAGCTTGTCGAGATCCTCCTCCCGGATACCGATACCGGTGTCCTTGACAGAGAAGCGGAGCGTAGCCATGTCCTGATTGCGTGCCTCCATGGAAACGCTCAGGATCATGCCGCCGCTGGTGGTGTACTTCACGGCGTTGGTCAGGAAGTTCAGGAGGATCTGCTTGATCTTGCCGGCATCGCCGTACATCCGGCGTGGCAGGATCTCATCGACGATCACATCAAAGGTCAGGTTCTTTTCGGTACTGCGCACACGGATCATGGTCACAACAGAGCGCAGCATCTCCTGCACGTCATACTCCTGCTCCACGAGATGCATCTTGCCGGATTCGATCTTGGAGATGTCGAGCAGGTCATTGATGAGCGCCAGCAGGGACTCTGATGCACTGCGTACATCAAATGCATAATTCATCATCGCCATGAAATACCCCTGCGGAACACCGGTCGCATCCTCACGCATTGCCATTTCGTTCATACCCATGATGGTATTGATCGGGGTGCGGATCTCGTGGGACATATTCGCCAGGAAACGGGACTTTGCGGAATTGGCACGCTCTGCCTCCTCCTTCGCCTGCCGGATCTCGTCATACTGTCTGGCAATGATCGTAGAACGCATGATCTTCCAGACGATGAATCCGACAAGAATCGCCATCAGCACAAGAAGTGTGATCTTGACGATCAGAAGCTCGCTGAATCGTGCCGCCTTTGCAAGGTAATACACATCATCCTGCAACACTTCATTGGTATTCCGATCGACCACCTGGATATGCAGCTTGTAGTCGCCGTAGGGGAGATTGGTGTACTCCAGGGCGGAAAGCTCGCTGCGGCGCATGGTGATGCCCTCATCCGGTCCGCCTTCGAGATAGACGTGAACGGTCGGATTGAGCATGGTGAAATCCATCACGGAAGCGGCGATCTGGATACGTCCCTTGGATGCCGGCAGATGATACACGCCGTCCGCATCCGGCAAAATGCGTTCCTCATCGCAGTAGATCCCACGGATATCGGTCAGAACCGGCTGGTTTTCCTCGTAGTAATGATCGATATTGACTTTGATGATGCCGTTTCTGCCGGGGATAAAGAGATTACCATCCTCGTCCAGAGCGCTGTAGGAATTGGACGTGATCGAGTAGGGCAGACCGTTTTCAACCGTATAGAGGCTGTACTCCTGGATATTGTCCTGGAAAAGGTCATCCGCATCGACCGTATAGACGCCATACGAGGACAGGATCCACGCATAGCCGTTGTGGTCAAAGTAAAGGTCGTAATTGTTATTGTACGGAAAGGTCGTGATCGGCTTGATCCTGCCGTCCTTCATGCATTCAATGGAGTTGGAGGTCACGAGCCAGTATACCTCACGCTCTGCATCCCAGATGATGCGCATGACCACTTCACTCGTCAGTCCGTCCTCTCTGCCAAGGCGCTTGAGGTCGTTCTCGCCGATGACATAGATGCCGTCGCCGTCTGTGCCTGCCAGATACGAACCGTCCTCCGTCTGCGTCACGGTCAGAAAGACGGTGTTATTTACGCCGTCCTCGCTGCCGACCGTCCGCACGATCCTGCCGTTTTTAATGACAACCAGACCGCCGTTTGTGCCGGCATAGACACTGCCATCATCGGCAACGGTAACATTCCGCACCTGATTGCTTGGCATCCCGTCCTCGACCGTAAACGCCTGATACCGCTTATCAGGCGAATAGCAGATCAGACCACGATCCTCCGTGTAGGTCGCAAACCAGAGATTCCCCTGCTGATCCTCCGCAATGCTGCGGATCTTGGCAGAGCCTAAATTTGCCGTCAGCGCATTGCCGATCTCTTTGCCGTCGGAGCCGATGATCCGCAGACCATTGTCGGTGCCGATGTAGAGCATCCCATCCGAACGCCAGACGCAGTTCGCCACTTCCCTGTCAATGCCGGCATTTCGTGTCAGATCCACGAAATTATTGGTGACAAGCTTCATGACGCCCTGTGTCGAGGAAGCGACCCAGAGATTGCCCTGATAGTCGGTCGTTGTCATTTCAATGCCGCTGTTGAATGGGATATTATCCAGCACCACAAAGCTGCCGCCGTCCAGATAGCCGACAACGCTCGTGGAGGATGCCCACACTCTGCCGCAGTCGCAGCTCAGCCAGTGAACACTGCCGCCCAGTGCATCGGCATCAAAGCATTGCATCTGCGATGCCTGATCGCCGAAATTGCCGTAGTAGATCTTGCTGTCGTCGGTGCCGATGTAGACCTTCCCTGGTGTTTCCGGGTCAGCCATGATGGTCGTGATCTTTTCAAAGCCCAGGTCAGCGCTTTGATAGACCTCCGTAACCTCACAGTTCTCGATGGCAAATACCAGACCGCTTGCCGACTGCCCGTAGATCTTTCCCGTTGCATCCGCATCGAGCTTCAGGACACGTTCCTCAGAAAGGTCAGCATTCTTCACCTCATGGATATCCAGATTCGAGTCGGCATAGCAGATACCGGCAGTCGTGCCGATCACGACATTGCCACCAAGATCTTCGGCGAAAATACGCATGGAGGAGGACGGCAGCCCGTCCTGATAGGTCAGGTGGGTGCGCCCGGTCTTGTCGATCACGACAACGCCGTTGTCATTGGTGCCGACCCAGACACGTCCCTGACGATCCTCGTAGAATCCTCTCGCACTGGTCAGACCTTCCGCTGTGTCCAGTCTGTCAAATGTCGAGCCGTCATAGCAGATGATGCCGCTGTAGCCGCCGATCCACATTTTGCCGTCGCTTGCCCCCAGAAGGAACATCGCATCGGATGTCGGCAGTCCGTGGGTCGCATCGTAGACGTCCGAGGTGTATTCCACGTCAGTGATCTGTCCGGTAGCCGCATAGCCGCCGCCGTAGGAATCATAGACCACGTCCGTGTCCTCCGCCAGAGCCGTGATCTGCCGCATCGGCAGTACACAAATGAGAAACGCCAGAAGTGCAGCCGCATACCGTTTATTATGATGTTGTAACATTGCAGGCAGCCTCCTATACATTCTCCGTATATTTGTTCAGGACTTCCTTGACCTCCGGGAGCGACTCCATGAACACCTCAACGCACTTCGGGTCAAACTGCCTACCGGCGCCCTCCTGGATGATCTCCAAGGCTTTTTCCATCGGGAAAGCCGGCTTGTAAACTCTCGGCGACGCCAGCGCATCAAAGACATCCGCAACTGCCATGATACGGGCAGCCAGCGGGATCACCTCGCCGTGGAGTCCTTCGGGGTATCCCTTACCGTCCCAGCGTTCGTGGTGATATGCCGCCATATTGCGGGCTTCCTTCAGGTAGTTCTCGCCTTCGACCGTACTGATCGCCTTTTCCATGATATGCTTGCCGTGAACGGTATGGGTCTTGATGATCTCATACTCCTCATCGGTCAGCTTACCGGGCTTATTCAGCACGCTGTCGGGAATATTGATCTTGCCGACATCATGCAGCGGTGCGCTTCGCACGACATCCGACATAAATTTCGGGGTGATCTTCTCGGCATAGTAGCCCTTGCGTTTGAGACCCTCCACGATGATCTTCACATATGCTGCCGTTTTCTGAATATGCGCACCGGTGTCGGAGTCACGGTTTTCGACGAGGTCTGCCATGGTGATGATCAGACCATCCTGCATCTTGGCGGTATTCTCCGAAAAGCGCCGGATACTGCGAAGCTGCTCCGTCTGGTTCACTGCCATATCACAGACCGCCCGGTAAAGGCGCTCCACCTCATCGCCGGTATGCACATCGATGCCACGCAGGACTCTGACAGCCTCATCCAGGGACTGCTGATCGTTGCCGGCGTGGATAAAGCGCTCGACGACCGTTACGATCGTATTGATCGGATACACCATAAAGACGCCGGAGATCCACAGCGCATACGCCAGCACCAGAATGAAGAATCCAGCCAGGATCAGCCCCACACGCAGCAAAAAATCACCCATATAAACTGCCATGTAGGAAAGTGACACATCCGCCCCGACGTAGGCAGTATATTTGCCGCTGGTGTTTCTGATGGGATAATAGACCGTGAGTACCCAACCGGTGATATCATTGCTTTCGATCGGTTCGATCTCCTCACCGGCAAACAGCGCCGGGAGAGAATCCTCAAACGCCTTCTCGAATTCGATCTTATCTCCGTGATGATACGACGGTGTATCCTCGGTATCGAGATCGAATGCAACATAGCATCCGTCCTCCCGGATCTGCACCACGTAAAGGTACTTGACCCCCTTGGCATTCTCACGGATCCTGTAGAGCAGCTCCTCCGTTTCCTTGTATCCTTCGGCGGCTTCACCGTAGCGGATGTAATCATCGATCTTAGCGGGATCCACGACCGATGCCGCAAACCGGACTGCACTTTCGGCGATCTCTGTTTTTTCCTGCTTTGCATTTTTGAAGTACAAATGCATACTCGTAATGCCCATCACGACCGTCAGTGCAAAAGCCACAGTCAGCAGCATGAATGTCAGCCTGCGTTTCAGTGAAAAGCGGCTGTTTTTGCTGAGCTTATCCATCCTGCGCATTTCCGACGGCGAAAGCGGACGCTGCCGCCAGCCGCTCTCACGGATGTTTTTCTGGAGCTCAGCCGGAATGAAATGCAGCATCAGCACGGCAAATCCGAACGATACTCCCTTGTCAAACAGGTTCAGCAGGATATTGAGCAGGACAAATGCCATGAATCGGGTTTCGTTTCCGCCGAATTCGATCGACTCCATGAAGGAGCGGATCGCCGGATTCTGCGGCTCTCCGAGCAGGATCCACTGGATGATGGAGCTGGACAAGCCACTGATGCAGCTTACCGTCACCAGATAGATCACGACATTCCGGAATCTGAGCAAGGATTGATTCCGGACAAACCATGCCGTGTAAATTGCGATGAGCGCATTGACGATGCCGAAATAGATCGAAGCGCTGTTGAAAGTCGTGCAGATCGTATTGGTGATGATCGCTGTCATAATGCCGGGAAATAATCCCCCCACAGCAGCAATGCTGATCGTTCCGACCGTATCCAGGTACATCGGCATCCCTGTCCGGTAGGCAATGAATGCCAGCAGGACATTGAGCATGATGCCTATGATCACCGAAACAGCACGTTCCGCACTGCTTCGGTTGGATCTATGTGTATATTGGTTCATTTCTCTCCCCCACAAACTGTTATCGGGTCGCTTTCATGCGGCGCTTCATTTCATACATACGCTCATCCGCAGTATTCTCAGCGATCTCCAGCGCTGTATGCTTCGGATCATACACAGCGTAACCATATGCGATCTGCAATGGTACAGGCGGCGATTCCGTCGTGTTGTACGCTTTCTGTGCATCCTCCATTTTGTGAAGGGCTGCTTCCACAGTTGGTGAATCATCCGTATCCAGAATGGCAGCAAACTCATCACCGCCGGTGCGGTAGCAGCTTCCCAGTCCTCCCAGACAATCCCGGATCACGGTCGCCGCTGCGATGATATGCTGGTCGCCTGCCGCATGGCCGTAGGTATCGTTGACCTTTTTCAGCCAGTTGATATCGAGCATGACGATCATGCAGCTCTGTTCGGACTTCCGCAGAAATTCCTCTTTCTGGTAGTAAGCAGTGCGGCTTCCGAGCTCGGTCAGGGCATCGGAATAGGCAAGCTTCTTCATCAGCTCCGCATTTCCCTGCTCAATGAGCATACGGTTTTTCTCGCCGAGCAGATAGGCACCCTCTGCGATCAGGAAGATCAGAACGCCAACGCTGGT
This sequence comes from uncultured Ruminococcus sp., assembly GCA_902767115.1. GTDB lineage: Bacteria > Bacillota > Clostridia > Oscillospirales > Ruminococcaceae > UBA3855. The sequence goes on from CACXGK010000008.1 coordinate 18,722, forward strand.
AAACAGGCTGGAGCCGTATTCACTGTTCTTGACGAACCAGAACCGCAAAAGATCAATGCCAACACCGACCAACGCTGCCGTCATGCCGATCATGATCGTCAACAAAAACTTTCTCTCTATCGTCTTATTCCGGGACGCCTGTACCATCAGCCAGACGGTCATGCACATTGCCACCAGGATGTTGAAATGCGAGAACATCAGCATATAGTGCGGATCCACGATACCAGCGCCTGACAGGATCAGCGTGGACACAAGATTGAGCGCCATGAGTCCTGCAAGGCTTGGCAGGAGCTTGGAATCCCATCGTTTGGCTGCCGTTGCAATGAACGACACCGGCGGATAGGCGATCAGCAGAATGCACAGATAGCAGGCGATTTTGATGATCTCCGGGTGCTGCGTGAAGCTTTGCAGCACGAAGGTGTCATTCATCGACCAGATGCCGATCAGCACGGAAAACACGCCAAGCGGCAGAAATCCCATCGGCTGACCGGTCGCCGTGCTGCCGCCTGTGACTTCGAGCAGCATCATGACAATGCCAAATCCCACCATCACCAGACAGGCAATAAATGCCGGAAGTCCCTGACGGTACAGTGTCGTCAGATATTTCGCAGGATCCTCGATCACAACGGAACGCAAATCCGCCGTATCGCCGTCATAGGCAGGCGTCAGCGTCATGGTAAGCGTCTGCGCATCCGACGGAAGCGGAATCATGTGCAGGTAATTGCCGTAGGAAACGCCGAGGATCGGCGGATAGACCGGGGCATACTCGTACACCTGCACCCCGTCTGCCTGGACGCTGAGAAAGGTATCCGAGCTTTTGAGACAAAACCGTTTCTCTCTCAGATCCATCCCCTCCAGAGAATGCGACACGGTCACCTCACCTGCCGGCAGTTCAGCGAGAGCAAGCACCTGTCCGTCCTCCATCTGCCACTGGGTCGTCATTTCATAGGAATCTGTATCCTGGACATATGCACCGCTGCCGAGCTGTGATAACACAATAACAAACATCACAATTGCAAGTAGTAATACGATCAGATTGGTAAAAGTCGTATGTGCTGTTTTCTGAAAGGCTTTCATAGTCGCTCCCTTCATTTCAAACTTGGGAAATATTCATAAAAAAATGCGTACTGATAGGATGTATACTTCTATTATAGCACAAAGTTATGACGAAAGGACGGTTTTCACCGGGTCAAATGTAAACTTTTTGTAAATTATACAGTTTTTGACAGGATTCAAGTCGTTTCACTATGCATTTTTCTGATGATACTTATATGATTAAAGCATACATACCCCTTATTTGCAAGTGATGGGAAGTCGCCTGCATACTACAATTGTTTCAATCCTGTTAAAATCCGTGCCAGATACTTGCATCTTTTTTCTCCATCTGGTATAATAAAAGCAAATACTACCGACCGAACAGGAGGCGTTTTCGATGATTCGTATTTTAGTCGTTGATGATGACAAAGACCTGAACCATCTGGTGTGCAGCTATCTGAACAACAGCGGTTTTGAGACCAAGGGCTGCCTGAACGTGCAGGATGCCTATGACGAGATGTACAGCCATCTGTACGACCTCATCATTTCTGATATCATGATGCCGAAGATCGATGGGTTTGAGTTTGCCCAGACCGTTCGTGGGCTCAACCAGAATATCCCCATCCTCTTTCTGTCCGCAAGGGATGACCTGTCCTCGAAGGAAAAGGGCTTCCGGCTCGGCATTGACGATTACATGGTCAAGCCCGTGGAGCTTGCCGAGCTGGAAATGCGTGTCCGGGCGCTCCTGCGCCGTGCCCACATCGCCGAGTCCAAGAAGCTCACCGTAGGCAACCTCACCCTGGACGGCGATGCCATGACCGCCAGTGTCGGCGGTGAGGAGCTTGCCCTGTCCACCAGGGAGTTCAACATCCTGTTCAAGCTTCTTTCCTACCCGAACAAGACCTTTTCGAGAGCGCAGCTCATGGACGAATTCTGGGGCGTTGACTCCGATGCAGGGCTGCGGTCGGTCGATGTGTACATTACCCGGCTGCGTGACAAGACCTCCGTCTGCACCGGATTTGAGATCAGGACCATCCGTGGCATCGGCTACAAGGCGGTATTGCAATGAAACGCCCACAGATCGCAAATGCCGTCCGGAACAGCCGCTTTCCGAAGTCCATCTTCTTCGGGTATTACGGGGCGCTGCTGCTGCTTTCCGGCGTTCATGTGGGGCTGCTGCTCGGCATGGAGCGTGCCGGATTTCATGATATTCTCATCATCGTCGTGATCCTGTGCTTCTGGGCGATCGTCGCCGGCGGTCTGACACTGTACACCCGGCTTCAGGTCAGAAAGACCTACGAGATTCCCATGCTGCGTCTTGCGGATGCGGCGGCACGGATCGCCAAGGGGGATTTCACTGTGCGCATCGATCCCATCAATCCGCCGGACAAGCAGGATTACCTTGACGTCATGATCGGGGATTTCAACAAGATGGCATCCGAGCTCGGCAGCATTGAGACCCTTCGGGTGGACTTCTTCTCGAATGTCTCCCACGAGATCAAGACACCCATCGCCGTGATACAGAATGCTGCCGAAATGCTCCAGAAGCCTGGGCTTTCCACCGAACAGCAGCAGGAGTACATCACTACCATCACGCAGGCTGCCAAGCGCCTGAACACCCTCATCACCAATATCCTCAAGCTCAACAAGCTCGAACGCCAGACCATCACGCCGCATATCAGCCAGTTCGACCTTTGTGACCAGTTGGTGCAGTCGGCGCTGCTGTATGAGTCCGTCTGGGAGGAAAAGCAGATCGAATTTGAAGCAGACATCGCTGACGAGCGCAAGCTCATCACCGCCGATGCAGAGCTGCTCCCCCTCGTCTGGAACAATCTCCTGTCCAATGCCTTCAAATTCACTGAACCCGGCGGCACCGTGACCCTCCGGGAGCGCTCCGATCACGACCGTATCACCGTTACCATCGAGGACACCGGCTGCGGTATGGATGCGCAGACAAAACAGCATATCTTCGACAAATTCTATCAGGGCGACACGTCACACTCAACGGAGGGAAACGGCTTGGGGCTGGCGCTTGCCATGCGTGTCCTGCAGCTTTCGGGCGGTGAGATCGAGGTGGAAAGTGAGGCAGGAAAAGGCACACGGTTCATCGTCACGCTGAAATCTTAAAGAATACAGCGCTGTAGGTTCTGCGATCTACAGCGCTGTTTGATTTATGGGTTATCCGAATTTGACAGTCAGGGTATTCCCCTCGCCTTCTGCAAAGCGGTGCGAAACGCTTTTCGCCAGCTTCTGTACGATCATCGCCGAGATCTCATCGCCTTCGGTCTGGGGATCGTAGGACTTGCCGCCGTAGGTGATCGTCATGACAGCGGTGCCGTCCATCTCTGCGTACTCCGTCACAATGCGGATGGGCAAGCCGTTCTGTCCGGCTGCCGGGAGAATATTCTGCACCACAAGCTCCTCGAAGCCAAGCTGCATCGAACGGATCATACGTGGCGGCAGGAGGTTCTGACGCCCGAAATTCTCGATCTGCGACACAAATCCCACCAGATCCATATCCGGCGAGCCGACCTCCAAGGTCAACTGGCGGAGGCGCTTGATGAAGATGCGGGTCTTTTCCTTCTGCGGATGCTCAAAGATCTGCTCCGGCGTGCCCTCCTCATAGATGCCGCCCTCGTCCATGTAAAAGACCCTTGTGGACACGTCCCGTGCGAATTTCATCTCGTGCGTAACGATCATCATGGTCATGCCGTCCTTCGCCAGCGACCGGATGACCGCCTCTACCTCGCCGATCATCGTCGGGTCAAGTGCCGAGGTCGGCTCGTCGAACAGGATGATCTCCGGCTTCATGGCAATGGCTCTGGCAATGGCAACTCGCTGCTTCTGACCGCCGGACAGCTCATCCGGGAAATTCTGTGCCTTCTCCGCCAAGCCCACCCGGCGGAGCAGTTCCATGCCCTCCTGTTTTGCCTGTGCCTTAGGGATCTTCAGGAGATGCACCGGGGCATCTGTCACATTCTCCAGGATCGTCAGGTTCGCAAACAGGTTGAACGACTGAAACACCATGCCCATTTTCCGGCGCAATCTGGAAATATCGCATTTCGGGTCAGTCACATCCTCGCCGTCGATCGTCACCCTGCCGGAGGTCGGCTCCTCCAGTTGGTTCAGGCAGCGCAGAAGGGTGGATTTGCCGGTACCGGACGGACCGATCACAGCGATCACATCGCCCTTGTGGATCTCGGCATTCACGTCCGCCAGCGGCGTCACATTGGGAAATTCCTTGCGCAAATGTTCAATTTTGATCAGACTCATTCAGGACGCCTCCTTTGCACGTTTTTGTCTGCTTCTCGGATCGATCTGCCGCAAAACAAGCTTCAGGAGCAGCGACAGGAGCCATGCGAGAATGAAGTAAATGATCGCCGTTGCAATCAGCGGGAAGAACGCCTCATAGGTTCGGCTGCGGATGATATCGCTCATCTTGGTCAGATCCTGGATCGCAATGTAGCCGACGATGGAAGTGCTCTTGAGGAGCGAAACGACTTCACCGTTATAAACCGGCAGGAATCGCACGGCTGCCTGCGGGAAAATGAAGCGGAAGAACGTCTGGTTTTCGTTGTAGCCAAGTGCAAGGGCGGCTTCACGCTGTCCGCTGTCCACGCTCTCGATGCCGGAACGCATGATCTCGGACGTGTAAGCGCCGAAATTCAGCGTAAATCCAATGACTGCCACCCACACAGCCGCAATGGACGATCTGCCGAAAATGATGTAGTACAGAATCATCAGCAGCACGACCATCGGTGTGCCTTGCAGGAGCTTGACATAGATATTGGCGATGCGGTTGGCAAGCCTGCTGCCGGTGCGGCGGAACAGGCAGATCAGGAATGCCAGCACCGTGCCGAACAAGACAGACAACACGGTCAGCAGACAGGTCGTGCCGATGCCCTCCAGAATGAGCTTGTACCGGTCCTCACGGATGAAATTCTTCTCGAAGCTTCTTTGCAGTCTCTCCAGGAAGGTTTCCTGCGCAAGTTCAATATCCTCTGCCACCAGCATGGCGTTGTCCACGGAATAGATCGTATCGGAGAAGTCAATGACCTCCTGGCGTTCCGTCGTGACATTGAGGTTTGCAAAGATGCAGTCCACCGTGCCGGATTCTGCGGCAGCGACGATGCTGGCGTAATCATACATCTGAAACTCGATCTCGACATTCGCCCACTGTGCAAAGCGCCTTGCAAGCTCAATATCACAGCCGGTCAGCTCGTTGTCCTGATAAAAGCTGTACGGCTCCACAATTCCGGTCGTACCGATCAGGAGCTTTCCCTCCGGATGCTCCGGCGCCGGGATATCCGGCATGGTATAGTCATGCTAGTACATCCAGCGGTCGTACAGTTCATCGATCGTGCCGTCCGCTTTTTTCTCAGCCAGAAAAGCATTGAGCTTCTTCTTCAGCTCCGGATCACTTGCCGCACGGGAGATGCCGACTGCCACTTCAATGGTATCGCCCACGTCCTCATCGAGAATCCTGACACCGGTCACGTCATTTTGCAGCACGATCTCAAGCTGGTTTCGCTCGTAGATAAATCCGTCGATCTTGCCAAGGCGTACCGATTCCACAGCCGGCATAATATCATCATAAAGGATCAGCTTGGCATTGGGTAGGTACTGCTCCGCCATCAGCATTCCCGATGCGCCGGTAGCGGCGCCGATGGTGTACTTCGCATCGTTGAAGTCGCTGATGTGGATGCCATCTGTATCCGTCCCCAGGTCCTCCGCACGCACAGCCACGACAATTCCGCCCTCGCTGACGGGGTCCGAGAACATGACCTCCTCCTCACGCTCCGGCGTGACATTCATCGAGGTCGTGAACTCAAATTTACCGGATTCCAGCGCCGGAATGCGTGCCTGGAAATCCACATCCCCCAGCTCCAGCGCATAGCCGTTTGCACGGCAGAACCGCACGACAACGTCAATATCGTAGCCGACGTTCTGGTTGTCCTTGATGTAGGAAAACGGCTCGTCCGTCGTGGTCGTGACAACGTGGATGGTGCCGTTCTCGCCGGTCAGGTCGGACATATCCACGACCTTTTTGCTCTCGTCCGTCCCGAACCAGATGGCATCGATCTCAGCGATCGTACCATCCGCATTGGCTTCGGCAAGGAATGCGTTGAACTGCCGGAGCAGCTCCGCCTCCTCCGGGTCGTTCTTCCGGAACGCAAAGGAATAGCGGTTGTTGGTCAGGCGCTGCTTGATGTAATCCACACCCGGCTGCTCGGCATGGATGCTTTTGAGCGCCGGCTCGTCGCCGAGATAGGCGTCGATGGTGCCGTTGAGGAGTGCCGTGTTCAGATTCGGATAGCCGTCAAAGTAGAAGTATTCGCTGTCCGGAAAATGGTCAAAGCTCTCCTGCTCCATATTGGTGCCGGTCAGAATGCCGATCTTCCTGCCGTTGTAATCCTCGGCAGCAGCAGGATGATCCAGACCCGTTCCGGAATCCGCCTGCGGCTTGGCAGACTGTACAACCGCCCAGACGATCAGACCAAAGAGCAGCACGAGCACAAGGAGGATGATGGCATCGATTTTTTTGGTGTTTTTTCGCATGGTATTCACCTCGTTTTCAGAATATTGGAGTCCGAAAGATAGCCGTGAAACGTATTGTACGTATATTATACCATAAATCCACAAAATTGTCACCTGATAATCAGGAAATTCGCATTGGTGAAATGAATAAAAATCATAATTCTGATTTGTGCATTATCCCTCTGTTTGTGCATTATAGACAATATACAAACCGTCATTTTGTATGTGCAAACATAAAAATTTACAAATTTCTCATCATTTATTTGACCATACTATGTTATAATGATACGCATAAGCTATATTTTTCAATATGAAAGGAATGAAACTCATGAAACAACCATTTTACAAACGCATCGCAGCAGCAGCCTGCGCAGTTTCCATGCTTGCACTTTCTGCGGCAGGCACACTCCCTGTCGGCGCAGCGCCCTCTGAAACCGATGCACACACAATGGCAGAAGAATTGACAGCAACGATGCCGCTTCGCCAGAAGATCGCCCAGATGATCATGCTCAATATCCGCTACTGGAGCGACGACACCAACACAGAACAGGTCGGACAGACCACGGTCAATCCCCAGATCGACGCACTGCTCGAAAAATACAGCTTTGGCGGCGTGCTGCTCTTTGCGCAGAATGTGGAGGGCACGGAACAGACCACACGCTTCACCGCACAGCTCCAGGAAGCAGCGGCTGACAGTGAATTTGCCATTCCGCTGATGATCGCAGCCGACCAGGAGGGCGGCACCATCGTGCGCCTTGGCACCGGCACGAACACCTGCGGCAATATGGCGACCGGTGCGACCGGTGACCCGATGAATGCCCGTGCCAACGCCGATATCATCGGCAGTGAGCTGGAGGCTGTCGGCATTAACGTTGATTTTGCGCCCGTTATGGACGTCAACTGCAACCCCAAGAACCCGATCATCAATGTGCGTTCCTTCTCCTCCGATGCAGCGCTCGTCAGCGAGATGGGTACCTCTTTCATCAGCGGTCTGAATGCCCACAACATCATCACGACCGCCAAGCACTTCCCCGGTCACGGCGATACGGATACGGACAGCCATACCGGTCTGCCGCTTATCAATCGTTCCTATGATGAGCTGAAGACACGGGAGCTCATTCCCTTCCAGGCGGCAATGGATGCAGATGTTGACATGATCATGACGGCACACATCCAGTTCCCGCAGATCGAGACCGAGACCTACAAGTCCATCACCACCGGCGAGAACGTCTACCTCCCGGCGACCCTGTCCAAGGCCATCCTCACCGACATCGTCCGCAAGGACATGGGCTATGACGGCGTCATTGTCACGGACGGTATGCAGATGGACGCTTTGCAGAAGAATTTCAACATCAACGATACGGCGGTCTATGCCATCAATGCCGGCGCCGATATGCTGCTCGAACCGGTCGTGACCTGGTCGCCGGAGGATATCACCAAGCTGGAGGTTTACCTTGACAATATCGAGAAGGCTGTTACAGACGGCAAGATCCAGGAAAGCCGCATCGATGAAGCCTGCACCCGTATCCTCGAACTGAAATACAAGCGTGGGCTCTTTGATGCACCGACAGAGGATGTAGAAGCACGGGTCGCCAACGCTCTGGAGACCGTTGGCTCCAAGGTGCATCACGAAGTGGAACTGGCGATCGCCAAGCAGGCTGTTACCCTCGTGAAGAACGACGAGAATACCCTGCCCCTGACCCTTGGTGAGGGCGAGCGTGTTGCCTTCTTCTATCCGCTTGACAGTGCAGAGAATTCCTTCCATTATGCCTTTGACCAGCTCAAGGCAGAGGGCATCATCCCGGCAAGTGCCGAGGCGGACTACAACACGTTCTCTGAGCATACGGCGGATGCCTTCCGGGATACCATCGCCGCTGCCAAGGCTGTTGTCGTTTCCGTGGAGAGCATGGGCGAGAGCTATCTCGACCCGACCCAGGACACTGCCATCAGCAATCGCTCCCGTTTCGTGGATGATCTGATCGAGACTGCGCACAGCGAGGGCAAGAAGGTCATTCTCATGAGCATGAGCCTGCCCTACGATACCGCAAGATACACCAAGGCAGATGCGATCCTTGCTGCTTACAGCAACAAGAAAATGCCCGTGATCCCGACCGAATACAATGGCGAGCTGACTGCCTACGGTCCAAACTACCCGGCAGCCATCATGACGGTATTCGGTGAGAATACACCCACCGGCAAGCTGCCTGTGGATGTGTACACGGTGGACGAGAATTACAAGTTCACCGATCAGGTGCTTTTCCCGCTTGGCTTCGGTCTGACCTACGAATCCGAGGAGCCCGAAACACCGGCAAGCGCTGAGGATGTCTATGCGCCCATTCTCGATGCCATGGAGCAGCGTCTGCGTGACGGCTTTGAGAATTACCAGGACGAGGATGACACCTCCTACGGTCTTCTGCTCGAAAATCCGAATACCTTCAGCTATCTGTGGTATCGTGGTTATTCTGACCTGAACCTGAACACTGCCGGCTATGCGATCACAGACCTGAACGGCGACGGCACCGAGGAGCTCGTCATCGGCGAAATAGGCGAAGACGGCTTTGGTGCGATCTACGATCTCTATACCTCCTCCGAGGGTAAGGCGTACCACATCGCATCCTCTGGCGAACGTGACCATTTCGCACTGACAAACCGAGGCACGATCGTGGAGGAAGGATCCGGCAGCGCTTCCAATTCGATTGTCATCTTCCACAGCATCGGCAGCAATAAGCTGGAACCGATCGAGGGATACTCCATTGATGAAAATGTAAACTACAAGATGAAGGATCACACTGTAAGTGAGGACAATACCACTTACATCTATACATGGGAGAAATCCGATGATACGATGGAAGACTACAAGTATCACCCCATCAAGTTCACAGCGTTTGCAGACCGCAATGCTGACGCTTCCACGCTTGGTGATGTCAATGGTGACGGAACTGTCAACGCCGGCGATGCCGCTGAGGTGCTCATTGCAGCCGCTGCGATCGGTGCCGGTGAAGCTCCCGATCTGTCCCCTGCTGCCAAGGCTGCTGCGGATGTCAACAGTGACGGCAAGATCGATGCATCTGATGCGACCACCATTCTCATCTACGCCGCACACGTTGGCGCAGGCGAAACAGATGTGAGCATTCTGGATTTCATCTGATCGCAATTTCTTACAGCAAACGGCTTTCTCACGAAACTGTGAGAAAGCCGTTCTTTTTGGATAGCCATAAAAAACGGTCTGTATCTGCTACATAACGTTTCAGCTTGTCGATAAAGTCTAATTTGCCGCCTACAGGCGGCAGGAAAAACAATTCAAGGCGAAAGAAGGGGCACTTTTTTGCAAAAAAGTGCCCCTCTTCCAAAAACAGTTCACTGGACTGTTTTTGAAATTCACCCCTGAAAAAAGCGCAGCATTAGGAGATTTCGCCGTCTGCGGACGGCGACCAGGGCTTTCAGCCCTGGACC
>CACXGK010000009.1 GCA_902767115.1 uncultured Ruminococcus sp.
AGCCTTGTGTGTGGTGACCCGTACGGGAATTGAACCCATGATTCCGCCGTGAAAGGGCGGTGTCTTAACCTCTTGACCAACGGGCCATGTGGTAGCGGCAGCAGGATTTGAACCAGCGACCCCCTGGGTATGAACCAAGTGCTCTAGCCAACTGAGCTATACCGCCAACCATCTTCGCTGCCTTACGTTTGACAGCTTAATTATTATAGCATATTCTTCCGTCATTGTCAAGAGATATCCGGAATGTTTTTGAATTTCGACATTTTGCACAAAACAATCGCTTTTGCAATAAATTGTGTTGAAAATATCCTTGCACATTCTGAGAAAATATGGTATCATGTATCAGAAGCCTATCTTGGAGGTTTCCATGAATTTGTTGAATGAAGGAGTTTGCAATGAGAAACATCAGAAAAATCCTTGCTTTTGCCTGTGCTGCGGCACTTTTCCTTGGCATCACCGCCTGTGCTGCCACCCCCTCCCCTGCCGGGAGCAGCTCCCCTGACACCGATTCCGCCCCCTCTCCCACTGTCAGCACTGACGTGATCTCGCTGGAGAATGTCGCTGAGACCCTTGGCGCCGGCTGGAATTACGGCAACACCCTCGAAGCTGTCGGTGAGGGCAAGGTCAGCGAAACTGCTTGGGGCAATCCCAAGGCTTCCCAGGAGGTCATCGACCTCGTTGCCGCTCAGGGGTTCAAGACCGTTCGTGTGCCCGTCAGCTACCTCGACAAGATCGACGATGCCAACGGCTACACCGTGGATCCGGCGTGGCTGGACCGTGTGGAGGAGGTCGTTGGATATTGCTACAACGCCGGGCTCAATGTCATCATCAACGTTCACGGCGACGGCTACAACTCCATTCAGGGCGGCTGGCTGCTCTGCAATGGCGACGACCAGGACTACATCAAGGAAAAGTATGAAGCCCTCTGGAAGCAGATCGCCGAGAAATTCAAGGACTACGACGAGCACCTGATCTTCGAGAGCATGAACGAAGAATTTGACGGTGAATACCATGACCCCGTTCCGGAGTATTACGACAACATCAACACCTACAACCAGATCTTCGTGGACACCGTCCGTGCGACCGGTTCCGAGAATACCCACCGCTATCTGCTCGTTCCCGGCTGGAATACCGACATCACCTACACGGTCGGCGACTACGGCTTTGAGCTGCCTGAGGACACCCAGAATACCGCCGGCGAAGGCAGACTGCTCCTTTCCGTACATTATTATAATCCCTGGGACTACGCCGGTGAGGAGAGCTACCGTGTTTACGTCTGGGGTGATAAGGGACAGGCGCTTGTGGATATCGGCGCTGTTTCCCGTGCGAACATGGCTGGCTACGGCACACAGCAGCAGTTGGAGGAGCTGTTCACGCAGCTCAAGACTAAGTACGTTGACCAGGGCGTTCCGGTCGTGATCGGCGAGTACGGCTGCATTGACAAAACCGCCGCCAACAAGCCACTTGCCCGTGAGATCACCAAGAACCGTGCGTATTTCGACGCCTACATTGCCGGAACAGCCGCTTCCATGGGCATGATCCCGGTATACTGGGACAACGGCTACAACGGTCCCAAGGGCTTTGGATTGTTCAACCGCACCACACTGGAGATCACGCAGCCGGAGATCATTCAGGCGATCGTGACCGCCGTTGCGGAGAAGAAGCCGATGGAGGTCGGAAAGACCAACGTCATTGTCAAGAAAGTCGGCTCGGAGGATACGGAAGATGAAACAGACGGCGCTGCGTAATGCGCCGTCTGTTTTTTGCGCTTATTTCAGGTCATCACGAACAAAGTGCGTCGGCTGCCAGGGTTCGGTTTCCGGCAGTCCGTAGGTCTCCCTGCCAAGGGCAATGGACTTCATCAGAAAGCTCATGTTTCTGGCAAGGCGGCGCATGGTGAGCATACCCTCTGCATCAAACGCCGCTTCGCCCTTTTCCCTGCCGTGAACGCTGTTCCAGTAGGTACTCGATGCGATCGGCATTCCGGAAATGGTGAAGTACTTGTTCAGCTCATCAAATGTCGCTGAACAGCCGCCACGTCTGGCGATCACAACGCTTGCACCTACCTTCATGGTCTTGTCGAAATGTGTGCTGTAAAACAGCCGGTCGAGACAGGCAATCAGTGTCGCATTGGCGGAAGCATAATACACGGGCGACGCCACGATCAGACCATCGGCTGCCTCAAACTTTGGCGCTATCTCATTGACCGGGTCATTGAACACGCAATGTCCAAGCTCTGCACATTTGTTGCAGGCGATGCAGCCACGGATATCCTTGCTGCCGATCTGACAGACCTCGGTATCGACGCCCTGCGCTGCAAAGGTCTTGACAAGCTCCTCAATGGCGATTGAGGTGTTGCCGTTGGGACGGGGACTTCCGTTCAGAATCAAAACGTTCATACGAAAACTCCTTTCGATTATTTCGATTATATAATATGTATATTATAGCACATACCAGAACCATTTGCAAGCACCCAAAGAAACCCGCCTTCGGGCATATACCGGCAGACAGCGGTAATCCCTGGTTTTCCCCTCTGTGAAAAATCTCCAAAAATCGGTTGACAAATCCGGTGAATCGTTGTATAATGATTGTATGCGGCGTCTGGAGCCCGGACGCCATTACTATGATGTTAGGAGCATTTTCATATGAGCAAATATTTTGGAACGGATGGTTTCCGTGGCGAAGCAAACAAGAATCTAACAGCCGATCACGCCTTCAAGGTCGGGCGTTTCCTCGGCTGGTACTATAATGAGCTCAAGCGTAAAAGCGGTGACAGCTCTCCAGCCCGCATCGTCATCGGCAAGGATACCAGACGTTCGAGCTATATGTTTGAGTACTCGTTGGTCGGCGGTCTGACTGCATCCGGCGCAGATGCGTACCTTCTGCACGTCACTACCACGCCGTCTGTTGCGTATGTTGCCAAGACTGACGGGTTTGACTGCGGCATCATGATCTCCGCCAGCCACAATCCCTACTATGACAATGGTCTGAAGCTCATCAACAGCAAGGGCGAGAAGATGGATGAGATCACCATCAGCCTTGTGGAAGCATACCTCGACGGCGAACTGGAAGCCTTCGGACAGAAATGGGATGAGCTGCCGTTTGCGACCGGTGAGCATATCGGGCGCACGGTGGACTATGTTTCCGGCAGAAACCGCTATATCGGCTACCTGATCTCGCTCGGTCTCTATTCCTTCCGTGGCGTCAAGGTCGGTCTGGACTGCGCAAACGGCGCTTCCTGGAATGTCGCAAAGTCCGTATTCGATGCGCTCGGCGCCGAGACCTACGTCATCAACGCCAAGCCCAACGGCACCAATATCAACAACAACGCCGGCTCCACGCATATCGAAGGCTTGCAGAAGTTCGTGGTCGAAAACGGACTCGACGTGGGATTCGCCTATGACGGCGACGCTGACCGCTGCCTTGCGGTGGACGAGAAAGGCAACCTCCTGACCGGTGATCACATTCTCTACATCTGTGGCTGCCACATGAAAGAGCGTGGCGAGCTGCTCTCCAACACCGTTGTCACCACCGTCATGAGCAACATCGGTCTGTACAAGGCGTTTGACGCCGAGGGCATCGGCTACGCCAAGACCGCTGTCGGCGACAAGTATGTGTACGAGTATATGTCCCAGAACGGCTGCCGTCTGGGCGGCGAGGAATCCGGTCACATCATCTTCTCCAAGTACGCAACCACCGGTGACGGTCTGCTGACCTCCCTGAAAATGATGGAGGTCATGATGGCAAAGAAAATGAAGATGAGCGAGCTGGCGGCTCCCCTGACCATCTATCCGCAGCTTCTCGTCAATGTCCGTGTCAAGGATAAGGCGGCTGCACAGAATGACCCGGATGTCCAGAAGGCAGTTGCCGCCGCTTCAGAAGCGCTGGGAACCAGCGGACGCATCCTCGTGCGTGAGTCCGGCACCGAGCCCCTGATCCGTGTCATGGCAGAGGCGGAAACCAAGGCGCTTTGCGAGGAGATGGTCGGCAGCATCGTGCGTGTCATCAAGGAAAAAGGCCACGAGGTCTGAGCATTTGCAGCAAGCTTGTACAGCGTCCTGTGCCGCTTCGGTGCAGGACGTCTTTGTATCTGTGCAAGATATTACCACAATCCGCAAGATTGTGCTATACACAAGACGAACATTCTGCTATAATATTCACAGAAACCAAAGCTTTCCGACAGTTTTGCCGTTTTCAGCGGAATGCAGCGAAAGGAGAATACGTAGATGTTACATCATGGCTTTTATAAAGGAATCAACCTTGGCGGTTGGTTTTCACAGTGTGATTACTCCGACACCCATCTTAGCACTTTCATCAGTGAACAGGACTTTGCGCAGATCGCATCCTGGGGCATGGATCATGTCCGGCTGCCGATCGATTATAATATCGTAGAAAACGAGGACGGCTCCTGGAAGGCAGAGGGCTTTGCCCTGCTCGACCAGGCATTTGCGTGGGCAAAAAAATACCACCTCAAAGCCATTCTCGATCTGCATAAGACTGCCGGCTATTCCTTTGACGAGGGGGAGCAGGAGGAAGGATTTTTCGACTCCCCTGCCCTGCAGGAGCGTTTTTACCGGCTTTGGGAGGAGCTGTCCCGGCACTACGGGAATGACCCGGACATTATCGCCTTCGAGCTGCTCAATGAGGTGACGGACAAGGCATATCTCACCGCCTGGAACCGCATCGCACACGAGTGCATCGTGCGCATCCGTGCGATCGCACCAAAGGTGCTGATTCTGGTCGGCGGTTACGATAACAACGCAGCATGGGCAGTTCCGGACTTGGATCCGCCGTTTGACGACCGAATCGTATACAATTTCCACTGCTATGAGCCACTGCGTTTCACACACCAGGGTGCGACCTGGACGGACAAGATCGACCCGGCGGTGCGCATTGCCTTCGAGGACAGCGAGACCACCGAGCAGTATTTCGAGGAGCTCTTTGCAGATGCGGTCAACACTGCAAAAAAGTACAATGTCCCCCTCTACTGCGGTGAGTACGGCGTGATCGACCGTGTCAGCGGCGCTGATACAAAAAAGTGGTATGAATGCATTCATGCAGTCTTTGAGCGTCACGGGATCGGGCGCTGCGCATGGACATACAAGGCACTGGATTTCGGGCTGACCGATAGTCGGCTCGACGGCGTGCGGCAGGATTTGCTTGCCAATCTGTAATTTTGATGCTATACTGGGGCTATCGTGGGGATCTTACACGGGGTACAGAGAGGTCTGTACCCCACATTTGTTTTTTCGCCGGATTTGCAGATACGTCGAATAACAGCTACATTTGCTTTCCGGATTCCGTAAAAAAACTGTATGTTTTTACCATGGAAGTCAAAATCTTATCATTTTTATCAAAATTATGATATCTTTCAGGCGGTATCTGTGCTACAATGAAATCACCAAAGGGCGGAAAGCGCTAATCCGCCTTGGTATCCATCCAACCGGGGATTTCCCGGAAAACTATCAACTTCTTTGAGAGGGGAATTGATTCCATGAAAAAAAGAACTTTCAAAAGAGTCGCAGCCGCACTCGCAGCTCTCGCTATGATGGCATCCGCTGTTCCGGCAACTGCACTTCCGGCATTCGCTGCGGAGTCTGTTGTCAGCGCAACGTTTGATTCCGGCAAGGGCACCTGGGACATCTACAAGGAGTCCGGCGGTGACTGCGCACTGACCGTACAAGACGGCAAGCTCGCACTCAACATCAAGGCTACCGGTAAGAAGACTTACTCCGTGCAGATGTTCTACCCGCTGATCCCGCTGTACGAGAATGCAAAGTATGTTCTGTCTTACGATATTTCCTGCACCACCGACCGTTTCGTTGAGGGCATGATCCAGCAGAACGGCGGCGATTACACCGCTTATGTATGGGATGGCATCGATGTCACCTCCACACCGCAGACCATCACGCATGAGTTCACCATGGAGTACGCAAATGACCCGATGGCAAAGCTCGTATTCAACTGCGGTCTTCAGGAGAAGGACGGCGGCGAGCTCCCGGAGCACACCATTTACCTTGACAACGTAAAGCTTGAGCTGGTCGATGATTCCGGCGCAAACAAGAGCTTTTCTGATACCGCTGAGGCTCCCATCCTCACCAACCAGGTCGGCTATGAGACCAACGCCAAGAAGATCGCTGTTTTCCGTGGCGTGACCAACCAGACCGAGTTCACCGTGATGGATGCTGCTTCCAAGCAGACTGTTTACACCGGCAAGCTCTCCGCAAAGATGAGCAATTCCTCCGCTGGTGAGGACAACTGGCAGGGCGATTTCTCCTCCGTGAAGGACGCTGGTACCTACATCATTTCCTGTGATGGTCTCGGCGAGAGCTATCCGTTCGTGATCGGCGCAGATCCCTACAGCGCACTGTATGACGACAGCATCAAGATGCTCGACCTCCAGCGCTGCGGCATTGCGATCGACGCCGGCAAGTTCAGCCACACAGCCTGCCACACCGGTATGGCGACCATCTACGGCACCAACCAGCAGATCGATGTTTCCGGCGGCTGGCATGATGCCGGTGACTACGGCAGATATGTCGTTGCTGCTGCAAAGTCCATCGGCGACCTGCTGTATGCATACCAGGCAAATCCCAATCCGCAGATCCTCGAAACGACCAAGTACGAGCTTGACTGGATGCTCAAGATGCAGGCTGACAACGGCGGCGTTTACCACAAGGTCACCTGTGAGAACTTCCCTGGCTACGTGGCTCCCGATAAGGAGACCGATCAGCTCATCGTGACTCCGATCTCCTCTACTGCAACCGCTGATTTCTGCGCATCTATGGCTCTGGCTGCTCAGGCTTACAAGTCCACCGATGCTGCATACGCACAGAAGTGCCTGGCTGCTGCTGAGAAGGCTTGGGCTTACCTCGAAGCTAACCCGAACTTCGACTTCCAGAACCCGGCTGGCATCACCACCGGTGAGTACGGCGACAAGACCGACCGTGACGAGCGTTACTGGGCTGCTGCACAGCTCTGGGTGACCACCGGCGATACCAAGTACCAGCAGGCTATGAATGCCATCGGCACCAAGACCGGTCTTGACTGGTCTACCGTTGGTGACTACGGCAACATTGCGATCCTGACCGGCGGCGACAAGTCCTCCGCTGAATACGCTGCTGCAAAGGCTGCTGTGATCGAGCAGGCTGATACCTTTGTAAAGAATTCCAGCAGCAACCCCTACGGCGTGGCTCTGACCAAGTTCGAGTGGGGCAGCAATATGACCGTTGCCAATGCCGGCATCATCTGCGCACTGGCTTACGAGCTCACCGGCAATGCAGCTTACATGGACGCTGCCAATGCACAGCTCCACTACCTGCTCGGTGAGAACCCGCTCGGCACCTGCTTCGTAACCGGCTACGGTACCGTTTCTCCGGAGCATCCGCACCATCGTCCGTCCATGGTTGCAGGCGAGGCTATGAAGGGTATGCTCGTCGGCGGTGTCAACTCCAACAAGGAGGACGACGCTGCTAAGGCTTACTGCGTAAATGCAGCACCGGCTAAGTGCTACATTGATAATTCCGAGAGCTATTCCACCAATGAGATCACAATTTACTGGAACTCTCCCCTCACCTACCTGCTGACCATCGCAAATTCTGATGCTACGCAGACCACACCGAGCGAGGAGCCTTCTCAGACTCCGTCCCAGACCCCGTCCGAGATCAAGCCGACCGGCAACAATCTCTATGGCGATGTAAACCTCGACGGAAACGTAGACATCATGGATGTCATCAAGCTCAACAAGTACCTGCTTGGCTCCGATAAACTGGACGATAAGGCAAAGGCTAACGCAGACGTTGACCTGTCCTCCAAGCTCGACAGCACCGACTCCCTGAACATCCTCAAATATGTCGTAGAGCTGATCGATTCCCTGCCGATCGGCGGTCAGCAGCCGGCTGTACCGGATCAGGATCCGACCGAAGCTCCTACTCAGGCACCGACTGAGGCACCCACACAGGCTCCGACTGAAGCTCCGACACAGGCTCCTACCCAGGCACCGACTGAGGCTCCGACACAGGCTCCCTCCGAGGCTCCGGCTGGCGATATCAAGGACTTCGGTACACCCATGAATGCCAATGCGACCATGGTTTCCGACTTCCGCAAGAACGCTGGTGACTTCTTCGCATCCGATGGATGGACGAACGGTTCCTGCTTCGATTGCTGGTGGCATGAGTCCAACACCTCCCTTGACGG
>CACXGK010000010.1 GCA_902767115.1 uncultured Ruminococcus sp.
GATGAGTACAAGACCCAGAAGCGTGGCGGCAGAGGCGTACAGGGTATGAAGCAGCGTGAGGAGGACTTCGTGGAGGAAATGTTCATCTGCTCCACGCATGACAATATCCTCTTTATCACGAACAAGGGCTATATGTACAAGCTCAAATGCTACGAGATCCCCGACGGCTCCAAGGCTTCCCGTGGATTCCATTTCGCAAATCTCCTGAATCTCCAGGAGGGGGAGCGCATTTCTGCCATGCTCAAATGCCGCACCTTTGATACCGATGATTTTGTTGTCATGGTCACAAAGCAGGGTCAGATCAAGCGTACCCCCCTGAATGCATACCGCAATATCCACAAGAAGGGTCTGATCGCCATCGGTCTGAATGACGGCGACGAGATCGCAGGCGTGCGCATGACGGACGGCACCAACCAGCTCATCGTTGCGACACGCAATGGTATGGCGCTGCGCATGGAAGAAACCGGTATCCGTCCGCAGTCGAGATCGGCGCACGGTGTGCGTGCCATCAAGCTGCGTGAGGGCGACGAGGTCATTTCGATGGCAAGAGTCCGTGACAATGCCGCTGTGCTCACCGTCACCACCCAGGGCTACGGCAAGCGCTGCGGTCTGGAGGAATACCGCATCCAGGGCAGAGGCGGCTATGGTCTGAAGAATTATCACACCGATGCCGTCCGTGGTCAGGTCTGCGGCATCAAGGTCGTGGACGAGGAGGATGATATCATCCTGATCTCGACCGAGGGCATCATCATCCGTATTCTCGCAAGCGATATCCGCATCATGGGCAGAACCGCCAAGGGCGTGCGTGTGATGAAGGTGTCCGACGGCAATGAGGTGGTAGCATTCACCCGTGCCGAGCATGACAGCAGTGCCGAAACTGCGGCTGTGGAGCAGATCTCCGACGAGGAGGCTGCACTCCAGAATGCCGAGGAGGACGAGATCATGCCGGAAGTGGAAGTTGAGGATGAGGAATAAGCTTTTGTAAATCAACAGGAGAGGGAGGTATTCTGCCTCCCTCTTATTTCTTGAAGGAGGAAGGTACGTGCAAATTCGTCGTGAAACCATCCCGTTTCCCATCAAAGAGAGATTCCGGCTGCTGCATATTTCGGATGTGCATTTCAGCCGCCGGACAAAGCATGAGAAAAATACTCGTGTGATGCAGGAGATCCTGGATGCGTGTCAGGAATGCGGCAGCGTGGATGCCATCTGCGTGACCGGCGACCTTGTGTCCCGGCATTGCAGTGAGGAGAGCATCGCTGATGCACTGCGCCTGATGGAAAAACTGCGAAAATTCGCCCCCGTGCTGTACTCTCTGGGAAATCACGAGGGGGACTGGGAACTCAAGGCGCTGCACGGACTTCTGCGGAATTTGCAGGAATACGGCATTACGGTACTCGATAATGCAAGCACCGAGCTTTCCGGTATTCGCTTTACCGGCGTGACTTTGCCGCAGACGGTCTACAAAAATCCCAAGGGGCATTACTGGGATTTAGAGCCCGTCACGCCTGCCATGCTCTGTAGCTGCATCGGCGAAAAGGGCGATGCACCGACCGTTCTCCTTGCACATACCCCCCTCGGCTTGGACGCCTATGCGCAGTGGGGCGCACAGGCCGTGCTGTCGGGTCACGTTCACGGCGGCATTGTGCGTGTCGGAAAGATCGGACTCTTGTCCCCCGAACGCCGGTTTCTGCCGCTGTACACCAAGGGGCTTTACACCGAAGGCGGATGCACCATGAATGTCTCTGCCGGCATTGGCAAGTTCCGCCTGAACAACCCGGCGGAGGTGGTGATGATTGACTTGTCTCCCTGACAGGCGATTAGGGGACGCTGTCCCTGCACCTCGATGAACAAAACTGCGGGTGCAGGGCTGCATAGTCCTGCCGGGAGTCCAGAGGGCAGAGCCCTCTGGTGGGGTAAGGGGCAAAGCCCCTAATCGCCCGTCAGGGCGAAAAAGAAAGGAGTGAAGCCCATGTCATTTATCATGACCATTCCCGACGGCGTGCGCCGGATGATGAGGGTGCTGCATGAAAACGGCTTTGATGCGTATCTGGTGGGCGGCTGTGTGCGTGATTCGCTCATGGGGATACCGCCGCATGACTACGACATCACCACGGATGCCACCCCGGAGGAGATCGTGGGGCTGTTTGGGGAGGAATACTGCACCTGGTACGGCAAGGCGTTCGGGACGGTCTGCGTCCGAAAATTTGACGCCGAAGCCGAGATCACGACCTTCCGCACAGAAGGTGCCTACTCTGACGGGCGGCATCCCGATGCGGTCAGCTTTGCAAAGGACGTGCATGACGACCTGTCACGCCGGGATTTCACCTCAAATGCCATCGCCTACGACCCCCGGACGGGTCTGTTTGACCCCTATCACGGGGCGGATGACCTGAAAAAAGGCATTCTGCGTGCCGTCGGGGAGCCGCAGCGCAGATTTCAGGAGGATGCGCTGCGCATTCTGCGTGGGATGCGGTTTTACGCAAGATTCGGGCTGAAACCGGAACCGCAGACAGAAGCCGCCATGCACGCCCTTGCCGGGAATCTCCGGCTCATTTCCGTAGAACGTGTATTCTCTGAGCTTTGCGGAATGCTGACGGGTGCGCATATCACGGAGGTGCTGCGTGCGTTTCCGGACGTGCTCTCTGTGTGGATCCCGGAAATTGCGCCCTGCGTGGGTTTCGAGCAGCACAGCCGCTGGCACGACTTCACCGTCTGGGAGCACATCGCCCGCACCGTCGGCAATTCTCCCGTTGATCTCACCGTCCGCATGACCATGCTCCTGCACGACATCGCAAAGCCCCTGTGCTTTACCCTCGATGAGCGTGGGGGGCATTTCAAGGGTCACGCCCGGAAAAGCGCTGAGCTTGCCGATGCCATCCTCGACCGCCTGCGCAGTGACAAACAGATGCGTGCAGATGTCACCACTCTCGTGGATCTGCACCGCTTCACACCGCAAAAGCTTTCCGATGTGCGGCGCATTTACGGGAAGCTGGGGGAGGAGAATTTCACACGTTATATCGCCGTTCTCGACGCCGACCGCCTTTCCAAATGGGACGGCAGGGCAGAGGAGCGCACTGCCATCGACAGGGCAGAGAAATGGCGTGATGAAATATTGAAAAACCACCTCGCCTGCACCGTCCGTGACCTTGCCGTGCGTGGCAACGAGGTCGCAGCACTGGGATTTCAGGGCAGAGAGATCAGCCTTGCCCTCCAGTCCGCCCTCGATGCCGTCATGGATGGCGTTATCCCCAATGACCATGACGAGATCCTGCGGTTTTTGAAACGTTCATAATTTTTTTACAACTCATATCAGCAATTTTCCTGAGAAGTTTGCGTCTATATAAATAGCTGCTGTTAAGAGCGAGGGCGGCATTTAGCCGCCCGATGCGACCCCTCCCCCAGAGACTTCCCCCTTAGCCCCAAGAGCGAGGCGCTTTAGCGCCAATGCGACCACTCCCCGAAAGATTTCCCCCAGAACCACCCCGGGGCGCTCGAACCGCAACCTCAAGTATCAGAATGCATAACGCCACGTGTGCCAAAGCCCCCGTGGTTAGTAGGGCACAGACCCACCGCCCCAAGGACGCCAAACATGGAGGAAAGGACTGCCACTCTTTGATTGAAAAAGCCGTCAAGGGCGCAGCCTTTGCGTGCGGAGTCCAGAGGTGGGCACGAGCTCACCTCTGGCAGGGGTTCAAGAAACTCACAAATTGAAGCAGCACTCCGCTGGGGGCGGAGCCCCCAAATGCACAGGGGGGACAGGGGGGGCGGCAAGCCCCCCCTGAGCGCCGAAGGCGCTCCCATAAATTTCCTTGACATCCGCAGTAAAACGGTGTATAATAGTAGTGTGTCACCATTCGGGGGACACATTCTCATGCTTAGAAGTATTGATTTGAAGAGAGGAAAGGAATCAGGATCATGAAAAAAGTCATTATCATCGGTGCAGGTCCTGCCGGTCTGACCGCCGGCTTTGAACTGCTGAAGAAAGCACCTGAGGAATACAGCGTTACCATCTACGAGGAGTCCAATGCCATCGGCGGCATCTCCCGTACCGTCCGCCATAAGGGCAACCGCATGGACATCGGCGGCCACAGATTTTTCTCCAAGGACAAGCAGGTCATGCAGTGGTGGGAGGAAATGATGCCCCGTCAGGGCAAGCCTTCCTTCGATGACATCATCCTCGGCAGAGAAAAGAATCTCTCCGAAAATGGCCCCGACCCGGAGGAGACCGACCGTGTGATGCTCGTGCGCAACCGTGTTTCCAGAATTTACTATAAGAAGAAGTTCTTCGATTATCCCGTTTCCCTCAAGTGGGATACCATCAAAAACATGGGCTTTGCCACGACCATGGAGGCAGGCTTCTCCTATATGGGCAGCACCGTTTCCAAGCTGCCGGAGGATTCGCTCGAAAACTTCTATATCAACCGCTTCGGCAGAAAGCTCTACTCCATGTTCTTCGAGGGCTACACCGAGAAGCTCTGGGGCAGACATCCCCGTGAGATCTCCGCAGACTGGGGCGCTCAGCGTGTCAAGGGTCTGTCCATCGTTGCCGTCATCAAGGATATGTTCGGCAAGATCACCGGCATCGGCAGTGACAAGGTCGAAACTTCCCTCATCGAGGAGTTCTATTACCCGAAATACGGTCCCGGTCAGCTCTGGGAAACCACCGCAGAGGAGTTCAAAAAGCTCGGCGGCGAGATCGTCATGGGCGCTAAGGTCGTAAAGATCAACACCAACGGCACAGACACCGTCGAGAGCATCGTTATCGAGAAGGACGGCTTTGAGCAGAAGATCAGCGGCGATATCTTCTTCTCCTCCATGGCTGTCAAGGATCTCGTTGCCGGCATGAATGACGTGCCGGAGCACGAGGCAAAGATCGCAGCAGGTCTGCCGTACCGTGACTTCGTGACCGTCGGACTCCTGCTCGATAAGCTCAACCTCAAGAATGAGACTGACATCCGCACCCTCGGCAATATCGTCCCCGACTGCTGGATCTATGTACAGGACGTCGGCGTGAAGATGGGTCGTATCCAGATCTTTAACAACTGGTCGCCGTATATGGTTTCTGATCCGCAGAATAAGGTCTGGATCGGTCTGGAGTACTTCTGCAATGAGGGCGATAAGTTCTGGAATCTGTCGGATTCCGACTGCATCAAGTTCGGTGTCGGTGAGCTCATCCGCATGGGCATCATTCCGCCGACCGCTACCATCTATACCGCACACCGTGAGAAGGTCAAGAAGGCATATCCTGCATACTTCGACACCTACGACGAGATTGATACCCTCATCGCTTACCTGAACAAGTTCCAGAACCTCTGGTGCGTCGGCAGAAACGGTCAGCATCGCTACAATAACATGGATCACTCCATGGCAACCTCCTTTGAGGCAGTCAAGAACATCCTCGCAGGCTCCACCGACAAGACCAATGTATGGAATGTCAATACCGAGCAGGAGTATCATGAGACTGCAAAAGAGGAGAAAAACGCATGAGTGACACCTCCGCTGAGATCACGGCTGAGACTGCCGGAACAACCGACTCTGCCGCAGATACCAAGACAGGCTCTGTGACCGTCCGGACACCGCAAAAAACGAATCCGGTCTTTGGTTTCATCCGAAAATGGGGCTGGGTCGCCCTGCTGGTGATATCCGTCTATCTGGTCGGCTATTATACGCTGTTCCCGTCGAGGGGCTACTTCCATTCTGATTCGACCGATACCATCATGTGGGCGGTCGCATCCGAGGAAAGCGGCACGCTCTTTAATCCCGAATTCACCTATGCCTGCCTGCTGCCGTTCGGCACGTCGCTCATCATGCAGGCTTTGATGAAGTTCTTCGGCGTGACGATGCTCACGCACGTTCTGGGAATGTTCATCTTCTTCCTGCTCCTTACGGCGTCCTTTATCTGGATGCTGCGTGAAATGAAATGGAGCTGGGGGTGGATCTCCACCGCCGTGTTCACGCTCCTGATGATCTGCTCCAACAGCGAAAAGCTCCGGGAAATTTTCTGGGGTCACACGATCTACTACAGCCTTGCCGTGCTGTTTATCTTCACTGGACTGGGACTGCTGTTCCGCTGTCTGCATCTGCTCGAAGAAAAGGAGCGCCTGCAAAATGCCGTGAGCAGCAAGCTGCGCACACATATTCTCATCACC
>CACXGK010000011.1 GCA_902767115.1 uncultured Ruminococcus sp.
AACACCCTCGGCGGTATATTCACCCTCAAAGTCGAAGCCGTCCGGCTGAATCTCTACCAGCGCATCCTCATTTTCTACTATAGAAGGAGAAATGTCCGGCTCCGGCGGCGGTGCGATCTGCATTACAGCAACGGTTTTCACAATCATATTCTTCACAGACCTGAACTGCGGGTTATCCGTCAGATCTGGGAACTGAACCTTTGCGGAGGAATACACATCGTGTTTGGCTTGCTCCATCTCACACCACGCCGCATACATCTGCCGGATCGTTTCATCTGCGGCAATGCGTGTGAAAATGGCATCGACCGTCTGCTTAACCTCCGGCTTCAGATAGCCGTACTGCTTCTTTCCTTTCGCATTGGATAACTGCCGGGATAATAGCGGGATGAGCCGGAGCAGCTCTGCGTCCTGTGGCTGTCCGGCTGTGATCTGCTCCGCGAGCGCCCGCATTCTCTCAGCAGACAGTTTTTTGAGCCGATCCCGCACATCTGTCTGCTGTGCATAGATGTGGTGCAGTTCATCTGCATAAATGTCATTGGCAAATCTGCTGCGAATCTTCTCGATACCATGCTCCGTCAGAAATCCCTCTTTCGGATCGGTCGAATACACAACAATGTGAACGTGCGGATTCGTTTCCTTGTCGTGGAAGGCAGCGTACCAGCGCAGATGGGCGAGGTCGATTTTCATCTGCTTTGCAATGTTCGGCATCTGGCGTTTCACCAGATTACGCCATGCTGTCAGGTTGTCGTAGCCCATCCGCTGGGCATCGTCCCGCCGCAGAGAGACAACGTGCGTCCATACATTGCCGGTATGATTGGCGATCTCCCGTGCGACTGCATTCAGGTCGATCGGCTCATTCGTCTGCGAAAACAGTCCGTGCTGTCCAGACTTCACAGCGCCAGGACGGGTGGCGATGTAGCTGACATATTTTTCTTTTGTGATAATACGGTCAGCGTTATGCTCTGTAATCTCGGAGATCAGTGCTGAAGCACTATGCTGTGTGGGGGACGCAGTGTAGTTCCGGTATGTCTGGCTCTCTTTGCTCTCAGGGAAATCTGTCAACAGAGATAGAAGAAGCGCCTGTTGCTTTGCAGTAACAGGTGCATTCTGACTATTTGATTGTACCGCCACCGATCCCTCTCTGGTGGCGATGTATTTCATGTAGTTGGACAGTCCCTTTTTGTAACTGGGCTTGAGATAGCGAGTTGTAACGATAATTCTACGCATCATTCCTCCGAATCAAATAGTTATCTTATGTATAGAATCAAAGTAGTTATTGATTTGTTAACAATAATAGTTTATTTTTCAAATTATCAATAGCCGATTTGGTAACAATTCTGGTTGTACAATCAGTTGTGTCATTTTCGTTAATCTCACACAGAATTTTAATTATATTATCTAAGTATGGTATGTCATTCTGATAATAATCACGAATATTACTAAAATCATATACTAAGCATATCGCTTGGGAGAATCTGCGTATATCACCATTAGATGCTTGTTTTAAAGAGAGTCTTACTAAATCCATATTGATAGAGGATAAAAAGCAATGCGATGTTAAAAATGAATCATGATTATTACGACAAAAAGTATAAAAATCATTAGCCCAATTCTCGGATTTAAAAAGATCGGCAATTTGATCATCTCCAGTTGCGCTAAGCTTTTCTTTTGTTGCAGTCAGTAGGGGTAATATAAGTAAGTTGTATTTCTCAATGAATTCCTTATCATCCGAGAACGCTTTAAGTAGTTCTAGTTGTCCTTCTTGTAGCGAATGATTCCGAATGAATTGTTCCATTAGAGAGATATACTGATTATCAACATGCTTCAAGAATTTTTTCTTATCTTTAAAATGATATTCTAATTGTAAAAGGAAAATCACAATGTATTTAAAAAAGCTCACATCATATTTTTCATTTAAAAGTTCATCATATAATTGATCTGAAAGTAATATGACCTCAGAATCGCTATAATCAACCCAAGCAAATGAATCAAGTTTATAAAAACTAAGACTATTCTTTTCATCCTCTTTTTCATGTCTCCGCAATTCGGTTTGAATATATCCTTCCACCTCATTAATAATTTCTTCCATATTTAATTCGTGATAATAGATATAATCATTTACAAATTGATATTTTTTAACTCCTCTTAATAAGTACCATAATGATGAATCTTCAATATTTGTTGGTGAACTCAGTTTACCAGATTTACATAAAAATGAAATTGTTAATATTGACTTCAAAATATTAGTTAATTCATCACCCAGAACTCTAAGATATAGACTCGATTTTTCAGGAGAATTTAGTTTATTTATGACTTCATATATCTTGTCAAATGATATGATGGCAAAAATAAATGTCCTTAGGTTTTGACATTGTAAACCACTAAGTATTTCTATCACTATTTCCTCGTTTTGTAAAAGATAGTCTTTGGAACATTTTGCATATTGAGTTACCAATTCATTATAGAGTCGAGCATAATCAGCATTAATAGTTACTGTTAAACCGATTAACTTTTCTTTGATAGAATTATAGATTATATCATTTGAAAATAGTAGTCTTGTCCTTTCGATTAATTCCTTATAATTATAGACTCTATTATTTTGCGTATTATCCCCATCTTGCCTATTCATGGGAGACGTATTATCACTGTTTAGTGATAATGAACTGTTTAAGGCAACAGAAAACTTTTGTGGAAGATTTGAAGATATCCGAGATGTTCCAATTTCATTTTCATTAGCAATAATAACCACCTTCAACTTTTGACATTCAACAAAAGAATTTATTACACCCAGAACCTCTGCGATTTCCATCCCTGTTCTTTCTAGGTCATCAAAAATGATTATCATTTTACTTTTATCATAATCTATTTGATTTATAAGCGTGACTATGTTCTCAGTTTCAAAACCCAAACGTTTCCAAATAACATCAAACAGATTAGGTGTGATTTCAATCAGTTTAGAAGGTATTGTGAAGTTATTTTTTTTAAATGATGATTTTTCAATTACCTTTTTTAGCATTTCATTTTTTATATCGTTTATTACTTGTTCGCTTGATTGAACCCCATATAGTGAATATCGAACAACTATGTATTCCTCTAGATAACTCATGAGTGTGTTTTCCACAAAAAATGTTTTGCCTGATCCCCACTCCCCATTAATCATTACCGCTTGTGTATACCGCGGATCTTTAATATAATCTGCTATTATTTCAGCCTGTCTATCTTGATTCATGTTAACCACTTCCTTAATATTATAAAATACTATTGCTCAGTAGGATTTATCCTACTGTATTGAATCATGGTTTATTACTTCTATAAAGACATCAGAATCATTTGGTAAATACTTCTGAATTTCCGAATCAAGACTTGATCTCTTTTCGGCCATTTGTTGATTAATATATTTATTCTCAAATCTTGTTGCATATCCAGTACATAGTAGAGACATCACAAACATACCAAATAGACAAAACATAACTCGTAGTTCTTCGCTTTCAGAAAGTGGCTGATAAATCTTTTCTACTGAAGCACAGATAATAAGTGGTATGTTTATTGTACTATAGAAAAACAGTCTAATAATGGACTCTTTATAATTCGAGTACATATCAAATAGGACATCATTAAACACATATTCTTTCTTGTCTCTTTTGTGTTCATTGTTAAGCTTTTTTACTCCCTCTATTATTTTTTGTTTATGCCTCAAATTGATTGGTGTCAAATACAAATTTATATATAGAATTTCTATGATGAATGTTAACACAACTGAAGCAAACACCTCATTGTTTGTTGCAAATACATATTCTAATACAAGGCTAACAATAAGGATAATAATAAAACTAACGACTTTACTGGTGAGTTCCTTTATCATTCGCTTAAAAGCGAAGCTGGATTTTGATTTCCTTTTCATGATTTGGAATGCCTCCTGTTAGTATCATTCAATTATATTATAGCACACCCTCACAGAGTTTTCAATCCCAATTTGATATGAAATCACTCCTGCTGATACTCCACCGCATCCTCATACGCAATGATTCCGTTGATCCTGCGCACCTCATTGACGCACATCGCATGCAACTGCCGCAGCGTTTCCTCATCGACATCATTCGCCGCCGCCAGCATGTGGGACAGCTTTCCAAGCTCTACAGCGACTTTGAACAGAATCCGGGTAATATGCTGCTCCGTTCCCTTGATCGTAGCGGCAACCGTTTCCGTGATCAGCGGCGAAAGATAATTCACATGCCGTTCCTCATCGAGATAGGCGATATAGAAGTGAATCGCCTTTTCGATGAACTCGCTTTTGGATTTGCAGTTATCCGAATGAAAATGTCGCTCCACTTCTTTGATTGTCTGCGGATTCACCCACAACTGAAACCGGATCTTGTTGTCAAAACTCATTTCATCACCTCCAGTACCGTAAAACTCCCCGAAACAGCGTGACAACTGCCGCCACAGCACCGTTTTTTTAGCGTTGTCCAGAACACAGCACCTGAACCCATCCCGCCAGAATGCCTATATGCGGTCGGCTTTGCCGAACGCTGTGATTGCAGCGGCACCGCTGCTTTAACTTGCATCATTCCTACCCCCGTGTCAAATCCAGCCCCGGAGTGCCCGCCCCCGACATACCATCGGGGGCGTTTTTGCCGACACTCACACCGCATCGCTGTCACCATCCGGAGCGGGTTTCGGCTTTCGCGGACTCCTGCGAGCTGTAGTCATCTCGATGAAATCCCGGACATTCTGCGGCACGATCTTGCCGTACAGATGCTCGGTATGCTTGGTCAGCTCGGCATCGAGACTGCTGCCTTTCTGTGCCAGATACATCTCCAGCGCCGCAATTTTTTCATTGGTCACATCAATATTTTTCTTCATGTCATATCACCCCACTTTGGTTCACAGTCCTCATCCTCACTCTCCGTTTCCTCCTGCATCCATTCCGGCTTCGGCAGAATAGAATACAGGTCGGTATCATGAACAAGCACACCGTACTCCGTCATACTGCCGTGCTTGGCGTTGAGAACGGTTACTCCGAGATCGTACAGATCGGTATTCGCCAGCGCCGAGATATTAAAACTCTGTGGCAGATTCGCCCGAAGATAACGGAGCGCATAGTGGGAATAATCCTCCACCGCATCAAACTTGTACTCGTCCATCACCCGGATCGCTTGCCGCAGACCGGCTATGTCATGCGCGTCCTTTTCTTCCATGATTGCCTTGACCTTGATGACATCCTCCGGGGAGAGATCATGCAGCTGCCACGCGACCTCGTTCAGATCCGGCAGTTCCTCCATATCATCAAACACAAAACCCGGCAGCGCCGACTGCATTTCAAAGCCCACAAGATTCTCCCAATCCACACCGAGCCGGTCAGCAAAATCATAAATATTCATGAAGTCACACGGGAACGAGAACCACGCTGCATTCTTCCGGTCATCCGGAGCGCCGATCAGCAGAGAGAAAAATGTTCCGTGCGGTCTGCCGACCTCCACGGAGACATTCAGGCACTCATAATGATCCGGCTCGCAGTAATAATCCCCGACAAACACGCCTTGATTTCGCTCTGCCATTGTGAAACCAACATGCT
The DNA here is from genome assembly GCA_902767115.1 of uncultured Ruminococcus sp. GTDB lineage: Bacteria > Bacillota > Clostridia > Oscillospirales > Ruminococcaceae > UBA3855. The sequence continues at coordinate 5,576 of CACXGK010000011.1, forward strand.
CCCGTTCGAGGTATGGCAGCAGCGAATCCGGGCATTCCTCGATTTCCGACAGCATGGCATTCTCGATGCAAAACTGCCCAAGCTTGGTATAGCTCGCCGCCCGAACAATCGGCACCGAGTCCAGATTGTACAGCAGCGGCAGCAGATCATCCGGGTGATCCACCTGTAATCTGTCCGCGACCGCGACAAACGCTGCCTGCTTCTCCGATGGCAACTGCTCATACATGTTGATCAGCGCATTCAGCACATAGATGTCCATGTGGATTTCCTCGCCCTGCATAGCAGCCGGAAACATCATCGTTCTGTCATCGGGAAAGCGAATATTCACATTGGAATCACCCTCCTGATTGTGCTGCCGGTCGAGGATGTCCTGCAATTCCAGCGCCGGTTTTGGGAACTCGACAACGGTGCTGATGCCGTTTTTGAAGATGGAAATTTTCACTGTGACAGCCCTCCCATCTCCTGCGATTCCTCCGGCTCCTGCTCGGCAACAAGTGCCTGCTCCAGCAGCGCCCGGTCGTAACAGTAGCAGTAACAGTCATAGTCACCACGCTGCGGCATACAGCGCAGATAGTAGATATGCTGCTCCGTTTCTGCCCGGTAGCCTTTGCCGTGGATGCCCCAGCACACGATCTCCAGCCCCTCATGCGCATGGTTGTATTTTTCCATGCCGCTGCGCCCGGACAGCAGATCGTGCCGGAGCGCTCCGATCACTGCATCAAATTCCTTGCCAAAATCCTTGTTATTCAGTGCATTGTTCTGCCCGAACCATGTGTGATGAAAGCCGTTTCCGGTGCTGTCAAAGTCCATCCGCAGATAGCCGACACAGGCATCTTCAATCTGCTTTTCGTCAACAGTATAGAGGAACCGGCGCTCCGATTCCTCCGGTACACAAATTTTTACAATCATACAATTACTCTCCTTGTTCCGGCTCCGTTTCCTCCGGAGCGTGTAATTCGTCAATATATTCCCACAAATTCTGCGGATATTCAATGCCCACAAACGTCACCCAGCACGTCCACCGGGCATCCGATACCGAAGTTTTCTGAACAAGCCGCCCATCGGCAGAGGCAAAAAACACCTCGCCATTGCTGCCGTACACACCGAACTCTGCCCCGTTATACACCCCGATTCCCGGCACATCCGGCATCGTATCCATGCCGCCTTGCTCCGTATAGAGGAGCGTATCAATGCCGCTGCCGAAGGCTTTTCCATTGAAATCATAGTTGAAATAGCCGAGTATCAGCCCAACATTGTCTGTCGTTCGGCGCTGCAATTCATCGTCCATGTCACCGTGACCGCCGAGTGCATAGAGCCACTCTGCTTCGTAAGCATTGCGGCACCATGCAGAAAGATCGGCAGCATTCCGGGTGCCAGTGTTCGTAAAAAGATTGCTGTCGATCATCAAATGTTTCATAAACAGATATGTGCGCTCAAACTCGTCATAGTCGATCTCAAGTCCATACACGGAGTTGAGACAGCCGATCAGCATGGCATCATCACCGATGGAAAAATACCCGGCATACTCTGAAAAGTCCAATGCAATATTCTCGTCAAAGCAGGACAAATAAATGAGCTGCGCCTTCATGATCTGATGGCGCAGCCCTCTCGATAACAGTTGATTTGCAATTTCCTGCCCGCCGGATTCCATTGCCGCAAGCCGATCAGCATCCAGCCCTGATAGCATTTCTTCCTCGCTGATCGTGAGCGCCGGGGGATCCATCTGCCCCATCGTATAGATTACGACAACAGGCATGGCAAGCATTCCGAGCAGCCCCACGACCACACTTGCAATGGTGATCAGGATGGCGTGGCGTGTTTTTTCATCGGTCAGAAGCTGGATCAGAATTTTGATGATCGCCGTTTTCATCGTCCGCCCGCTTTCCCGAACAGCGCTGCCTTGTACGCCGGAGCCATCACTTGCAGCAAGTATCGCTCATTCCCGCAGCGATACAGACACGTTCCGCGCTCCGGATTCCGGATCAGCGCATACTCTGATTCTTCCAGTTGCAGCGTGTCCATGAAATCTGCCGGATTGATGTTGCCGGGGAAAAACAGGAAGTGATGCGCCGGGATACTGAACAGCGGCTTTGTAAATTCCTTGATGTCCTGAATCAGAAAATCCTCGATATTCTGCGAAGCGAGAATGAAACTCGACTCCTTCTTACGCACACGCTTCATGCCGTTGCGGATGTACTCAATCGCCACCATATTCGTGAGGTAGGTGTGCAGCTCGTCAATCGCAGCGACCGTGTTGCCCCTGCCAAGCAGCTGATTGCTCATGAAGGACAGCACGTTGAACAGCACTGTGTTTTTCAGCTTCTGGTTTGTCTCCATGATGTTTTTTACGCCAAAACAGAGGAACTCGCCGTCACGGATATTGGTGTGACCATTGAAGTATTTGCTCTCCGCGCCCTTACAAAGTGAGTGCAGACCGAGGCACAGGCTCTGCAAATGGTCGATGGAATAGAGCTTCATTTTCTCGCTGTCATACGCCCGATACTCCTTGTCGATCAGCTCATAAAGGTCGGTCAGCGTGGGATAATCCTCGGCTGTCAGCTTGGAAAAATCCGTGCTGTCCTCGATGCCGAAGCGGGTATACAGCTTCATCAGCATGATCTCCAGCACGTCAATTTCATCGCTCGTGAAGTCCTTGTACGTCCGGAAAAAGTCCTTGAGATAGGAGATATGCTGCGACAGCCGGGTGACACGCCGGAAGGTTTCAGGTGCATCTTCTGTTTTATCCGATTCGCCCCACGATTTAGGTTCGAGAGGATTGATCATGTATTTGCCCGACATCATATCGATGTAGGTGCCGCCGAGGTTCTCGCATAGCTCCTGATATTCTCCCTCCACATCGAGGCAGATAATAGATTTCCCCGCCTCCCGATGGTTGATGAGCAGCAGCTTCATGAGATAGCTTTTACCCTGACCGCTGTTGCCAAGTATCAGAATGTTGCTGTTCGTTTTATCATCCGTCCGCCTGTCAAAATCGACAAGCACATTGCTCCCGTACTTATCCCGTCCGAGATAAAACCCGCACTCATCAGTCTTGCCGGAGTAGTTCAACGGAAACAGATTCGCCGTACTCGATGCCGGAAGGATGCGCTCAAAACGTGAGCCGAATGTGTTATACCCGCACGGCAGCACCGAAAGAAAGCCCTCCTGCTGGTGCAGGAGCAGCCGATCAACATTGATCTTCGACCGGGTAAGCTCCATCATCACGTCAGACTGTAGTTCCCGGAGCTTGTCCTCGCTCACAGCTTTCAGCTCGATGAACACTGCCGTATGCAGCAGCGGCTCCTTGTTCCTGCGCAGTTCAGACAGCAGCTCGACCACATCGTTGATATTGTCCTGCGCCCGGATATTTTCATTCACGTCCGTGACGGTTGTCATCATGTTGTTCTTGCGCATCGCCGCCTGAATGATCTTGCGCTGCTCCATGCTGTCCACCAATGTGTTGTAGATGCGCAGCGTCACGCCGTTCCGGTCGGCAAGGTGTGCGAGGAGCGCTGTTTCCTCTGTGGTCGGCGGGTATTCCGTGATCGCCCACACGCTCTTGTAATAGTTGCCGCACACATAATGGTCTGCAAAAAAGTGCAGCGCACCCGGAACAATGCGGTCAAAATAATTCTTCACATAGATGCGCTCCTGCTGCTCAGGAGTCATTTTCCTTCTGCCCATAATCATCCTCCGTATCAAAATAATTCTCGCCCTCGATGTCGGCAATGTCCTCGCCGGAAATGCTGCTTCCGAAATACAGCGCCAGCATCCGCTTGATCTCCGGTTTCTGCATCCGGCGCACCATAAATCCATGCTCGGCAAATGCCTTGTCCACACGATTGATGAGGTGAAATACCTGTTCCTCCTTCTCCCGGTAGAAACGCACCGCAAATAGAAATTGCCGCGCCGAGGACATCTCTAACTGCACTTCATCGAGGAAATTGTAGTCCAGTTCCAGCAGCTTGCGCACCGCCGGATTAGGTTCCTCATCAAGACGTTTTCTCGCATACGTCTTATTGGGCTCGAATGATTCACAGCTATCGAGTGCCATAATTTCAAGCTCCGGCACCATGCTGAGTACCATCATCAGATGCCGGATTTTCGCCTCGATATTCACTGCTGACAGCACGGAAATATTGATCGGCTCGACCGCAAACAGCGCGAATTCAGCCCGGTCGGTTTTCACACCATGCTTAGTGAAGCGCTCAAAGCCGATCAGCTTTTGAACGCTTTTCTTTTTGATCTTCATACGATTCCTCCCATTCAAATGCCTGCTGCGAGAGCAGGAAATAGCGGACAGCCGCTGTCATGTAGTCGATCACGGCACTGTCATCGGTGCGAACGGTCAGCAGTGCAAAGCACACCACCGCTGCCGCCGGGACAAATGTCCGCAGCTTTGCGAAGGCTGCGACTGCCACAATGATACCGCCGCATAAAATGCAAAAATCCCGGACATTCCAGAACCACAGCTTCACTGTAGAACGGAGATTTTCCGGGTAGATATAGGTTTTCATAAGCGCTCCTTTCTCAATGCTTCGCAATCAATTTCACCGCCCGCGATCCCATGCTGACCGCACTGCTCACGCTCGTCATGTTGATGTGTGTGGACGTATCCAGTCCGAACATCTGCGCGATCCGCGGCACCTCATTGGCGGACAGGCAGATTCCCAACGCAAGAATGGCGCTTGTCTGGTAGGTCAGCAGTCCGAGATACAGTATTGTCGTTTGCAGAAATGCCGTCAGACACGTTGCGATCACTTGCTTGCACCAGCCGTAGAAGCCGTCAGTAAAGCCCCTCGGCACGCTGAAAATGTATAGGCTGCCGACTGCGATCTGGCACAGCAGAATGCCGCCGCGTTTCACATTTGCCAGTATCACCTTCACGGTACAGTAACCGAACAGAATGATGAATAATAGGTTCATGATGCTATGCTTTCCGTTCAGTTCGTCCATAATATACTGCGCTGCTGAGATTACAGAGCTGGGCGAGGACTGCACAAAGCCCGCGATTAATTCATGTGCAAATGTGCCTTGCAAATTAACGCAGAACGAATACAGCCTCTGCGGTACCACCGTCACAAGACTTGCTGCGAAGAAGCCTTTCAGCGTGTTCAGGCAGAAGTTCTTGACGTTGTTCTGCCCGCCCTCGTAGACGATCGCCGTATCGAACACCGCCACCACAAACCCGCACCCGAACAGCATCCAGGCTAAGTTGTAAAACAGCCCGATGAAGGACTGTACCCATGGCAGGCTGAAAATGTCCGTGGCGCTGGTGTTGATGAGCCGGAAAATCTCGGTGATGCAGTGATAGACCATCCCATACGTCCACTCAAACATGGCATCGAATACGGCATCCGCAATGTCGTTTGTCGTGTTTACAGTTGCCGTCCATGCGGCTGAAACAGCATCTTCCATCCAGTTCAGCGCATCGCTTACCCAATCAAGCATTGGTATCACCACCGATCCTGTAAAGATTGGAACTCATGCCGCCGTGCGTCCGGTGCCGATGCTGTCGGGTGAGCAGACCGGCGCTTTCAAGCTCCTTGATGGCTCGGAATACCGTACTTTTGCTGATGTGCAGCTCATTTGCGACCGTCCGCACAGCCGGATAACACTCGCCGTTTTGGTTGGCTTTGTCGCACAGATACACGAACACGCAGACTGCCTTGCCGGACAATGGACTGCTGTAAATTTCCTTCGGAATAATCACGATTACCTCCTGTCTGTCTTAACGGAGAAATGCCTTCCGGGATTGGGCGGTTCCTCAAAGTCCGTGAACTCCATCTCCATCGGCATTTCCCGTTTCTGCGGATATTTGTCCTCAACCGCCCGGAACAATGTCTCGCGCTCCATGTATGACACCGCCCGTGCGCCCCTGTCTGACAATACATACGGTTCTTCAAACTGAATACCCCATTTGAAGTACAGCTTCAGCGGAGAGATCATCGGGTGCGTGCCGGTTTTCATGACGATGAACTGACCTTTCGGCATGGATTTCAGCTCATCCACGGTCATCAGCGGTCTGCCGATCATCTGGAGCGAGGAGGAATTGTCCTTGCCGTGTGATACGCTGCCGGACTGCACTGTCTGCTCACCCAATGCTTTGGACAGCACCTCTGCGCTCTGGCTGTTCGGTGCAAACCCACCGAACACTGTGAGCTGCGTGTTGTCCGTGATAATCTCCTGCCCCTCCTTCCCGTAGGTTTGTTCGAGCTGTGCAAAGCTCTGGATAATCGCCACAATGCTGATCTTGCGGGAGCGTCCTGCGGAGAACATGGACTCCAGCCCCTCGATCTTCGGGAAGGTACCCAGCTCATCCGTGTAGAACATCACCCGGTTCGGAAGTGCCCCGCCGTGTTCGTCTGCGATGACCAGAATCTCCCGGTAGAGCTGCTGGATCAACAGGCTTACCATGAAATATTTGCTCTGATCTTCTTCCGGAAGCACCAGAAACACAGCGGATTTTTCTGCGCAGAATTTCTCGGCATCAATGGCTGTACCGAAGCACAAAATCTGCTCCATCTCGCTGTCCAGAAAGCTGTTCAGCCGGGATAACGCAGTCGATAGCACCGACATCATCGCCTGATCGGAGGTGTTCAGCGCAGCCCCGGCAAGCCATTTCGCCTTGTGGTCGCTCGGCAGCTTTTCCATGAGGGTAGTGAAATACATAGGCGGTTTGTCCTTGGGAGATTTCGGCGGCGGCTTGGCGGTCAGGTCTTGGATCAGCTTGAATACCGACACGATATGCCGTTCATTCGACTCTCCGAACTCTGCCAGCAGCAGGATCACCGATGCCAGCAAGCCCTCTGCGGAGTCGTAAAAAAACGAATTCTGTCCATAATTTGCTGAATCCCCACCGCCAATGTTGATGATGGTTTTCGCCGTGATCTTGGCGTATTTTTCTGCTTTCGCCTTTGCGGACAAGTTCGTTTTATCCGCCAGATACATGTCCATGTACTTGTTGACAAGATGCAGGATGTTGTTCTCATCCGAGCGTGTGGGGTTGCGCAGATCAATGACTGACACGTTGTAGCCGTAATACTTTTTGGCTATATTTCCATAATTTCGAGCTACATCGCCTTTGGTGTCGGTTGACAAAAATGACATTCCCGAAGCACAGGCAAATTCAATATTGGGGTACAGGAAATACGCCGTTTTTCCGACACCGGCAGCGCCGATCATCAGCGTGTGGACATCGCCCTCATCCACCAGCGCTGTAGTATGCGTAGCTCCCCGGCATCCGACAATGGTTCCTTGCACAGTCGGCAGATTCTCGCCCCTGCGCCATTTTTCCGGCTCAAATGGCAGAAAGGAAAAAGTCTGTTTAATCTCTTTCTGTGTTGCCCATCGCGCCGTTCCGTGCTGTCCGTCACCGACAGTCTTGCGCTTGATCGTACTCAGGCTGTGGCTGTCAAGCAGATGCATCCCGATCATAAACGCAGCAAACAGCGTAATCATAATACCCATCGTTATCATCTGTTTTTCATTCAAATTCTCACATCCTATCTGAACCTTAAAATTTTTCTTCTCTGTATTACCAGAAATCTTCATTGGGGGATTCCTTCCCGTGTCACCGTGACACACCCCCTGTGTCAGCCATACGCCATGCCGGGAGCCTCGGTGAGTTCCTCGGTCTGCTCCTGCATGAGCGCCTCATCCACCGCCAGCCCGACCGCGATCTTCGCCAGTTCATAGAGCATCTTCGCCGTCTGGACAGACTGCTCCCTTGTTCGGGCAGGACGGCGCAGCTCGGTCTGGGCGCTCTTTACCGCATCCTGAAAATGCCGCAGCCGAACATCATGCTTCGCTTTATCAGCGTAGGGCTTGTATTCAGCTTGCAGCTTGTGCCGTAGGCTCTGAAAGCTGACCGAACACTCAGCTTGACTTAGAAAAAACGCCGAGCCTGCAAGTGCAAACCCGGCGATTGTATGATATTTCTGATTCTGCGCACCCTGCTTTAACAGTGCAGCAGCAGTTTCTGGCGCAAAACGATATTGCTGTAGGTTGTCAGCCATCGCCAAATAGGTGTCAAGCCGTCTGTGCGAGGCAGCCGGGAGAAAATCGGCACCATGCCGGAATTTCAGCACCTCATTCCAGTCCTTGAGCTGCGGTGCAAACCGCTTGATATTTGCATAGCCATGCTCCCGGAGAATATCCCGGAACCGGTACGCCGCATCAATACCGCCCTCGTCATTGTCAGTACAGATCACGATCTCCTGCAAATACGGGTGCGTTGCAAGAGCTTGCAGCACCGCTTTTTCGTACACACCGTTCGCGGCGATGTAGGAATGTTCCTGCCAATCGTCCGGGTAGAGCGTGAGAAAACTCAGCATGTCGATCGGTGCTTCAAAAATGAACAGCCGCCCCGATGTGCCAAAGTGTGCAAAGCTATACCGTGTATCAGAACCCTCAACAGTCATCTTGAATGCCTGTCCAAACGTGATCGTTGAGCGCTTGCTTGCCTGACAGGGGGTGCCGTTTCCATCCAGCCCGACAAAGACGGCGTTGTGATACTTCGCATCCTCATAGAGCGTGTGCGCCTTAGCAAAATACGTGATGATCTCCGGCGCGATAAACCGCTGCTTTATCAAATACGCATACACCCGGTGCATATCGCTGTGCGGCTCCGGGAGTACAAATTTCTTTTTCACCTCCGGCGGCGGTCTGCGGCTCTGCTGGATCGGCTCGCCCTTACAGCCGAGGAGCGTCTGCATCGCATCCGGGAAAGACATCCCATAGAAGCGCTGCATGAATTTCACAGCGCCGCCGCCCTCCTGCGCCTTGTGGTCGAACCATGTGCTGCCGTTGATTGTAATGCTGTCATGCTGTCCGGTTTCGTCCGTGTAAATGAGCATATATTCCCGACCGGCACGTTTGAGCTTCTCGCCCCGTGCTTGCAGGAGCGGCACCAGATCAGCGTTGTTGGCTTGCTGTTTTTGTTCTTCTGTGAATGGAATAAATGGCATCGTTTCGCCTCCTTTCCTACATTGACATGTCAAGGCTCTCTGTCTGCTCCGGCTCTGCAAATGCGCTCAGATACTCGTTCACTTCACTGGAAAGCGCAGTATACTGCTCACTTGTCGGCGTGAAGCCGTACCATTGCACTTTGCCGTAATCATCCCATATATGCGGAGCGATCATATCGCCGGTACTGCACATTCTGACCTTTCCCCACACATCACTAAGCGGGATCATCAGGGAGTCGATCTCGCCCTCATGCCGGTTGAACAGCCTAATACGAACAGCATTGTACTGGTTGGCGATACATGTGGACGCAAATGTCAGCTTGACCGTCACGTCCTCCGTGAGTCTCCCGATACATGCACGTCCGGCGCAGCGGGGAGCGTGGAAATGCGTACAGCCCACTGCGATTTTCATGAGTTCTGTCTGATAAAAATTTTGTATCAATCCTTATCCTCCCCCCCTTGTAAAAAACAGTAGCCTATGATTTCTTACACTCCCACAACACCCCAGATAAAATTCGGCGCACTGAGTGCGAACAGCAGTCCGCCAAAAATGACAGCAATGGGTGCCCACTCGATATGTCCATGATTGCGGTAATCCATGTATGCCATCGCCACCTTCACAAACAGTAAAATGACCAGAATTACGTCAATGACCGGAAACACCACGTTGTTGACGATTGTCTTGATCTGACTTTTAGCACTGTCCCATGTGTTGGTAAAAGCGCCGGATACATCTCCTGCGGCACATGCCTGAATCGCCATGAAGTTTGCAAACATCAGGCTGTCTGCGAGCAGCGCCGCAACTATTTTCTTTGTTTTATTCGTCTGTATCACCCCCAATCTCCACGAGCTGCCCGGTCAGAACCGTCCTGTCATCCCCGGTCGCTCTGGTACACGTTGACAGCGAAATGAACCTGTCATCCTCGCTGTAGCTGATCGGCTCATAGATACTCGACAGCCCACGCAGCCGGATCATCCAGTTGGTGATCGTCTGCGAGCCGTCATAGATGGAATCATCACAATCTGCATGGGCGAGCGAGAAGAAGTCCAGTCGATACACCCTGTCCGCAGTTGCCAGCCAGCCATAACGGTGCGCCTTGAAATAGTCCGCATCCTCATATTTCGCCAGTCCTGCAAACATCGAGCCGTTCTTCATGTTGTGACCGTACACCACATTGATGCCGTTCAGCAAATGCTTTTCGCAGCGACAATCGAGGAAAATTGAGCCTGCACTAAGTTTACTGCCATCATACGCATGATGCAGATAGAAGTCGTTATCATTGCCCTGCATCAGCGGGTAGTTGATATTCGTTCCCGGAATAATCAGCCATCCGATGGCATCAGGATACGCTCCCGTCAGCGTCTGCGCGGCTGAAATCAGCTCACGCAGCGTTTCCTCCGGGAGCGTATCATATGCCCGGACAGGCTCGGTTTCTTCCACTTTTTCATTTGAATCTTCCTCAGCAAGAATTGTGACCGGCTCGGTCGCATCCGTTTCCAGCATGAGTTCCGCCGTGATGCTGTCAAGCTGCTCCTGCACCGCAACAGGCACTGTATATGGCTGGATATCCGCAGTTTTTGCCACCTGCTTTGCATCATCCCCGACAAGCATGGTCACGCCGCCGAGGATGAGGGCGGCGGATGCTGCCGCCGCCAGAATCTTCCTCGTGTTCATCTTAATCTTCCTTTCTCTTTTTGCAAATGGTCAGCGCCAGGACGATAGCTCCCGTTGCAATCAGCACATACGCCATCGGGTTCGCCCCAGAATCGCCTGTAGACGGCGAACTCGGCGTGGTAGGTGTAGTCGGTGTAGGCTTGGGAGTAGGCGCATCCTTCATCACAACCTCGGTGATGCTGCCGTCATCCTTGACCGTGAACTGCACTTCCTCTGCGAGCCCATAGCCATCGGGAGCTGTGATTTCTCTGAGCGTATAAGTACCGCCAGCCTTCAAAACAGCCGTGATGATATGCGGTTCAGTCGCGGAAACCCACTCGTCAACAACATTCCCGTCCGCATCAATGACCTGTAATTTTGCACCCGGCAGCTCTGCACCGGTGGTCACATCCTGCTTGGAAATACGAACCTTCGTGGACTCGTCCAGCATCACAACTTCGGTGACAGTGCCATCATCGTTGACAGTGAACTCAACATCCTCTGCCACCAGATAGCCGTCCGGCGCAGTGATCTCGCGGAAAACATAAGTGCCGCCCGCGGTCAGGACAGCTTCGATCATGTGCGGCTCATCTGCCGAAACCCATTCTTCGACAACAACGCCGTCTGCATCAATGACCTGAAGCGTAGCGCCCGGAAGTTCCTCGCCAGTGGTCGCATCCTGCTTGGAAAATGTGGTCGTTGTAGTATCATCGACCATTGTGACCAGCGGCGTGCCGTCCTCGGTGTGAGCATCAGCAATCACATCATCCACAGTCACAACACCGTACTCGTCCATGCTGAATGCGATGTCTGTTGCAATCAGATAACCGTCCGGCGCAGCGACCTCATGGAGCGTATAGCTACCAGCCGGAATTTCAGTGATGATATGATTTGTGCCGTCAGAAGTCCACTCGTCAAACACATTATCATCCGCATCCACAACAAGCATCTGCGCCCCGGCAAGCTCCTCGCCGTAGATATCCTCCTTGCTGACAGCAAGTGAAATCTCGTCATTCTTGGCTGTAATACGAATGATCTGCGCATCCTCATCAATCGCCACAGGGTATACCAGATCGCTCAGAATATATCCATCCGGCGCTGCAATTTCACGAACAAGATACTCACCATACGGGATGTCTGCGAACTCAAAATGACCGTTTTCATCCGAAGTATCGGTCATAATCGCTGCATCCTCGGAGAAATCGTCTGTTCCAGCCTTGAACAGTCCGAACAGCGCACCCTCCAGCGGCTCATCATGAGAATTGACTTTCTTGCCTTCCACACTGCCGCGCTTAATGTTGTTCTCAAACGTGCCGCAGTCGATGTTCACGATCTGCACATCCTGCCCCAGATACTCGAAGGTCACGAGGAACTTCTCGCCGTTCAGCACATAATGCTCATCCGTGGAAATTTCCTGCACATAGTAGCGTCCGAACGGAATCTTCTCGGCGATGGTCGCAGTCATATCCTGACTCAGCGAAACCGACCCAATGAAGCCGCCAGAGGGAATTGATGTGCCGTCCGCAGCATCAATATTCTCGGCTGCAAACAGTCCAAAACGCACAGAACGCCACTCGTCATTACCGCCGACACCGAACATTTCATCCTGCTCCATGAACTTAGAGAGGCTGATCTCAACCGCCTGATAATCATTATTCAGGCTTGTCTTGATCTCATCACGAACCGCCACATTCTGCCCCGCATAAGTCAGTTCAATTGTCTGAACATCATCGGTTTTTACATAACCGTAGGGAGCATTGATTTCTTTCAGATTGTACTTACCCAGATACAGCAGCTCTGTCTCTGCATAGCCATTTTCGTCGGTTTTTAAAACTGCAACGACATCACCGGATTTTGCACGAATTGTACCGTCCGCAGTCACAATATCCTCCGCAGCCGTGATCTCAAATTCTGCACCGGAAAGTGCGCCATCCTCAAAGATCGGGTAGTAGGTTGTGGGATAATCCGCCACGACAATATTCCCGTCCTCATCCTGATAGATCGGTGGTGTCATCGCCTTGACCGTCTGGAAAATCTCACCGTGCTTGTACACAGAAATCTTACCTTTCTGCGCAGTGTCAGCCTTCGTGACCTTGACGATATTAACTGCATTTTCCTCTGTTGCATTCGCCGCCGTTATGCTGAACGGAACCGGCGTATCATCCAGAACATAGCCGATCGGTGCCTGAACCTCGGCCAGCGTATAATCGCCATATTTCAGCATTTCCGGGGTAATCAGGTAGCCCTCGGAATTGGTGTAAAAGGTATCCACGCCCATCGTCACAAGATTGCCGGAAGCATCATAGATCTGAAACCCTGCGCCCTCATAGGCAATGGTTTTTCCGGTTTCGGCATCGAGCTTCGTCACATGAAGATACGAACGAAACGGAGCATTGTTCAGCACATATTCGTAGGTCTTATGATTTTCCGTGATCTGCACATCGAAATCTGCGACAAAAGCCGCATCATCTACGGTCTTGGTCTGATGCACCGTGTAAACACCATAAGGCATCTCTTTGGTCGCAGCATAGCCGTTTCCATCGGTTGTCAGATAATCACGGATGCTCTCATCGGCATCTGCAAAAGAACCAGCGGACTTCAAATAAATCTCGAACTCCGCGCCTTGCTCCATGTTCACGACATCATTCTCGTCATCATCGCTGTGCTTGATAATCGAAACAGAACCCTTGACCACATCCTCGGTGACACCCATCGGAATGCTGTTATTTTCGAGCGTGTAATGCTCCGGTTCTGCGCCGACCGGGTATGCGGTCGCATCGAGCAGATAACCAGCAGAAGGCGAGATTTCCTGCACCGTGTAGTTGCCGCAGGGGTACGAATCGGTCTTGAAATAGCCGGTCTCATCGGTCGTATACGATGCAACAAGCTCGCCATCGAGATACAGCCCATACACAGCCCCGGCAAGGGTTGCATCGCCCTGCGCCATGATCTTTTCGGCATCTGTCTTGGTGACTTCGGCGGTGAATTTCTTCAGCTTGTTCTCAAAAGTAACATCAACCGTGGCATCTGCGGTCAGCGTCACCTCATCATCAGCAGGAACAACGTAACGAATCGGTACATCTTTCTCAGAGATGGTGTAGACAATTTTCTCGTCATTGCTGTCAAAAACGGGAATATCTGTCAGAACTGCAATACCATCTGAGCCAGTCGTGACGTCGTATGTCTGCCCGTTGCCGGTCACGACAAAATGCCGGTCGCCGTTCTGGAAATCCTCGGACTGCTTGTTGATGCGGATGCTGCCCTTTTTCAGATCATTCTCAAAGTTGGCAGTCACCGTGAGGTCGGCATCGCCGTTCGTCAGCACGATGTCCTGTGCTTTCGGGACGACATAGCGCTCCGACACATTCACCTCAGAAACGGTATAGGTAATGACGTTTTTGGCAGTCATATCGTATACATCAAGGTCGGAAAAGACTGCAACACCGTCATCATCGGTCATGGCGGTCTTGTTATGTTCGTCACCGTTTTCCGTCCATGTTAAGCAAAATTCTCTGCCGCCGACAATGCAGTCCTCTGCGGTCTTATTGATCGTAATGCTGCCGGAGGTCTGCGTTTCAGAAACATTCACATTGCCGTTCGGATTCAACTCGTAAACGGTCGGATCGAGGTCATAGCCGGTCGGAGCCGAAATCTCCTTGACATAGTATGCTCTGTTCGGCAGCTTGATCGAGCCAGAACCGTCCTCAGAAATGGTGATCTCCCCGACCTTGTTTTCACAAGCTTGATCGGAGTATACGCCGTACACCGCCTGTGTGCTGTCAATCGGAGAAGTGCCGGAAATGCGGACAGAATTATCGGTGTCCAGCACCTTTGTAATTGAAAAATTCACATCATTCTGCGTCACACGAAACGCAAACATATTGAGCGCCGAAGCCTTCTTGCCAGTCGTTTTATTGTTGACAACAACACCCTCCTGACCGTTCGACTCGATACGCCAGTGTGTGCCGCCGTCGCCGCTGCCGTCACTGACCGTCTTATCCGTGATGAGTGAATCCGGCACACCGATATTTTTCAGATAGTTCACAACCTCGGCACGATCGTTGAACTCGCCCATATAAATCCACGAGTGATTGATGTCGTTCGGAATTTCGGCAACGACTACAGAACCCGGTGTGATGGTCGAGCCGTCCGCGCACTCCCAATAGGGGCGCTCGGTGGTCTTGATGCCCGCTTTTTCAATGTCGATTTGTGAGGTCACGCCATCGTAAGTGATGGTGCAGGAATCGTCGCAGGACAGCCAATGTTCGGTATCCACAGGCACCGGATTGTTCCAGTCAAATCCGGTCGTACTGTACCCAAGATGCGTCAGGCTGTAGTAGATCAGACCGGAGCAGTCGATGCCCTGACTGCGGATGGTCGATTCGTCCAACGGCTTGTAGCTGCCCTGATAATACACGCCGGAATAGCCCTTTTTGCCAAAGCCGTAGGGGGTTCCGAGCAGCGTCGCCGCCTGTTCAATCAGCACATCCGAAGAAGGAAACACAGGATTTTCCGTAGACAGGCTCTCTGCCTCCACCGGGATTACCGGCAGTGTGCTGAACATTGAAACAGCGCAGAGCCCCGCAAGGAACGCTGCGCTAATCCGCTTTGCAGTTGTTTTGATATTGGTCATGTCATTTCTCCTTTTCGTTTTTTGGACGCAAAAAGAGCCGGATCACTCCGGCTCGATCTGCGTATTTGGTTATCCGAACAGTTCCTCATAGCTGTAGTGACTGATCATTTCCGCATCCCCGATGTGGTTCATCTCCATGTCAACAACCTCGGTGAAGCCCGGATTGAAGGTCAGGAACCGCCCCGCCTGTGTGTCCATGATGAACCAGATGCCGTCCACGCACACGGTGTTTGCCACATGTCCGTAGATACCGGCATCCGTCCACACGAACCAGCAGGGAAGCCCGATCTCTTGGCACTTCACATAGGTCTGCGAGGAATATTGAACGCATGTACCGTAGCCGTTTTCCCGGATGTACTCGTAAACCGCCAGCGCCTTTTCGTAGTCGGTCTGCACCGGCTCTGTAGGAGGCTCTATGAGCGGTTCTGCGGCGTTCTCGGTGGTCGGCTCGGTCGTTATCGGGGGTTCGGCAGTCGGCTCGGAAATTGCCGTTTCTGCGGTCTGTTCGGTTTCGGCTGGTTCTGTTTCAGCCGATTCAGTTGGTTCTGTTTCGGTCGGTTCTGTCGTGGTGGTTTCCGTGGGAATCTCAGGCTCCGTTGTCGGCTCGGTGCTATCCGCTTCAATAGTCTCTGGGATCACCTCACTCGGCTCCGGTGTGTCAGACGGCTCCGTACTTTCCAGCGGCTCTGTGAATGACTGCGCCAGTTCTTTGATGTTCACTGCTGTGGCAGTGCTTTCTTCCTCTGCGGATTCCGGCTCTGTTTGAATCTCGCTTACTGCAATAGTGTCGGGATTCTTGCAATCGTCATCATAGCACCCTGTCAAAAGAATTGCGGATAGAATTATCGCTGGCAATACTCGTTTCATGGTGGAAACCTCCTTCGCTTTTTTATTATCACCACCATATCATATAACGAGTCAAATGTCCAGTATTTTCGGGATTTTCTCCGTAACCGCCAAATAGCACAGCTATTTTACTGCACTATGCCATATCAGGGACGACCGGATCGGGTTCCGGCTCATAAACCGGAGCCTGATCCTGCGCCATTGCTTGCTGCACAGCCGCATCGTAAGCCTGCAGGACGGCGTTCTGGATGTAGTCACGCGCATCCTTACGGATGGGGTGGAACACATCGGAATACTGCGTTTCACCCGCCTTGTCCGTGTAGGACTGAGCGGGCATATTCACAAACGTACCCTTTTCTGTGACCATTACCCGAAAGCCATGTACTGCAAATGCGCCGTCCAGCGTCACACTTGCAAATGCCTTGACCGGACTGTCCGGCTTGTCGAGCAGCTTGTCAATTCTGACACCGATCTTCATAAAGCATCACCTCCCCTCATGTCTGGCTGAAGTCAAGAGCTTCGGATTCTTCCGATGAAAGTTCCAAGCTCCCTCGTTCCAGAAGAATTAACGGATAGCGGAATTGTTCCGTAAACTGCTTTATTTGTTCATCTGTCAGCGATACCGTGATCTGTTCGCCCTCATCGTCTATGCTGTTTCCAACGACAAGAAAAGTTCCATGTACAAGGCATTCTCCAACCATCCGGTTCGGCGCATAGTCCTTGAACAGATACTCATCATCGCAGTACACAAGTGCTTTGTGTGCCGGATCAAAATAGATCGGCTCGATATAGCCGCCAACAGCAGAGTGCAAAGCTTTCAGCTCATCCCGAATCTCAGCCTGATACGGCTCCTTTCCCGGCTCGCAGATCAGAACCCGGAGCATATCCGCATGATCGGTTTTATCCATATCGAAGTCAATTTTTTTGAATCCGATGTTGTCACAGAAATAGTAGCCCTTGTTCTCGCCGCTGCATATTTCCACCACATCGCTGACCGACAGGCTGTGTCCCACATAACCCGGAGGATGCCTGCAATTACACAGCGCAAATACTGCCTCCAGCGTTATATAGTTCACAGTACCGCCGTAGATCTGCTGATAATCCGCCGCATCTACGCCGCCGAGCCGCTGCGTTTCTTCATAATTCCTGAACCGTTTCTGCGGCTGCTCCGTATCCTCCTTGATCTGGAAAATGCGTATCTGCATCTGCGTCGCTCTGATTTGTGACAGCCGCCCTGCAGCCCATTCCGGAAGATGCTGTTCGTCAGCGATACCGAAAAATAATCGGCGAGGAAATGTTTGCTGCTGTCCGTTGGAGAGATGATAGCCCTCGATCTGCTCCGAACCCTCCGGTGCATTGGTCACATAGAAAAGCTGTGCATAGCCGCTTCTGCAATCATCCGTGAAAATACTGTGGTCGAGTACAAGCAGCTTTCCCGTCAAGTCCTCTGTGCCGATTCCGGCAGCACACTGTTCTTCCTCGATCACGTGCATCCGGGCGTACTGCCTTGCAATCACCTCGGCAAGCGCTTCGGTTTCTGCAAAATGGTCATGCAGAATCCACTCCTGCGCCTCATCCATCGGATAGCCCTCCGGAATAACAGAAGCTGCCCACTTTTGCGCCCGTTCGCTGAATTGATCCGCATGGGCAGTGATGGAAAATGCCAGCACCCAGCGCAGCCTGTCAATGCCATGTGTTGTGATCAGATTTGACAGAACCTCATTGTTTTTTTCGGCATTTTGATGTGTGCGAAGATACTGGTTTTGGATGCCTGTCTTGCAAAACTCGTTTCTCGTTTGGCTAATCTGCCAAAGAGCGCCCTCATCGTTCTGGAGGGCTGTAAAAAAATCTTTTTTGTAGAACGGAAACAGCGCCACTTATGTCACCTCCTGCACAGGAGAAATATCCTCAGATTCCTCCGGCTCTCTGATTTCTGACAGCTTCTCCGCTGCCCACTCCGGCAGCTGTGTTTCATCTGCAACACCCAGAAAATCACTCCGCCTGAATTCTCCGGGATCGTGATCTTTCAGAAAATAGCCGTACACCTTAGTGCCGAGCTTTCCCGGATCACAGCCGAAGCCATTCATTGCATAAAAAAACTGGAAATCGGGGCTTTTGAACTTCTCGGCAAGCACATTTGGTTTGATGATCAAAAGCTGATTCTGAAAATCCCGCTTGTACGACTCCGGGAGGCAGTGCGAAGCGCCGAGCATTCCCAGCGCATCATACGCCTTTCGTACCTCCCGGATAAACCCATCCAGCACCGCCGGATGTGCATTGCAGACATAGCCCGCATATTCCTCTCTCGACAGCCATCCGGGAAGGATACTACCAGCCCACTTCCGGTTGTCAGCAGAAAAGCGCCCGTCATGATCCTTGTATTTCATAGTTGCAGCCAGTACCCACATCGTCCGTTCAAAGCCGTACTGCTGGATCACAGGCTGCTCGCTGCCATCCGCAAGGTGCATACCGTCAAAATGCTCCCGGATCGTCTGCTCGATAGCTCCGGCGCACTCGGCGTTGAGCTTTTTGCTCTCCCGCCACAATTCGATCTCACCCAGCTCTCTGGCATCTTCTCGGCTTCTATCATAGACTCTCAAGGTGTTTCCTCCTTTCACAATCATTCATCGAGGAAACCTCCGCAAAAGTGCTCCCGGCATTCCTCGCACAGATCGCTGCAATCGTCATCCTCATCCGGAGGGTAGATTGCGACCTGCAGCTTTCCGGGCATGACTGTGATCGCTACATCCACCAACTGCCCGTCCTCAAAGTACACGCCCGGAATCTCCAGCGCACCGCTGCCGTTGATAAAGCCGGTTGTGATGATCGTATTTTCCACTTGCAACACTCCTTTGTGAATTATTCATCTATATCAAAAAGTGGCAGCTGCTGATATGCCGCCGCTTGTAATTTTGCTTGCTGCGCTGTATCATAATTGGAAATGAACAGCTCTTTATATTGGCATCCGGCATCATACCGCTGTGCCAGATTGTTGGTGCGTTCGATGCTCTCGATCATAATGCCGGGTTCTGACCACATCGCCCGGATTTCCGGGCAGTCGTTATACGAAATCAGGAACTTGCCCTGACACCGCATCAGTGTATCATGCAGCCGGATGTGGTCTTTTCGCCTAAAATCCACATCCTTGTAAAAATCCTCCGTCATGTAATACGGCGGATCACAATAGAAAAAGCTGACCGGTCTGTCATACAGCTCGATCAGCCTCTGAAAATCCAGATTCTCCACAACGACCGTCTGCAGCCGCGCTGCACACGCATCAATCAGCGGAAATCTCGACCACAGCGGGTAAGGCTTCGGGTTGAAGCCCCTAAGCATGTGACCGTAGCTGTACATCACCATCGCATAGAATTTCGCTGCCCGGTCATAGTTACGAAATCTCGCAAACAGACCACGTTTATGAAGCGCCACCAGCCAGCGGTAATCCTCGCGGGAATCAATATAATAGCGCAGCTTGTATTTCAGCTTGTTCGGGTTATCCCGAACACAGCGAAACAGATTGACCAGATTATTATTGTAGTCATTGTAGACCTCAAAGCTCTGCGGCTGCTTGTAAAACAGCACCCAGCCCGCCCCGCCGAACACTTCAATGTACCTTTCATAGTCCAATGGGAAACGTGCGACAACTTCCTCCCGAAGAGATTTCTTGCCGCCCACCCATGTCATAAAACTATCCATTTACCTCCCATCTGCCGCCAAAACTGCGGCAGGAGGGAACGTCACGCACCCTGACGGCTCTCACCTCGGTTCTTCATTTTCGATTGAATGCTTGCAAAGATCAACCCTCTCTGCTCTGCATACCCGACCGTCTGGTTGACCTTACGGCGCAGTTCCTTGTACTGCCTTGCTGACAGCACAATTTTCGCCTGACGAAGCAGATCGGGGATACTGTCTCCGGTGAGGCAGAAACCCTCCCGGAGTTGGTTGCGGTTCCTGTGCATAAGCGTCCTCCTTACGTTGCACTTGGCAGTTGTTCTTCCGTTGTTTCCTCATAGTGATAGGACTGCGTATTCTCATCAAACACAAAGCCCATTTCCTGCGGTGTGCTGTCCCATACGGAACAGGCAAATTCCAGTGATTCCCGGTCATTTTTCGGGACATATTCCTCAGTCCGTTCGCCGTTCTCATAGCTGTATCTGCCGCAGTTCATGCCAAGATCCTCATCCGCCCATTCATGGACAAATGCAAGCTCCGGGAACATCTCTGCCAGCTTCTCCAGAATGGGATGCGGCGCACTCCATGCCGTCAGAAAATCCAGCGTTTCGGACTGGCTATAATCCTCGCCCTCATAGTAGTCGTAGGCATTCCACTTGGTACCCCAGTGATGGATATGCCAGTGATAGGGATCACTTTCATCCTCCGGCATGGGAATGATCTTCTGAAAATCGAGCGTACCGATACCGTACTCGTCATTCTGAACCTTCTCCAAAAACGCACGAACACACTGCGGATCACCGCTGATCTTGATGTGATTCTGTACATGGTTCGGCATCACTGCACCTCCAAGTCCATTTCTTCCTCCGGCGCATCATCGACCGATGTCACGTTGACATACTCCATGATGATACCCAGTGCCTCATCGTAGCTGTGCGCTTCGGTCTGGATGCGGCTGCTCATTTCATTGGCTTGCTCCGGCATCCCGGCACGGCGCAGCGTCTGCGAGGCAATGCCGATCAGGTTGAACACGTTGCTGTCCTGCCCGATCAGCGGACAATCCGGCTTTTTCTGCTCTCTGATCTGTTTCTCAGACGCGAACCTGCCGAGATAGTTGTCCACAAAATCAGACAGCCAGATGCCGTGGAACTGCTCGACCGTAGCCAGCCGCCACATCGCCAACCTGCCGACATCGAGGTCTGCGCCATCAAATGGGAACACCAGACACGTCAGTCCGTCATATTCAAATGAGGAACATTTCTTGATTGTGCTGCCATTCCGCAGGATGCTTTCTTTGGTGAGCATGTCGTTGATACCGTCCACCCATTCCTGCAAATCACCGCCGCAGCCCCGGAGAATCAGCGCCTCCTTTCCCCGCAGCGTGCGGAGCGTATCCGCTTCGATCTTTTTGACACTCATGATAGATTCACCTCCATTTCCTCGCCCTGACCGGTGTCCTGCTCCATGTATTCCTCAATGCTCATGGAATCCCCGGTGTAGGTGTAGTCATTTTCATCGACATATCGTCTGCCGTTATCGGTGAGAGGAATTTCCTCACGACACAGGATCGTGCCCCAGAAATTCACCATGATGGACGGCGCGATCTCGCAAATATCACCCTGACAATCATCATCATGACGGAGCGAATAGGCGTACAGCCCCTCCGGGACGGTCGTTCTGTCCACCCGCATATCCGTGAACAACACCGTCTGTTCGAGCATCTCCATTGTTTCATAGGGCAGTTCATAAGCGTTATACGGCTTCATTTTCTTCCACCCTCATGTCATTTGAAGATCCGGGCTTTCTTCCGGCTCATTTTCCAGCTCATAATCTGAAACATCATATATGCCCTCCGTGATATTCTCCACACAAATGGAAAACTCCTCCTGCTGAAATACATCATCGGTCAGGTGCGTTTCATGCCAACAAGTGCTGACAATCTCCAGCGGATCCTTGAATTGCAGGAGGTATTCTGCCTGTTCTGCGGTGACCGCCTTTTTCAGATGCTCTGCCGTAAGTGTTGCGGCACAGATGACATCTGCCATACCGATGAGCTGCTCCGGTGTTTTTGTATGCCACACTTCCATGCGCTCGGACAGGCATTGCTCGATCTTACGCTGCAGCAGTGCTTTCGGATCGGGCTGTATGATGTGAAAGCTGTCATGCCCCGGAATCACCGCTAAAGTACGCCCGTTTTTCCAGTCCACATGCACACTCCCCGCATCGTCCACCATCGTGATTTTTCCGACCGTTCCCACAGGAACCGGATACGGATCGTCCGGCATCGCATCCAGCACGATCATTGTTCCGGCGGGATACTGTTTTTTGTATCGCTCCACCGTTTCCCTTGAAGGAAAATTGTCCATCAAATCGCCCCCTTAAAGCTGCATCCCGGTGTGCAAAAACACGCCGGGACGCTCGTTTTGTTCTTCTGCTAACACGTTGAAATCCGGTGCCGCATACCACAGCTTCACCCAGATCCTTCCGAACTGCTTGGAGATGATTCGTGTGAGCCGCAGCTCTCTGCCATAGCCGGACTGACATTCACTTTCCCACCAATCGGCAAGCGCATCCTGCTCGTAAACGGTCAGCGGCTCGCTGCATCGGCAGTCGAGTATCGCCGTCAGCACACCGCCCCGGACTTCGACACCGGGATATGCTGACTGCACCTTCCTTTTAATAGTATCATGCGGACGATAGCGCACCATTAGCCCGTTTTTCTTCTCCGCAGCAGACATGCAGCGCCGCATTGCCTCCGCGACATCATCCCGACACAGCAGCTTTTCAGAATTGGTGAGAAGCCGGTAATCATCGCTCAAAATCCACGGCGGTTCGTAGGGAACCGCGCACTCGATCCGCAGCGGCGTGTACAGCTTTAATGTATATTCTGCCATACACACCTCACATCGACACGCCGCTGATTTCAGGGGATTCGTCCAGTTCCTCGGTTTGCTGCATCTGCTGTTCATGCTGTTCGACAAGCGTCTTTGCGCCCGGAATGTACTGCGCATACCGTGCGTAGTCGGCACCCTCGGCGTTGATCAGCAGTCCGTCGCCCTGCTCACGGTCGTAAATCAGAATGCAGTGCTGCACCTCATCATCGTCCGTGAACATATCATCATAATGCTTTTCAATCAGCGGATGATCCTGCAGCGGCTCATTCCGCAGCTTGTAGAATTCCTCGGCAGATACCGGAATTGCAGCCTCCACGATGCAAGCGGTTGGTGTAAAATCACATTCTTTACGCACCAGCTTTGCGTGAATAACCATGTTAGTTGTATCAGGCTGCTTTGGTTCGGACAGCTTCTTGTAAACCTCACCAATCCCCGCAACATCGTAATTCTTGACTTTCTCCACATCCAACAGATAACCTCGGCTCTCAAGATACCGTGCGACAGTATTGAGCTGCAGGAGCGTATCGCCCTCTGCAATTTTGCCGAACACAGCTTGATCGAGATCACTGTATGGGTAGATATGCAGCTGCAATTCTGCATCCTCATCCATCATCAGCGGAATCTTAGATAATGCCTTTGTATAGCCGATACTGCTAAATTCCTCCCGCAAGTTGTACACGCTACGGGGAAGCTCAGTAATCAGGGAATTCCCCTGATATTCTGCAAATATTTTAAACATGCGCCCTCCTACATTGCCATCCCGCCGTGGTCGATTTCTTCCTCCTCGGATTCCTCCTGCACCTGAGACTGTTCCAGAGCCGCCAGCCCCTCCGTAATTGCCGTGACAAGCGTTTTTGCTGCCTCCTGAATTTCCGTCAGATATTTGCTCAATTCCTCAGACGGCTTACCTTTGCTCCATCCGGCGATGTAGGGAAAGGAGTATTCCGAAGTGTCCAGCCCGAAATGCTCTGCGACAATGAACGCCACGGATTCCGCCTGCACCTCACGCCCGGAACGGTCGCTCTGAACAGTCGCAATTTCGAGATTCTTGTCATGCAGCAGCTTATGCGCACATTCGTGGATGCCCGTCTTGACGGTCTGCGCATCGCTCATGCCGGTCTGAATCACGATCCTGTCCTCACCCGTGCTGTAATAGCCGTGCGAAGTGCCGGGAATGTCCTCAAAGCTGATCGGGATTCCGACCGCCTTGCGGAGCGCATCGAATACTGCCGTCATCTGCTCCTGCTCAATTTCGCCCTCTAAATCCTGTACATAGTCGGGCAAATCCTTGCCGCTGGTCTGCGACACATCGAACACGTATGTCGCCTTGAAAGCGATCGCCGTTTCTTCTTCCTCATCCGGATCGTCTGACTTGCGTTTGTAGGGCATCGGTGCAAGAATCATAATGCCTTTCTCGCCCTGATTGACCTGCCGTCCGAGTGCTTTCCATTTGCCATAACCGGCTACCAGCGAGGCATCCGGCTTCTGCATCGCGATCAGCATACAGTTGTTGAAGGAATAGCTTGTAAACTTCGACATGACTTTCAGGTATTCCTTGTACCGGTCGCTGTCAAATACCGCCTGCACGCCGTCATCAATCTGCTGGAACAGCTTGGTGAGCGTTTCTTTCTTCTTCGCTTTATAGTCCTCTTTCTCCTGCGGTGTCAGTTTCTTCTTCCATGCCATCCACATCCCTCCTACATAGAAACGCCGCTGATCTCCGGGGACTCGTCCTCGGTCTGGTCAGCGGTCTGTTCTAACTGTTTCTCGTAATGCTCGATCAGGAGTTTGGCGTTTGGCACAAGCTGATAGTATTTCGGATAGGAACAGCCTTCCGTATCGATCAGAATCCCGTCACCGGTCTGCTCATCATACGGCAGAATACAGTGATATTGCCCATGCCAGTCACGGAACATCAAGTCATCATACTTTCGGAAAAATCCCTCAAAGCTGGTGGGATGCCGGAGCATCTGCTGAAACTGTTCGCTCGGCAGCGGGATCCGTTTCTCCACCACGCAGTCGTAAACCTGCAATGGACTGGAATTAGGATCCATAATAGCCGACAGCACCATCTTTTCAGGATTTGGCTCAAACTGTTCGTGAAGCTGCCGGAGCGTCCTTGCACAGCCATCCTCCAGCGCATCCCGGACGGTACACCAGTCATGAGCATCCAGCAACCAGAGCGTATCATCCAGCAGAGCCAGATCATCTGTTTTTCTGACGATCTTCAGCACTCCATGTCCGATCTCGTCATCGGCAAACAGCCGCACCCGACAGTCTGCGTTCTCATCGTCCGTGAGCTTTACTTCTCTGGGTTCTGCCGTGATTCCAACCTCCCGCAGCGCATTCCGAAGCTCGATGCCATGTGTCGGCAGCTCAACAAATGTTTTGCGTTTTTTGGTTTTAATTGATGCGATCATCATAATTTCACCCCCGTAGTATTTATGGTACACCACCGCCTCCTTTCATATAGCTACAAGAAAGCCGACTTTATTCGTGACTCCCGGCGGGAGACACCAATAAGGTCGGCTGGTATTATATATATATATGTATATGCGGGTCGTGTCGAATCAGAAATAAGCGCTTGCGGTTTATCTTGAAATGTCATCTATGAAATGCGAGCATGAAATTCTTTCCTTTCTATTCAGCTTTTACTTGATATATCGGCGATAACTTGCTTGCCATCTATTTTATTGCGAAAGTATACAGCTACAAGCCTGATCCTGTGTTTTATGGTGATGGCAACCGCTATCTCGGTGTTGAACTTGAAGTAGACTGCAGTGGTAAAGACGATGATAATGCAAGTAAACTTAAAGAAATAGCAAATTCCGGTCATGAGCATATCTACATAAAGAGCGACGGCAGTATTGACGACGGCTTTGAGATCGTTTCTCATCCAATGACGCTTGACTACCATAAGAACAATATGGACTGGGAGTCTGTTCTGCATGAAGCAATCAAAATGGGCTATCGTTCTCACCAGACA
>CACXGK010000012.1 GCA_902767115.1 uncultured Ruminococcus sp.
CTCACCGCTGTAATAGTTACGGAACTGATATGTGCCGGGATACTCGTCTGTCTTGGGATTGTAAGACAGCTCCAGAGTAGATGTATCGATCTGGATGGTGAACTCCTTGCCCTTGGTCACCTTGACCTCAACGCCGGGAACCTCAACAGTGCCTTCCTTGGTGTCTACCCAGTCAGAACCGTCCCACTCATACCAGTACGGCTTATCTGCTGTACCGATACCAAATCCATAGGAGAAGTTGCCGGTATAGTCAGCCTTCAGTGTCAGCGTGATATTGTTGACGCCGCTCTTAGCGAGGTCTGCGGTATAGCCTTTGTATACGGCTGTCTCTGCCAGATCTTCACCAACTGAAACTGCATATACATCCATCATGCTGGAGGTCAGAGCCGGTGCATTCATGCCAGTCAGAGACAGACACATCAGTGCTGCAACTGCGGCTGCTTTCATTCGATTGCTCATCTTCTTAGTAAGCATATGAAAATTCATCCTTTCTATCCTTGTGCCGAACTTGTGATACACAGCCAAAATTTTACACTGTGTATGTTTACAGTCTTATTATAACACAAACCAGCTCTTAGTTTGTGAACTTTTTGTGAACTTTATGAACGTTTCGGCGTTTTTTCGATAGAAAAAAAGTGTTATTTTTTATCCATATTCACCAAAAGGGATATTCTATTGCTCATTTTTTTGACAACCGGACTATCAACTGCACATTTTTCAGAAAATCTGTCATTATTTTTTGTGCAAGAATTTATTGATTGTATATAAAATATGAAGTAATACAGTCTGTAGTATTTAACACATCAAAATCGCCGCACCTTAAACGATTCCGTAGATTTTTGAACCAAATATAAAAAAACTGCGCAGTCTTTTTACAAAACTGCGCAGTCTCTGTGACGGCTGAAATGCCCACACACCACTCACTTGGGGCGTCTGCGGGATTTGTTCTTGCGGTCGGTATTGCGCTTGATATCGCTGATGCGCTCCTCACTGTGCTGCTTGAAGCGGCTCATCATGTCCTCAAACGTCATCTCCGACTGCGGCTTCTGGGGCTTGGGTTCCCAGACGATGCCCTTCTCACGCTCCTTGCGTGGCGGACGCTGCTGCTTCTGCTGCTGCGGTGCAGCTTCGCCCTCAGGTGCAGCCTTCTTGACCGACATACTGATCTTGCCCTGCTCATTCACAGCGATCACCTTGACCCGGACACTCTGCCCTTCGCTCAGAAATTCGTGAATGTCGCTGACATACGTGTTCGCAACCTCAGAGATGTGTACCATACCGGTCACAGGCTTGCCGCCCTCGACTGCGACTTCAACGAATGCACCGTATGCGGTGATGCCTTTGACCTTACCTTCGTAGATCTTTCCGATTTCCAGTTGCATAAGATGTAAAAGTCCCCCTGCATTAAGAATTGATAAATTTTATGATGCACCCTCCGGCATCAGTTATGAGAAGTATCATAATACCGACGTTCATCGGGGTATGCATAATCATTGTTTTCTACAGCGAGCTTTTCCATATATCTGCCCATGTCGTCGGATTCGATCAGATCCTGTAGCTCCTCATTCTGGGCGGTCAGAGTATCCACGCTGTCCTGGAGCGCTGCAAGCTCCCGCTTCTTTTCAACGATCGAATTCTGAGTGATGATAAATGCTGCTGCACACGCACAGAAGAACAGTACCAGTGCGATGCGGATCAGGAACATTGCACCAAAACGGGATGGATCGCTGGGTTTCTTAGTCTTTGCCATGAGTTGTTCCTTTCGATAGTTATCTTACTTTATTATACACCTTTTTCCCAGGTCTCTGCAAGCGCTTTTGGGTATTTTCTTTGCCTGCCGGAATGATTTTGGCGCTTTGAACAAAACTCGCTCTCATTTTTGTACAAATGCGTGTAACGCCTTTCCAAAGCAGCCGGAATGGTGTGCAGACCGCACGGATCACGACCGTCAGCAGCCGGACGGCAGGGTTTCCGAGCGTGACCTCATACAGAACGAATCCAAGAAATGCCCCAGCGGCGTAATACGCCCGGAATACGCCCTTTGCGCACGCACTGGCATAGCAGAGCAAAAGCAGTGCTGTGAGCACGAGCCAGAGCGCATCCTCCACCGCAGCCGCCCAGTCGGGATGCCGCACGCAGCGCCGGAACACACGCAAAACGTCAAACAGCAGCCCCACCGGAAGCCCCAGCAGACAGGCACCGCCAAAGAGGGCAAGCTCCTCCCGGATCGTCCAGTAGGTATCGGGGATACGGCTCATCGCAGGAGCCTCCCGAAGAAGTGCAGCGGCGCACGCTGGTCCTTGTCGCCGTAGAGCAAGCCCCAGATCTCGCCTTCGACGGAGATGGTGCCGTTTTCGATGCTGATGGAACGGATGTGCAGCTCCCTGCCGGTGATGGTCAGCTCGCCCTGCTGGGTAAAGAGCACGATCTCCCGTTCGTCAAAGCGGTCAATGTCGGTCAGACCATTGATGGCAAGGCTGCTG
This sequence comes from uncultured Ruminococcus sp., assembly GCA_902767115.1. GTDB lineage: Bacteria > Bacillota > Clostridia > Oscillospirales > Ruminococcaceae > UBA3855. The sequence continues at coordinate 2,484 of CACXGK010000012.1, forward strand.
CGGTTTTCGAGCGTCAGGGTATGGGGGAGCGGCTTGGTTTCCTGCATGGGGGATACCTCCTTTTTGATACAGGATATGCGCCGGAACCGGAGGATATGCAAAAGCCCCTCTCCTTGGAGAGGGGGACTATACAAAACTGCGGGTGCAGGGCTGCATAGTCCTGCCGAGGGAGGTTTAGGAGGGGCGAGGAGCCCCTCCTAAGTCGGCGTCAGCCGACAAAAAGCTCCGCCCCTTGTCGCTCACCGCAGTGAGCGAAATTCCTTACCTATGATGTCCGCCGCCGCCGAAGCCGCCGGAGCTAAATCCGCCGCCGCCGCCGCCACTTCCGCCGCCGGAGGAGGTGTCAATGTGAACACGGCTGGTGCTTTCACGCACGAATTTATCATACTGCTCACGGTACTGCACATTCTTCTTGTTGACGTAGGTCGTGGGGGAGAGGGAGTACTTGAACTTGTATTTATACTTGACGACTGCAAATACGATGAGCGCCGGGATCAAGCCGCACAGTGCGCCGAAAATCGCCATCGCCGGCACCATATACCAATCATGATACGGCTTTGACAGGGTCGTGATGACCTCATCGCCTTCCATGTGGTAGTATTCATGGTACTCGTCATCGTACACGTAATAACGATCCGGCACACCGGCGTCGTAGTAATACTCCGTCAGCTCCGCAAAGCGCAGCACAGCGTCATATACATTCTCGCTGCCGACCGGGTACAGGTAATCATCAAGGTCGTCATAGATTGCACTGATGCGGTCATCGCTGCTTGCATTCGTGTAGTAGAACTGTCCCTTGCCGCGGGTCGCTATGTAGTCATACGGCTCGTGCCCCTTGAGATCCATGTAGTAGAGCAGACCGTCGGAGTTTTCTCCGAACAGCTCGATATAGGTGGACTTGCAGACGGATTCGATCGTGAGATCAGAGCGCTCCTGCACGCCCAATATCACACCGATATTCATACCGGTGTAGTCCGCCGCCTGCTGCAAACGTGCTTCGCACTCGGCAAACTCCGCCTCGCTCAGGCGTGAGCCCTCGTCGTAGAGCTTGATCTCTGCGGCAGATGCCGGAAGAAGCCCCATGCACAGGAGCAGTCCCATCACGGACAGGAGAACCGTCAGGCTATGATAAAACTTTCTCATGCGAAGATCACCCCCACCAAAGCGCCGAGCAGGGTGCAGATGCCAACGATCAGTCCGCATACGCCCAGGAGCTTGCCGGTATCGAGCGGCGGTGTGCCTGCCTGCTTGCCGGTCTGCCCGTTGATGGCAAAGGCGTACTGCTTGCCGCCGTACCCGAAGGTCATGAACCACACCGGCAGGAGCATATACTGCCAGTCCGTCCGGACGACCTGCATATCCGACTGCGTGACACGAATGGAATCATACCCGACCATGGATGCACGCAGAAGCTGATCGCTGCCGTTGACGGCACGGTTGCGGACACGGGGGAATACCTGCGATTTGTTCACGTCGTACTTATCCGACAGGAAACCGCTGAGGTAGGACATTTCAAACGCCTTGGTCCCACGGTAGTCAAACGGCTCGATGGCTTCCATGAGCTGATCCTCGATCTTGGAGGCGCCGTCTGCCGGGATCCCCTCAAAGCGCAGTCCGGCACTGCGGAACACGTCATATTCCTTGGTCTCGGTGTATTCGTAATTGCCGGAGGTCCAGGTGCGGATCTTTTTGCAGACCGCACGCATGGTGCCGTTCACATCACAGTCTGCCACCCAGAACGGCACATAGACACCTGCCATATGCAGAAGCTGTGCATCGCTCTTGAAGCTCTTGGGCAGGAACCAGCGCTTTTTGCACCAGTCCTTGAAGATCTTCTCCGCCTCCTCACGGGTCAGCTTGAAGGGGATGACCTTGGACGGGCGGTATTCGCCGGAGAGTCTGCCCTTCAGGACAACGGGGTTATGGCAGTAGTAGCATTCCGTTGCGGCGGTATTGGAATCGGCGATGATCTCCGCACCGCAGCTCGGACAGGAATAGAGCGTATTTCCCTGCTCAAATTCGTCCTGCTTGGGCGCATCCTCGATTGCCTGCGCCTGGAATTGTTCATTGGCTGCCTTGCACTCCTCCGGTGTGAAGAAGCTGCCGCAGTATTCGCAGGCAAAGCCCTGCTTCTTCGGGTGAAACCGCAGCTCGGCTGCGCAGTTCGGGCATTTGTATTGTTGTACAGATTCTGGCATGGTACGCCTCCTCTCCGGGTCTTATGCCTTACACCTTACAGAAGATCACCTGCTTGGCGCCGGCTTCGATGCCGGCTGCTGCGTCCGTATAGGTGATCTCATAAAATGCATAGATCTTGCCGTTCAGGTGCTTGTACTGGGTGTATGTCACCGCAGCCTGATAATCCTCCAGTGCCGTCAGATAGGGCTGCACCTGCTCCTCGAAATACGCTTTGTCATCGTCCGTGACGAAATTCCTGTCCGCACAGTCACCGTCCAGATCGGCGTAGCTGATGCTCAGATCGAGCACCTCGCCCTTTTCATCCAGGCGAATGAGTGCATAATCCGTGATACCGTCAGCAATCTTGTGCTCCATCGCCAGATTATAGGTGTGGCTGTCCGACTCGTAATACTGCGAGGTGATCTCCGTATACTCCGCATAATCGCCGATATAGGAGGACAACACCTCATCGCAGGTCTGGCGAAGCTGCTCCTCTGCCTTGAGCGGCTCTGCGGAGCCGGAAGCGTCAGCCGCTGCTCCGCTGCTGTAGCTGCACAGGCGACCTGCCTTGTCGAAGCTGAATGTCTCGCCGTCGGAACTGGTATAGCGTGTCAGCTCGGCGGCAGGCAGCTCGGCGTTCTCGTCTGCCATCTCATAATTGCCGCCGACTGGCTGTGTATAAACTTCCGTTTCAGTCAGGTCGCTGCTCTCCAGATAGCCCGTCTGCAATTCCGCCTTGGGTGCTGCTTTGCCGCAACCGGAGAACAGCAGCAATCCTGCACACAAAACTGCTGTGACCGCAATCTGTTTTCTCATTACAGCTTCCGGTTATCCTGTACACGCTTTGCCTTGCCCTCGCTTCTCGGCAAGGTCTTGGGCGGTACGATGGTGACCTTGGTCATAATGCCGACCACACTCTTGATCTGGCTCTGGATATGCTTCTGCAAGCGCTGCATCTCACCGAGGGAATCCGTTGCACGGAATACCTCACCGGTCATCTCGACCTTGACCTCCAGCGTATCGGAGTTGTTCACTCTGTCAACGATCAGCAGGTAATGCGGTGATGCGCCGGGTGTCTTGACGAGGACGGTCTCGATCTGGGACGGGAATACGTTGACGCCTCGAACCACGATCATATCATCTGTTCTGCCGGTAATTCTGCCCATGCGGATGGTGGTTCTGCCGCAGACGCACTTCTCGTTGTGCAGGGTGCAGATATCGTGGGTTCTGTAGCGCAGCATGGGCATACCCTTCTTGGTGATGGTGGTGAACACCAGCTCGCCGGGGGTGCCGTAGGGAAGCTGCTTGCCGGTCACGGGGTCGATGATCTCGGCGATCACGTGATCCTCGTTGACGTGGGAGCCGTTCTTGCACTCGCACTCAAACGCAACGCCGGGGCCTGCGATCTCGGTCAGACCGTAGATATCACGGGCGTCGATGCCGAGAGACTCCTCGATATGTCTGCGCATTTCCTCCGTCCACGGCTCTGCACCGAAGATGCCGGCACGGAGCTTGATATCCTTGCCGGGGACGAGTCCGGCGTCACGGATGGACTCGCCGAGGTATGCCGCATAGGAAGGTGTGCAGCACAGGATGGTCGTGCCGAGCTCCTGCATCATCATGAGCTGACGCTGGGTATTGCCGGAGGACATGGGGAGAACCATTGCGCCGACATTGGTTGCACCCTGATGGGCGCCCAGACCGCCGGTGAACAGTCCGTATCCGTAACAGACCTGGATCACGTCATCCTTGTCAGCGCCAGCGGCAGCGAGGGCACGGGACACCATCTCTGTCCAGACCTCGATATCGCCTTCTGTATAGCCCGAAACGATCGGCTTTCCCGTCGTACCGGAGGAACCCTGAATGCGGACGATCTGATCGTTCGGCACCGCAAACAGCCCGAAAGGAAATGTATCACGCAGATCCGTTTTCTGCATAAAGGGGAGCTTCTCGATATCCTCGACTGTCTGGATATCATCGGGGGTCACGCCCCTGGCGTCCATGCGTTCACGGTAAAACGGCACATTCTCGTACTCATGCACAACGGTTTCATGCAGGCGTTTTCCCTGAAGGATCCGGCGTTCTTCGGGATCCATGCACTCCATTTCGGGGTTATAGATTCTCTGGTTCATAATTTTACTCCTTATTTGTCGTCACGGATGCAGGCGGCATCCGAAAAAGAACTCTGCTGTTCAATTATACCACCTTTGCGGAATACTGTCAAGTATCTGGGGAACGGAAGCGAAACAAAAATCGCCCGATGCAAAGCGCACCGGGCGGTTTCTCAAGCCTTCATGCAGGCAATTAGTCGCTGACATACGGCAGCAGTGCAATGTGTCTTGCACGCTTGATGGCAACGGTCAGCTCACGCTGATGGAATGCACAAGTACCAGTTACACGGCGGGGGAGAATCTTGGATCTCTCGGTCATGCACTTCTTGAGCTTCGCAATATCCTTGTAATCGATCTTCTCAACACGATCCACGCAGAACATACAAACCTTCTTGCGGGGACGCTTGGAAGGACGAGCACTTCTTTCACGTTCCATGAGTGTAATCTCCTTTACTTAGAATTAAAACGGTACTTCGCCGTCACTCAGAATTTCCTCAAAATCGCCTAAGTCGCCAAGCTCGATCGGCTGCGGTGCCTGGTTGACTGCTGCCTGCGGAGCCGGTGCCGGTGCGGGCTGCTGGAACTGCTGCTGCGGTGCTCCATAGGAATTACCGCCGCCGTAGGAGTTGCCTCCTCCGCCGTAGTTACCGCCGCCATAGCCGCCGCCGTA
>CACXGK010000013.1 GCA_902767115.1 uncultured Ruminococcus sp.
GCCGTCTGCGGACGGCGACCAGGGCTTTCAGCCCTGGACCTGACCAGCTTTTTGAAAAAAGCTGGACCAAAAACTTTTACGTTTGCTCCACGCTTTCCAGAATGATCTTTTGACAGGTGGGGGGATGGTGCTCCCCGGAGAACGGCACCCCGCCCCCTATCATTGCAATTCGGAAACATTGAAGGCGTTTTCAGGGGCATCTGCTTGACTTTCCACCGTAATAATGCTATAATAAAGTACAGAATTGTACAGTCCCTAAGGAGGATCATCAAACATGAGCAAGGTGTTTTCTAATGCTGATATGCAGAATCTATGCGACAACCTGAAGGAATATTCCAAGATCGACCAGAATCTGTATACCAGATTTCATATCAAGCGTGGTCTGCGCCGCAGTGACGGCACGGGCGTGCTTGCCGGCATTACCAATATCTGTAACGTTCACGGCTACGTTGTGAATGAGGGCGAGAAGGAGTCCATCCCCGGTGAGCTGTTTTACCGGGGCTACAATATTTACGACCTCGTCAAGGGCGCCGAGAAGGAGAAGCGCTATGGCTACGAGGAGACCGTGTATCTCCTCCTCTTTGGCAAGCTCCCCACCGCCGACGAGCTCGAAGCCTTCAACCACTACCTGTCCATGCACCGTGAGCTGCCCTCCGGTTTCGTGGTCGATATGATGATGAAGGCGCCCTCCCGGAATATCATGAACAAGCTCGCTCGCTCCATCCTCTCCCTCTACTCCTACAATGAGGCGGACTGCGAGGATACCAGCATCGAGTCCGAGCTGCGCACCGCCATCTCCCTCATCGCAAAGCTCCCCATCCTCATGGTCAATGCCTATCAGGTCAAGCGCAGACACTTCGATAACCAGTCGCTCTTTATGCATCCGCTGCGTCCCGACGAAAAGACCGCCGAGACCATCCTCTCCATGCTGCGCCCCGACCGTGCATATTCCCCTGAGGAAGCACAGCTCCTGGATACATTGCTGATGCTCCATGCCGAGCATGGCGGCGGTAATAATTCCACCTTCACCTGCCGTGTGCTGACGTCCTCCGGTACGGATGCGTATTCGGCATATTCCTCCGCTGTCTGCGCCCTCAAGGGTCCGAAGCACGGCGGTGCCAATATCAAGGTCTCTGCACAGCTCGAAGATTTCAAGGCGAATATCCAGCACTGGGATAATGAGGGTGAGGTCGCTGACTACATCCGCAAGATCCTGCGCCGGGAAGCCGGCGACCGTTCGGGTCTCGTGTACGGTATGGGTCACGCCGTGTATACCCTGTCGGATCCGAGAGCTGTGATCCTCAAGAAAAAAGCATTCCAGCTCGCCAAGGGCAAGGAGATCGAGAAGGAATTCCTCCTCCTCGACACCATCGAACGTCTGACCCCCATCCTCATGAAGGAGGAGCGTGGCATCGAAAAGGCTGTCTGCGCCAATGTCGATATGTATTCCGGTCTGGTGTACAGAATGCTCGAAATTCCGCAGGATCTCTATACACCGCTGTTTGCTGTTTCCCGTATGGCTGGCTGGTCGGCTCACCGTATGGAGGAGCTCATGACCGGCGGCAGGATCATCCGTCCGGCTTACAAGGCACTCCCCAAGCAGCAGACCTATATCCCGATTGCTGAAAGATGAGAAAACACCGCATAAAACCGGCTTTACTCGCAGCAGCGCTGCTGCCGGCATTCCTGTTTTCCGGATGCTCGATCGGCGTTAATGTCGACACCATGCTCACACCCCCGAAGCTTTCCGCTCAGCAGGAACAGATCTATCAGGCATTGAAAGACACCATCGGCTCCGATATCCGGCTCAAATACCCGAAGCGTGGCACCTATCTTTCGGCATTCATCATCGAGGATCTCGATGGAGACAATGCCGAGGAAGCCATCGTGTTTTATGAGAAAAGCGGGATCTCTGCCTCGGACTCCGGACTGCGCATCAATGTTCTTGACTGCATCGACGGCGAATGGCTCTCCATCTGCGACCGCAGTGCAGAAGGCTCTGAGATCGAAAAGGTCGTCCTCTCCCCCCTCGGCGAGCTTGACCGCATGAATGTCATTGTCGGCTATTCCACTGCCAACCAGTCCGAGAAATACATCTCCGTCTACACCTACGGTGACAACTACCTCGAACGCACCTTTTCCCACAGCTATGCGCTGTTTGATGTGGCTGACACCGGCAGCGGCAATGAGAATCCCGACCTGATCCTTCTCGGCGCCGCCAATGCGTCCGAACAGTCGGCGTATGCTGCCGTGTACCGCCTCGAAGCGGAGGACGGGCTGTATCACGAGTACAAGCACAGCTTTCTCGACAGCTATACCGACTTCACACAGCTCATCTACGGCAAGCTCGATAACGGCAGCGTGGCACTCTATATCGACGCTGCGACCGGTACCTCCAACCTCCAGACCGAAGTGCTGGCGATGGAGGATGCACGCCTTGCCAATGTCCTGGAGCATTGCAAGCATCCCAACGGGGAGTCCTTCCGTGCGGAGGATACCGTGCGGCGTGCAGGACTTCTGTGCATGGACATTGACGGCGACCATATCCCGGA
>CACXGK010000014.1 GCA_902767115.1 uncultured Ruminococcus sp.
GCATACGCAGTATGTCAGAGAATTTCCGGCACCTTCGGTAGTATGCGGGCAATCCGCACGAAGGAAAGTGTGTTCGCTGGTGCGAACATGAAGCTGCCTATATCGGGTAGCAGCGAGTAATCGCAAAAAACAAAATAACATTATCGGATGAGCCTGCACTTTTGCGGCTCATCCCTTTACATCAAGGAGAATTTATGAAAAGAAAAATCAGACGCGGAGATGTGTTTCTTTGTTATATTTCAGGCGCAGTCGGTTCGGAGCAGGACGGAGTTCGCCCTGTGGTTATCCTGCAGAACAACAAGGGCAATTGTCATTCGCCCACAACCATCGCCGCGATGATCACATCACAGAAAAAGAAACCGCTGCCTATGCACGTCCGGCTGCACTCTGCCGGATTTCGGCGCACATCGTATGCATTGCTCGAATAGGTACGCACGATCTCTGTGGACAGGCTCGGAAAATACATCTGCACACTAAACAACGCAGATATGCGAAAAATCGACAAGGCGCTGAAAATCAGCCTTGCACTGAAATGAGGAATTCACATGAAAACAGAACTTGAAGCAGAAGTGACACAGTTCTTTACAAATACAGCCCAAAGCAGTCTGGAACTGCGTCAGGGACAGATCGAAATGGCGCAGGAAGCTGCACAGGCAATCGCTTTGCATCGCTCGCTTGCGGTCGAAGCGGAGGTAGGGATCGGCAAGACATTCGCCTATCTTGTTCCTGCCTTGATGCAGTACCGGAACGAACACCGCCAGATCGTGATTGCCACCTCGACCATCGCATTACAGGAACAGCTTTACAAAGATGCAAAAGCGGCATTACGGATGCTTGGCATTGAAGTCCCAATCCTGCTGGCAAAGGGCATGAAGCATTATGCCTGCATGAAACGAATTCATCTTGCCAGAAGACAGCATCCGAAAGATTTGCCAATACGCCAATTATGGGATGCGGTGCAGGATGGAAAACAGGACAGGGCACAGATTGGATACGGACTAAGTGAAGCAGAATGGGAGAAAATTTGTATCAGAGCTTTTGCAAGTCAGCACTGCGAAAAGTGCGAATTTACAAGTAGATGCACCTATTTCAGAATGCGCTCGCAAATGAAAAACAGCCATGACATGATCATCTGCAATCATCATATGCTGGTGTCGCACCTGCTGCATCAGCAAGAGGGACACGGCATTTTCCATTCTGGTCTGCGTACCCTGATCGTGGATGAGGCGCACCATCTGGAAGCGACATTCCGTGATGCTATCACGATTTCCTACGATCAGGGAGAGATCATCCACACAATCAAGCGGTGTCAGAATGGCGTAAAAAGGCGAGATGTGATGATTGCAAACGCAGTTGATGATACCGTACAGCTCTTCCGGCTGTTCAAAGACCAGATCGCTGTACAGAAAGAAGCCGTACCGGATGACCGAAGCAGTTACTACCTCTCCGTCACGCCGGCTGTCAGACAGTTGCTTGGCAGGATCAAGCATTTGCTGCCGGAAATTCAGATAGAGCATGAGCTTTTAGGTCTGTATCAATTTTTGCGAAAAGCATACCATAATGACAAAAACAGCGTGATATGGCTGACGCAGGATGATGGTGTTCGGCTGTGCATCTGCAAAAAAGAGATTCGCCGTGACATTCGTTCCCTGCTTTATCAGGCAGGACGGACAACCATTCTGACCTCTGCGACTATCACCGGAACTTCCAATGGAACGCCGTGGGAGCAGTACGAATATTTCCTTGACAGCATCGGTTTTCCCAATACCGGCATGGTGGCAGAACCGAAACGATCCCCCTTCGATTATGACCGCAACACCATGCTTTACTGTCCGGCGCATTTGCCGTTTCCGAAGCGTGACAATATGGAATCCTATCGGGAATGCGCCGTTTCTGAGATTTTGAGACTGCTGGAGATTACGCACGGGAAAGCGCTCATCCTGTTTACAGCAAAATCAGATATGATATATGTCTACAAGAAACTCAGCAATATGGGACTTCCCTACAAAATCCTGATGCAATGCAGCGGTGCATCACAGGCGTATCCGCTTGACAAATTCAAAAACGATGTGAATTCCGTCATTCTCGGCACAGGAACATATTGGGAGGGTATCAGCATCGAGGGAGCGAGCTTGTCGCAGGTCATAATTTTCAAGCTGCCGTTTCCCAGTCCTGATCCGATCATGGACTATAAAATGTCACTGACCGAGCATTCGATTCAGGAGGTGGCAGTACCGGAAATGCTCATCCGCTTACGGCAAGGCGTGGGACGGCTGATTCGCTCGGCAACAGACTGCGGCATTGTTTCCATCCTCGATCCACGGGCAGCAAAGGCGTATCCAAAAAACATTCGGGAGGCGCTGCCCATGAAACGTGTGACAGGCAATACACTGGAAATCGCAGAATTCTGGGAAAAACTTAATACGAAAGGAATGGGCAGATCATGAGAAAATACGGCATGGCAGATGTCATGATGGCGGTAATCACGATCTACCTTGCAAACCATTTGCAGGGTGTCAGCAAGGAACAGCGGGATGAGATCGAACGAAAGTGCTATGCAGAGATTCTGACGAAGTTCCCGTCAGCGAGAGAACTGGAGGTCGGAAAATGATCGGATTTATGATCGGGTGTCTTGTCGGCGGCACGGTCGGTATTCTTGCAGCGAGCCTGTGTGCAGCGGCAGGGCACTCAGATCGTGAGATGAACTGCACAGATTTGGACGACAAAATCAGGTAGCTTTGCTGATACCAATTTTAGCAGATTTCTGGTATACTGTTGAGTTGAAAAAACAGTCGGAGGTGAGAAAATGGCAACTGTTACAGTCATACCGCCCAGCATAGGCCAGGAAGCAGAGGGTATTCTTCGGGTTGCTGCGTACTGTCGGGTATCCTCAAGCAGTGGGGATCAGCTCAATTCCTACATGGCACAGATGACCTATTATCAGCATCGGTTCGAGAATTCTGAAAAGGAACAACTCATTGACATCTACGCCGATGAGGGTATTACCGGCACACGGGACGATAAGCGGATCGAGTTCCAAAGAATGATTGCAGATTGCAGAAAGGGGAAAATCGACCGCATCTACACCAAATCCATCAGCCGGTTCGCACGGAACACGAAGGACTGTCTGGAATACCTGCGAGAGCTGAAATTGTTGGGCATCACGGTATTCTTTGAAAAGGAGAACATTGACACCGCCAAAACCTCAGATGAGCTTATGATCACGATTTTGGGAGGATTGGCGCAGGAGGAGTCGGTGTCGATCTCGAA
>CACXGK010000015.1 GCA_902767115.1 uncultured Ruminococcus sp.
CGCTCAGGGGCTTTACTTTTACAAAGCTTACTTCGCTACAGGTGCCATCAGGATCTTGCCCTGTCCACGATAGACATTGACAAAGCCTTCGCCGGATGCAGCGGAACCGATGAGGGTCTTGGTTGTGCGCTCCACGGTGAACTTCAGGGAGTTGCTCCATGCGATCGCCATGTTGCCGTCGATCTTGACAACGTCATTCGGTTCGGTCAGCTCCATCACGATCAGCTCATCTCTCGGTACCGGGCTCTCCAGCACAGCGATACCCTGACCGGTCAGGCAGTTGTTGAACAGACCCTCGTTGCCGAGTGCTGCGGAGGACAGGGTGGAACGAGCCACGAGCTTGGTGACAACGGTGTCATCGCACGCATAAAACAGCGAATCCTCGATCACCATGCCGCCCTGCCAGGTTGCTACGTCCTCGAACAGGATGTACTGATAGGTCGGCTCCAGAACGATCGTACCAACGCCATGATAGCGAGGCTTGATTGCGCTCTCACCGGTGACCTTGCTGCCGATGAGCTTCTTGGCGAGGTCGCCTGCGCCCTTGATGTTAGTGGCAGCTTCCACGTTGCCGCCGATCCACTGCATCGCACCGGACTGCACGATGATGCCGTTGCCGTTGAGGTTGGCGATGACCTGACGCTTGTGGACACCCATCTGTGATGCGTAGTATTCGTTCATTGCAGAAGCGTGTGTTACAGAAATGTCACGTGCGTACTCGAGCAGTGAGAAGCAGCCGACATTTGCAACGATGCTGCGGCAGCTTGTCTGCTCCATGATGTTGGTTTTTACCATTTGGATCCTTCCCTTCTGATTTCAGATTTTTATGTACTCAGGCGTTTTGTGCCTGGAGTTTACTGCGGCACTCCTCCAGTGCCTTCTTAGCGTCCTCGTCACGGATCAGACCGGTCACGATGGACAGATAATAAACCGCTTCCTCCCAGCGCTCACCCTCCTGTGCCTGCTTGGCAAGCTCACGGGCGGTGTGGAGGACTTCCCTGCCGGGACCGTGATAGATCTCGTACTTGGCAAATGCCGCATTGATCATGTCACGGTTGGGCGGAATCACGGGCTTGTTGGTGAGGTGCTCGATGTGCTTGAGCTCACCGGCGATCTGCGGCGTATCCGCAAAGAGCAGGCTCTCATAATAGAATGCCACGGCACTTGTGTAATCCTTCCGGTTCACGCACCAGTAGCCGAGGTTCTCATAGCATCTGGCGATCGCATAGGGGGTCGGGCAGATGGGGAGGGTGTCGCAGATGGTTTCGAGGAGCTTGTCGTCATCGCCCATCAGCTTATACACCTCTGCCAGCTCAAAACGCACATCCGGGCTCACGGGATTAAAGCGGATCGCCTCCTGCAAGACCGGGATCGCCTCCTCCAGACGGCGCACCTCCACGAGATTGAAGGCATAGGCACCAATGAACATCGAGAAATCGAACGGCGCCTTCATCAGCTTCTTGGTGGGGTGGTACAGAATGTGGTAGAGGTTGCTCTCAAAGAGATTGCGGAAGCTGAAGAAACGCATTTCCGGCGTTTCTTTGAATTCCCTGGTGATGTGCTCATAGAGCTGCTTGGTGATGGTGAGTGCCTTGGCGGTCTGACCGTCACGCATGAGGCGTGCAGCCTCACCGTAGACCTCATCGAGCCGGCGCTTGCCGATGTAGAGCGTTCTGTGCAGATACTCGTCCTGCTCCGGTGTCAGGAGCGAATACGCAATCTCCAGAATCTCCTTGGCAACAGGCTGGGTATCAGGGTTGGCATTGTAGTGCTCCACCTGCTCCTGGAGGTAGAGCATATCCTTCTGGGTATCGCCGGTCAGCGCAGCACGCACGCCAGCGAGGATCTCGTTCTTTTCTGTTTCGGTCATGGGAATGGATTCCTTTCCGTAGAATTGGTCATAAATTTACAAAGGGACACCGCCTGATGCGGCGGCATCCCTTTTGGCATTTTTTAGAAGCCTCTCTTGGCAAGATCCTTCTTGAACTGCGCATCGATCTTCTCTCTGCGCTTCTGATCCCGGATCTCCTCCTTGGTCATCGGACGGTTGGGGGCAGAAGATGTGCGGTGGTCGTTCTTCTTCTTGCCGGAGGACTTTCTGGACTTGGGCTTGTACTCCTCGTAAGCAATATTGGCAGCAATTGCCTGCTCCTTCTTCTTCTTGGTCGAAACTGTCTGACCCATCGAGGACAGAACATCCTCTACCGTATCAATGACAGGCTCTGCCACCGGGCGCTCCTGCTGGTCGAAGATATTCTCCTTTGGGAGTGCAGCAGACTTTGCCATAGCATTGCGGATCAGGTCAGGCATATCGTTGGCATCGTGTACGATCTTGGAAACGTTGACATCCGGCTCACGGGCTGCACGCTCTGCGGCTTCGAGCTGCTCCTGCTGCTCTCTTGCAGCTCTCTTGAGGGCGGAATTGGAAATGGCGGTACGCATCATCTGCGGCATTTCCTCTGCCTCGTGACGGGCGCTGATCTTGGAAACATGAACACCCTGTTCAAACTTGAGATTTGCTGCGGCTGCGGCAAGCTGTTCGGGGGTGACCTGCGGAGCCTGAGGCGCCTGCGGCGTAATAGAATTTACGGTCGGAACCGGCTGCACGGGAACTGCCGGCTGTACAGGCTTTACCTGAGACGGCTGCATGGGCTGAACCGGCTGCTGCATCATCGGTGCCTGCGGATAGCCCTGCGGCATTGCGTAGATGGGCTTGCCATTCTGATCGTAGCCCATGAACTGCGGCATCATCATGCCGGGAACGGGCTGCGGATATGCGTAAACCGGCTGACCATTCTGGTCGTAACCCATGAACTGCGGCTGCGGAGCGACCGGCTGACCGGGCTGTGCAACGGGCTGCACGAACGGCTGCTGCGGCATCACGCCGGGCTGCATCATCGGAGCTGCAGCGGCAGGCTGAACGGGTGCAGGCTGAACAGGTGCAGGCTGAACGGGTGCGGTCTGAACGGGAGCCGGCTGCACAGTGGGAGCAATACCGGCAGCAGCGAGCGCATCCTCAATATTCTCCACAACAGGTTCGAGGTTCTTCTCCTCGGCTGCTGCAATCTCCTCGACGCCCGGAACCTCCGGAATGACCGGTGCTTCCTCGGCAGGAGAGAATGTATCGACTTCCGGAACGGACGGGATCTCTGCCATTGCCGGGATCTCCTCCATAACCGGAGTCTGCGTAAAGGACGTAGCCTCCTCGATGACAGGTGCCTGTGCGACCTCGTCTACACTCGGCTCTGCATCGATAGCAGGTGTCTCCTCGATGGCAGGCGTTGTATCAAATACAGGGGTTTCCGGGAGATTGCCGAACATGGATTCAGCGATCGCCTCAAAGCCGCCGGTTGCCTCCGCCGCATTGAACTCATCCGGCGAGAAGGTATCTGCCGGTGTCTCCGGTGCTGCTGCCGGGACCTCAATGGTCTGGGGTGCAGGCTCAATGACAGGAGCGATCTCCTCGATCACGGGCTCTGCCTCAACGACCGGGATCTCCTCAGCAACAGGCTGTGCCTCTGCAAACGGCTTGAATGCCGGAACCTCCGGAACAGCCGGCGCATCGCCGAGCAGATCCTCGATGGAGGTGACTTCCTCGAACACCGGTGTTTCCGGAGCAGCGGATGCTGCCGGGGTCTTGGGTGCGAGGGTGTTGAACTGGGACATGATGTTATCCAGAGCAGCCTCCGGAGAATCTGCCGGAGCATCAAGCTTCTCCACGGCTGTGCCAAGAAGCTCGGCTGCAAGCATGGAGCTGTCCATGGTCGGAGCGACCGGAACGTTCTCCGGCTCAGTCTCATCCACAGGCTCAGGCTTGATCTCGAACTGTGCAAGGAGCTCGTCTGCACTCATATGTACCGGACCCTTGGGTGCTTCCGGTGCAGGGGCAACGGTCTCCGGAGCCGGTGCGAGGGAGCGTACCTCCGGGATCACAGCATTCTCATCCGGCTCAAAGTCGGACGGGGACGGTGCGGTGATCGGCTTTTCGATCGGTGCAGAGGGTGCCTTGAGTGTGGGAACACTGAAATCCCCCGAAAGATCGCCCAGCACGTCCGCCGGCTTCTCGACAGGCTTGGGAGCCGGTGCAGGTGCCGGGGTCTGTACAGCGAACTGTGCCATAAAGTCGTCCATGACCGGGATGCCCGGTGCAGGCTTGGGCGCAGGAGCCGGTGCAGGGGCAGGTGCAGGTGCGGGCTTCTGTACTTTATTAGCGATATTGAACTGTGCGATGATATCATCGACCGATTCAGACTTCTTGGTCGGGGTCTGACCAAATTCCGCCATGATCGCATCCACGGACACGGGCTTGCCGGATGTCACGCCGGGCGCCGGAGCGACCGGGATCGGGGGCGGTGCGACAGGCGCAGCCGGCTGCTTATTCGGTACTGCGAACTGCGCCAGGATATCATTGGCATCATTGAGCACCGGAACAGACGGTGCAGCGGGTACGCTCGGCTGCTTCTTTTCAGCCGGTGCAGGTGCCGGGGCTGCCTGTGCAGGGGCAGGTGCCGGTGCAGGCGCCGGAGCAGGTTTTTCAGCTTCCCTCTTTGCCTTCTCCTGCTTGCGTTTCGCTTCCTTACGCTTCTGCTCCTGAACTTCCGCAAGAGAGACCATGTTGGAATCATCCCTCTGCGTCTTCTGATCCTCCTTTGCCATCTGCTTCATCTGCTTGGACTCAAGCTTCATCAGCTTCTTGACAAAGACGTCGTTGCACTTGCGGCAGGTCACCTTGTCTACGACTGCCATCAGGTCATCGACCGTCCCGGCTGCACTCAGACGTGAAACATTCTCGGCCTTCGTCAGGTTCAGACGGCAACCGGTGTGTTTCTTGTTTTCCGAAGCGTGTACTACATTCTCCTTAGAATCTTTATAAAGGTAAAGTAGCATAGCAATCCTCCATTTCCTTCTGATATCATAAAGGCAGAGAATCCCCCTATGATTCTCCTATCGTTTCTATTATATCACATTTCCACAATAAAATCAACTGTTTTTTTATTTTTTTCTTAATTATACTTCCTGTAAATGATAGTCAGCATTACATTTTGTTGAAACGTTTTCGGTATTACTATCTGGAAACCCCAAAATCCTGTGTGCAGCTTGTGAAAAAGTTTTCATCTTTTTTTCGGAAACCCTTGACTTTTTGGTGAAAATCGTCTAAAATATAAAGTATACAGGCAGGCAATTTGCGTGCGGATTATACCCATTCCGCCCATGCCCCCTGCCAAGGACTGTCCATATATAAAAGAAAGAAGGATCCAGATGAAAAAACACTTTGGCAAACGGATGCTGGCGCTGCTCTCTGGTGCCGCCGTGCTGCTGACCGGGGTGGGGTCGCTGACTGCCGGCGCTGCAGCCGGCGAGGAGCTCGATCCGATCAGTGCGAACGAAAAGACTTTTCCAGACCCTGACACACTGACAGAAAAGGAAGTCAACTTTGCGAAGGCTTTGCAGCTTTCCATGTACTTCTACGACGCCAACAAATGCGGTACCCGCAGCGGCAGACTCGAATGGCGTGGCGACTGCCACATGGAGGATGCCCAGATCCCGCTGATCCCCATGACCGAAAAACAGCGTGGCACCAACCTCTCCCAGGAATTCCTGGACGAGCACAAGGACGTTCTCGACCCGGACGGTGACGGCTATATCGACCTCGAAGGCGGTATGCACGACGCCGGCGACCATGTCAAGTTCGGTCTGCCGGGTACCTATGCGGCTTCCACCCTCGGCTGGGGCTACTACGAATTCCGGGATGCCTACAAGGATTCCGGGCAGCAGGAGCATATCGAGGATATCCTCCACTGGTTCAACGACTTCTACCTCAAGTGCCTGTACTATGACGAAAACGGCGACGTGCTTGCTTTCTGCTACCAGGTCGGTGAGGGTAACATCGACCATAACTACTGGGTTTGCCCTGATCTGCAGGGTTCCTGGCTGCTCGACTTCGAGCGTCCGGCATACTTTGCGACCAAGGAGACCCCGGCTTCCGATATGTGTGCCGGCGCTGCCGCATCCCTTGCAGTCAACTACCTGAACTTCAAGGACACCGAGCCGGAATATGCCGAGGAATCCCTGAAGGCTGCCAAGGCGCTCTACAAGTTCGCCAAGGAGTCTCACACCGAGAAGAAGCTCGTCAACACCGGCAGCGACAGAGAAGCTACCGAGGAGGAAAAGAAGGCTGCGGAGGAATACGATCCCGATGATCCGGACGCAGTCAACAAGGGCAACGAGAACACCACCATGGAAGTCACCTCCCTTGGCTTCGACGGCGGTTTCTACACCTCCTCTTATGACTACGATGAGCTGTCCTGGGCAGCCGTATGGCTCTACTACTGCACCGAGGACTATGACTACATCACCGACATCATCGCCGTTGATGAAAGCATCACCTACGACAACGGCGGTCATCCGTACAAGGGCTGGATCCGCCGCATCATCACCGATACCGGCAGATGCTGGCAGAACATCTGGGTTCACTGCTGGGATACCGTCTGGGGCGGCGTGTTCGCAAAGCTGGCGCCTGTCACCAACATTCGCCGTGACTGGTATATCTTCCGCTGGAACCTCGAATTCTGGTCGGGCATGAACGAGCAGGAGCTTGCTGCAAACGAGAAATCCGGCGGTCTGCCTCCGGCTGTCACCATGCACAAGTATTTCGGTCTGGACGACGAACTCTGGAACACCAACATCACCGCTGAGGAGATCAAGGGTCTGCCGGAAGCGCAGGGCGCTTACCTCGCCAAGACCCCGGCAGGCTTCGGTATGCTCAATGAGTATGGCTCCTGCCGTTACGACACCGCAGCACAGCTCTGTGCGCTCGTTTACGCCAAGGAGACAGGCGACGATGTGTTCGTGAACTGGTGCGCTGACCAGATGAGCTACATCTGCGGCAACAACCCGATGGGCAGAGCTTACATCGTTGGCTACGATCTGGAGGACGGTGCGTGCCATCCGCACCACCGTGCTTCCCACGGCTCCACCACCCAGAACATGGACGATCCGGTCGATCAGACACACGTTCTCTGGGGCGCACTGGTCGGTGGTCCTGACAAGTCCGACTGGCACCGTGATATCACCAAGGACTACGTTTATAATGAAGTAGCGGTTGACTACAATGCCGGTTTCGTCGGCGCCTGCGCAGGTCTGTATTACTACATCGGCAAGGAGCGTGGCGACAAGCCGGTCGAGAATTTCCCACCCTCCGAGCAGGAGCTCAACGGCGGCACGCCCATCACCGAATTCACACTGAAAGCTGCTGTCGGCAGAGAGGATGACGACTCCACGCAGGTTCTCATCGAGATCGACAACCACACATCCCTGCCGCCTCGTTACCTCGATGGTCTGGACGTTCGGTTCTACTTCAACATCTCTGAGATGCTCGAAGCCGGCTATACCTTTGACGACTTCCTGTTCAGCCCGCAGTACGACTCCCTGGCATCCGACACCAACGGCGAATCCGAGGTCACCTACGATGTCGTACAGTACAACGACAAGGGCGACTGCTACGTCAACCTCCACTGGCCGAAGGCAAAGTTCTACGGCAAGGAGCAGTACCAGTTTGCACTCGTCAATGCAGCGTATGTGAAGATCTGGGATTCCTCCAACGACTACAGCACCGGCAACATCCCAAAGGCTGAGGATCTTGGACTGGAGATCGGCAAGGCACCGCAGTTTACCGACTACTGCACGATGTACGTAGACGGCAAGCAGGTATGGGGCGTAGCGCCGGAGGATGCACCGGTTCCGGAATACCTCGATCCCAATGCAGAGCAGCCGGAGGCTACAACTCCCTCCACCGGCACGACCCTCTACGGCGATGTCAACTGTGACAAGCTCGTGGACATCATGGATGTCATTGCACTGAATAAGTACATCCTGGGCACCGGCAAGGTCACCGACCAGGGCAAGGTCAATGCAGACGTTGACCTGAACGATAAGGTCGATACCACCGATTCCCTGAACATCCTCAAGTGCGTGGTCGAGCTGCAAACGCTCCCTGTTAAATAAAACCCAAAACCGCCGAGCCCTACGAAAGGTTCGGCGGTTTTCTTGTATTCACAAGACGCATACAGATGCAAAAATCCCCTCCTGCCAAAATGCAGGAGGGGATGAAATTTTCGCAACCGCCTTGCCGTCATATAGAGAATAAAACCAAGCGTTCCCGCAAGGTGGGTATCCGCCTGAAAGTCTCTCGCTCCCAACGTCTGCTTGCGGCTGTATACAGCCGGGCAGGAGGTCTGCAATCCTCGATCAGAGCATCAGATTCCCGTAAAGTAAGTGTTGGATTATAATAACTATAATTACTCGAACAAGGCAGTCATTGTAAACATAGGTGATTACTCAGCGTCTTCGTCCTCGTCTTCCTCGCCTTCGAGCATCTTGGAGATGCGCTCGATGAAGATATTACCGATACGCTCGTATTCCTCGTCATTATCGATGGTAGCCAGGAATTCCTCGCCGTTCTCCTCGCCGACCTTCAGGATGACAAGCTCCGTGTCCTCCTCGATCACAGCGTCCGGATCCTCGGAATAGGGAACCAGTGCGTAGTAAACCGTACCGTTCTCCTCCATGACATCCATCAGTTCAAACTCGTGCTCTACGCCTTCCTCATCGGTCAGGGTAAAGATCTCGGGTGTGTATTCTTTTTCGTCCATGACAGGCTCCTTCCGTCTATCTGTTTTCCTTGTATCTCTATTATACTATACTTTCACCAAAAAATCAAGAGGTATTTTTGATTTTTTTAGGAAAATTTTGTCCGCATCCCAGAAACGGCTATTTTGCGAAATGTTTTGCACTAATAAAATCTGCCGACATGGTAAATGGGTCAAACAGCACCCCTTCATTCCGGGGGGTCACGACCATATACGAGTTCTTGTAGAACAGCGGCACAAAGGTCGTGCTGTCGAGGATGATCTTCTCGATGTTGGCGGAAAGTGCCGCCGTTTCGGACAAATTCACCGGTTTGGAAAGTCCCGTCATCAGCCCTGCAAAGTCCTCATCCCCGGTAAAGCCCAAAAGCTCCGCCCGGTCTGCAAAGCTGCGCAGCGCCGCATAGCAGGAATCCTGCTCAGGACGCACGCTGTACAGGGCGATCGTGTAGTCGCCGGAAGCGAGCCTTGCATCAAATTCGTCCGGCGTCACGGTTTCGATACCTATATAATAGCCGAACAGATCCTGCCAGTTCTGCGACATGGCAAGCAGTGCCTCGATGTCCGTGAGGTAGCTCGGCACCATCACCCGGATGGTATTCATCGTGCCGAAGCCAAGCCGGTCAGCGGCACCGGCAAAAAGCTCTGCCGCCTCCTCCGGCGCATACGGATGCAAAAGCGGCTCGTCCGCCTGCACCGAACGGTACGATGCCCCCAGCAATGTCACCGCCGGCGGAATCAGTCCGTAAGCCGGGGTCACATCGTCCCCCAGCAAGGGCTCCATGCTCTCCCGGTCAATGCTGTATGCCAGCGCCTTTCGCAGGGATTCGTCCTGCAAAAGCTCATTTTCCGGGTTGAAGATCAGCCCCATCGTAACGGATGCCTGTACCTCCACATGATAGTCCGGATCATTGTACTGCGCCTTCGGGAAGCGGTCAGTCACAAGCACATCGGCATTGCCGTCTGTGAAATCCGCATCGGCGTCCTCCCGGCTGCGCTGGATGTTGAATTGCAGGCTGCTCGGATAGACGTTGTCCGGGTCATGATAGTGCTTGCACTTGCGGAAGGTCAGGAAGTTGCCGGTGCTGTACTGGTCGTAGTTCCACTGCGTCAGGTAAAAAGCGCCGTTGCAGATGACCGTGTCCTCATCAAGTCCGTATCTGCCGTCGGTGGATTCAAAGAATTCCTGATTGCACGGCACGGCGCAGACCCTTGCCAACAGCTTCGGGAAGTTCGGATTGGCGTAGGCAAGCTCAAACTGCACCGTATTGCCGTCCGGGGCTGTCACCCCAAGATAGCGTGCATCCATCTCCCCTGCCAGGATCTTGTCGGCATTGCGGATGCAGACGTAATCCCGACCATAGGGCGAGCGCATCTGCGGATCGACCAGACGCCGGAACGCAAAGACGTAATCACGGGACGTGACACGTTCGGGGCGGTCGGCGTCCATGTTTTTGCTGAACCAGTAGGCATTCTCCCGGAGTGAGAAGGTGTAGATCAGCCCGTCGTCCGAC
Organism: uncultured Ruminococcus sp.; assembly: GCA_902767115.1. Classification (GTDB taxonomy): domain Bacteria; phylum Bacillota; class Clostridia; order Oscillospirales; family Ruminococcaceae; genus UBA3855. The sequence goes on from CACXGK010000015.1 coordinate 10,160, forward strand.
ACTGTGTAATCCGATGCGCCGGCAAGGATAAGCTCGCCATTCTCGCCGGTGCGCAGGAGCCCCTCCATCGTGTTGCGCATGACCATGACAGCATTCGGGTCGTCGCAGAACTGCGGATCCAAACACCCCGGATCATCCGGCAGAACGGTCGTGAACAGATAGCCGGCACCGGTGTCCTCCTCCTTCGGGGCGCACCCGGCGGCAAAGCACGCAAGCAGGACTGCCATGGTAAGCAGCCCAAAAAATCGCAGTAATTTCTTTCTCATGCTATCTCCCTTTTCCACACAAAAAACTCGTAAAATACTTGTACTCTATTATTATACCATCTCCCCGGCAGGTTCGCAACTATTTTTCGGGATGTTTTTTTATTTTTCTATAAAAAATCTATTGACAAATTATGAACTGTATGCTATAATGATAGTTATAGAAATATATCTGTTTGTAGTGAGAGTGTTTTTTCAACTCGAACGGAGGGATGAGGTTATGAAAAAGAACAAATACAGCGCAAAAGGTTTTACACTGGTCGAGCTGATCGTGGTCATTGCGATCATCGGCGTGCTGGCTGCCATTCTGGTGCCGTCGATGCTCGGTTACGTCAGCCGGTCGAAATTTTCCAACATGAACACCACCGCCAAGGGACTCCTCAATGCCGGAATGCTTGCCTGCCGTGAGAACGACATTTCGCATCCGATTGCTGATGGTGTGTACGGCAAGGAATCACCTGACAACGGCGAGGACGGCAATGTTGCACTCATTAAAAAGTATGTTGCAGAGTACTACACGGACATTGACACGATGTCCTGGGCTTTGAAGATCAGTGAAGATGTGGCTGTTGCTGCGTGTGTGGCAAAAACCGATGATGATGTGTATCTCGGCACCTATCCGCACATGAACAATACCAAGACCAAGATCGGTGAGGTAGGATACGAAAAGGCGCTTAACTTTGCAGAAACCGGCGAATGGAGCTAACTTGGGCAATATCACTAAAAGGATAATGCGTTTTTTGTAAAAAAAGCAGCACAAAAATTGTAGTAGAAATGGTTGACTTTTTGTCAAGAAAATGCTATACTATAATTGTGAATGAA
>CACXGK010000016.1 GCA_902767115.1 uncultured Ruminococcus sp.
AGCGCTTTGCGGCGCTATGCGCCGCCCGCCGTCAAAGACGGCGGATTGCAAATCGTTATTCCGATTTGCAATAGCGCGTAGTATAAGTAGTAAGATCCCGATATACATCCCCCCAAAAAAGTAAAGAAAGGCAGGAAACGATCATGAAAACAAGATACTGGATGACCACACTGGCATTTCTGGCAGCAGCTTCCCTGACCGGATGTGCTGGACAGCCTACCGGAATGCAGGAAAATGCATCCATTGCTGATGTGACCGAGTCTCTCTCCTACCGCCAGATCTCCCAGGAAGAAGCCAAGAAGATGATGGCGCTGGAGGCAAGTCAGGTCATTCTGGATGTCCGCACGCAGGAGGAATACGATGCCGGTCACATCCCCGGCGCAATCCTCATCCCGAACGAAACGATCACCGACACACCGCCGGAGGAACTGCCCATGCTCGATCAGATCATCCTGATCTACTGCCGCAGCGGCAACCGTTCCAAGCAGGCAGCCGAAAAGCTTGCAGCGATGGGTTATACCAATATCTACGAGTTCGGCGGCATCAACACCTGGGACGGCGAGATCGTTACGGAGGATGCAGCGGAGGCTTCTACGGAGCTGGAAACGACTACAGACAGTCACAACCTATAAGCCAGAATCATCATGAAAAACTACCCAAAGAGCGCCCACAGGGAATGAGCTTTGGGCAATTAGGAAACAACAAGACAGATTTGACGAAAGTAGGGTGCCATACTTTATGAGAACGATCAGAACAGCGACATTAGCCGATCAAGACAGCATTGCAGCGGTGGAAGCCGAGTGCTTTCCGCCTGCCGAAGCTGCAACTGCGGAGCAGTTTTCAGACCGGCTGAAACACTATGCAGACCATTTTCTGCTGCTGTTTGAAGATGACAGGCTCATTGCATTTGTGGACGGATTTGTGACAAATGAGCGTGACCTGACCGATGCAATGTATGAAAACGCAGCGATGCACGATGAAAACGGCAAATGGCAGATGCTTTTCGGCGTCAACACCATTCCTGCATTCCGCAGACAGGGTTGTGCCGGAGAGCTGATCGGGTGGTTTATCACAATCGCAAAAGAACAAGGTCGGATGGGCGTGGTGCTGACCTGCAAGGACAAGCTGATCCGGTATTATGAGACATTCGGCTTTGTCAATGAAGGCTTGACCGCCAAATCAACGCACGGCGGTGCGGCGTGGTATCAGATGAGACTGCGCTTCTGAAAGATCATCTTCATGCAATCACCTTTGCAAGCAAAACATCGATGCCTGCGACAATGCCAGCTCCGGCGACCCAGATCAGCGCAAGGAATGTACGCTTTTTCAAGACCTGCGCCCGTGTCTGTACGAACGGGATATCCTCTGTTCCGGACAAGACCCAGAATTTGCTGTGACCGACCCAAAGCTTGTCAATCACGATGCCGTCATAGATGTTCATGACTTCGAGAAAGAGAAGTGCTTGCAGATAGGCACTTTTGAAGTCGCCAATGCGATTTCAGACAGCGATGATCAGCAGAAGCGCCGTGAGCATGACAAGATAAAAAGCCGTCATAAAGTGCTTTCGTTTCCGGTTCATCGTTTCTCTGTCGGTCAGTCCGATCGCAAATGCCCGTTCCTGCACGGGCTTCGGGGAAAAATACAGTCCATCAATTGCACCGCTCATGCCGCATTGCAAGACCTGTGTGCCAATGCCGCCAAGATAGCCTTCGCCTTTATGAAAACGGGCTAAGGCTTTTTTGATTGACTTTGCCCCAAAAATCTGCTATACTATACATAATGCATCTTACACCCGATTTTTGCATCTCACCGTTTTTGGCTTGAAAAGCGCTTGCTTGCGTAGTATAATGATATCAGTAAAACACTTGAAAGGTCGTGCTGATATGACAATCCTTCTTTTAACGGTGCTGATCGTCACGGAGATCGCATTTCTGATCGCAGAGCTTGCAAGGCTGTCTGAGAAACGTGAGTGGAACAAAAAACGCCTGCTTGCAGATCTGATCGAGCTTGCGGCGTTTGGTGTGATGCTGCTGCTTCCCGATATGGACTTGACTTTTCGGTTGATGGGAGTATGCTTCCTGCTTCTGTTCAGACTTGGCTTTGCAGGAATCAGGTATCTTGCCGGCAGAAAGCACACAAAGCCAAAGTCGAAGGCTGGAAAGATCGTCAGTCTGCTTCTCAGCGTGATCCTGTTTGTGTTTGCCCTGACACCTGCCTTCCTTTTCAAAAACTACAAGGGCAGACCGCTGACAGGGCAGTACACGCCCGTGACCTGTGCGGCGATCCTGACAGACAATGCCAGAACTGAAACGTTTGAGCAGGACGGCTCTACCCGTGAGGTCCCTGTGCATCTTTTTTACCCTGCCGAAGCGGATGGCAATGCAGATCATTCGCTGCCGCTTGTGATTTTCAGTCACGGCGCATTCGGGTGGTATCAGAGCAATCTGTCTGCATATGAGGAGCTTGCCAGCAACGGCTACGTGGTCGCAAGCATCGAACACCCCTATCATTCGCTGTTCACACAGGATACGACCGGCAAGCTCATCACGGTTGACGGTCAGTTTATGCAGAATGCAATGACACTCGGCAGCAGTGAAGCTGGAGAGGCAGAACGTGAAGAAGCGTACAAGATCGAATGTGAATGGATCGAGCTTCGCATTGCCGACATGAATTTTGCAGTGGATACACTGAAAGCGGCTGCACAATCGCAGGACTTTTCAGCGTGGACATTCACCGAAGGGGATAAGGAACAATTTGAAACAGCGGCACGGCTGACTAACACGGATACCATCGGACTGATGGGGCATTCGCTCGGCGGTGCGACTGCGGTCACAGTCGGCAGGCGAGAGGATATTTCGGCGGTCATCGACATTGACGGTACGATGCTTGGTGAGCAGATAGATTTTGCGGACGGCAAGTTTGTTATCAACGAAGACCCATATCCCACGCCGCTTCTTGAAATCGAAAATGAGAAAGCCCATTTTGATGCGATCGAGGCTGAAAAAATCGGATATGTTTACGCAAACAATGTCGTGCAGAAAAATGCAGATAATGCGTATCAGACCTATTTTGTCGGCGCAGGTCACATGAATTTCACCGATCTTCCTCTGATTTCGCCGTTTTTAGCAGAAACGCTCGGCACAGGGGAGATCGAACCCGAACAATGCACGGATACACTGAACAAACTGATACTCGATTTTTATGACTGCTATCTGAAAGGGCAGGGCGAGTTCAGTGTGCAGGATCACTATTGAGGAGAGTATGGATATCAGAATCATCAACATCGGTGCGGACAAGCAGGAGTATATTGAGATCGGCTGCCACAAAACCGATGAGCATATCAATGAGATCGTATCATTTCTAAAATCCCGTCAGGGCGCAGTCGAGGGAACCAAGGACGACAGGCAGTATCAACTGCCTGTCGTGGATGTTTTTTATATCGAATCGGTGGATGACCGGACGTTTATCTATCTGGAACAGGAATGCTACGAATCACGCAAAAAGCTCTATGAGTTTGAAGCGGTGCTTGCGTCACGGCGGTTTGCGAGGATATCCAAAGCGGTCATCCTCAATCTGATGAAGGTCGTGTCCATCGCTCCGGCACTGAACGGACGGTTTCTCTGCAAGCTGACAAACGGCGAGGAAGTCATCATTTCCCGAAAATATGTACCGGATATCAAGGAAAGGCTAAAGAGGTGAATCTAATGAAAGACCGTATCAAGGAACTTGCGGGCAGCTATTTCATTTCTGTCACACTGATCAATATTGCGATCTTTGCAACTGGGATGCTGTTCCGACCGGAGCAGACATTTGGCTATGATGCGTTTTTATCGCCGCTGATCATCGGCTTTCTTACCGTGATTCCGACGTTCATCATGTACTCCAAAAGGGAACTGACGGTCAGACAGCTTTTATTCCGCAAGGCGCTGCAGCTTCTCTTGGATATTGTGATCGTGATCGCAGTGATCTTTGCAGGAAATGAAATGAACCGTGAAACAGTGACCGCTGCCATCGGTGTAGCTGTCAGTGTCGTTATTGTGTTTGCAGCCGTTCACGTGATCGAATGGCTGCTTGAACGCCGGACTGCAAAGCAGTTGACAGAACAGCTTGCGGAATATCAGAAACGGAATGCTTCCTGAAAATCGTACTATGCAACGATGTGAAAGCCTATGGAAAGGGCAGGCAGTTCGTCCTGGAGCGGTAAGTTCCAGGGGCGAGGCGTTCAGACCCATTTGCAAAAAAGAGTGTGCCGATTATTCAGCACACTCTCTTTTTATTCCTCGTCAATGATCTTCCGTGTGTCCGCAACGACCTGTGCAAGTGTAGTGCTTTTCAGCTCGTTTTCAAGAGCCGCCTGCGCCGCTTCAAGCCTTCCGTCCATAGCCTTATGGATATTGCGCCCCACAGGACAATCCGCATTGGGATTTTCGTGGAAGTGGAACAGCCCCTCATCATCTACACAGTCCACCGCCTTGTAAATATCGTACAGCGTGATCTCATCAAGGGCTTTTGCAAGATGTGCGCCGCCGCTGCCCTGACGAGTTTCAACGATCCCTGCATTGCGAAGCTGTCCGAGGACATTGCGGACTATCACCGCATTTACACCCGTACTGCCTGACAGGAAGTCGCTGGTCACTCTCATCTGACCGCCGAAAATGTCGATACAGATGAGGATATGCACCGCTGCTGTGAATTTACTTGTGATCTGCATAGATGCTCATCTCTTTCTTACTCTCTTACCACGCTGATACGCTGCCTGATGTGATCGCCCTTTTCGATCTCGTCCACCATTGCAATAGCGTAATCCGCATAGCTGATAATGCTCTCGCCCTTCGAGTTGAGCGTCAGCTCCTCGCCTGCGAGAATGTACTTGCCCGTGCGCTCACCGTCAGCCTGGAAGTCTCCAGCAGGGCTGATGAATGTCCACTTCACGTCATTTCTCTCACGCAGCTTGGCAAGCTC
>CACXGK010000017.1 GCA_902767115.1 uncultured Ruminococcus sp.
GACAGCCTTGTCGATGTCCTCCTTGGACATATTGGTGGAAGCGGTGATGGAGATATTCTGCTCCTTGCCGGTGCCCAGATCCTTTGCAGAAACGTGAACGATACCGTTTCTGTCGATATCGAAGGTAACTTCGATTCTCGGAACACCTCTCATTGCCGGAGCGATGCCGTCCAGACGGAAGGTACCGAGCTGCTTGTTATCCTTTGCAAAGCCTCTCTCACCCTGGAGCACGTTGATGTCAACAGCCGGCTGGTTGTCGGCATAGGTGGAGAACACCTCGGACTTCTTGGTCGGGATGGTGGTATTTCTGGGGATCATGACGGTGCAGACGCCGCCTGCGGTCTCGATACCGAGGGACAGCGGGGTAACATCGAGGAGCATCAGACCCTCCTTGACGTCGCCGCCGAGCACACCGCCCTGGAGTGCAGCACCGAGCGCTACGCACTCATCCGGGTTGATGCCCTTGAAGGGATCCTTGCCGATGAGCTTCTTGACAGCCTCCTGGACAGCCGGGATTCTGGAAGAACCGCCGACCATCAGCACCTTGTCGAGCTCAGAAGCGCTCATGCCGGAATCTTCGAGTGCCTGACGAACCGGGCCCATGGTAGCCTGAACGAGGTCTGCGGTCAGCTCGTTGAACTTTGCCTGGGACAGTGTCAGGTCAAGGTGCTTCGGACCGGATGCATCAGCGGTGATGAACGGCAGGTTGATATTGGTGGTGGAAGCGGCAGACAGCTCGATCTTTGCCTTTTCTGCGGCATCCTTGAGTCTCTGCATCACCATCTTGTCCTGGGACAGGTCGATGCCGGTATCCTTGCGGAACTCGTCAACCATCCAGTTGATGATTCTCTGGTCGAAGTCATCGCCGCCGAGGTGGTTGTTACCTGCGGTCGCAACGACCTGCTGGAAGCCATCACCCATCTCGATGATGGAAACATCGAAGGTACCGCCGCCGAGGTCATAAACCATGACCTTCTGGTCTTCTTCCTTGTCAATACCGTAGGACAGTGCAGCAGCGGTCGGCTCGTTGATGATTCTGCGGACATTCAGACCAGCGATCTGACCTGCGTCCTTGGTAGCCTGACGCTGTGCATCGGTGAAGTATGCCGGAACGGTGATAACGGCTTCAGAAACGGGCTCGCCGAGGTAAGCCTCTGCGTCAGCCTTCAGCTTCTGGAGGATCATAGCGGAGATCTCCTGCGGTGTATACTTCTTGCCGTCGATATCTACTTTATAATTAGAACCCATGTGACGCTTGATGGAAGAAATGGTCTTATCCGGGTTCGTGATTGCCTGGTTCTTTGCAACCTTGCCGACCAGACGCTCGCCGGTCTTGGAGAAAGCGACAACAGACGGAGTGGTTCTTGCACCCTCTGCATTTGTGATAACAACTGCATTACCGCCCTCAACAACGGCTACGCAGGAATTGGTTGTACCCAGGTCAATACCGATAATCTTGCTCATGATTGTAACTCCCTTTCACTTATTTATAAAATGATTTCTAAACGGTGTTATTTTCGGGCTTGCGCCCGATCAGGGGGGGCTCCGCAAACGCGCCGTCCCCTCTGTCCTTTGGACATCTCCCCACCCCGTGGGGAGTCACCCTCAACCCCTCGGCAGGACTATGCAGCCCTGCACCCGCAGTTTTGCAGTTTATGGGGATTAAAATATAATCTAAATCGGACTTACAAAACTTGCGCCGACCTTTGTGCCGCTTGCGGCACATTGGGAGGCACCTGCCAGCGGGGGCTACCCCGCTGCGACACTCACCATAGCCGGTCGAATCAGCTTATCCTGAATCTTATAGCCCTTCTGGAACACCTCGCAGACTGTGCCTTCGGGGAATTCCTCGGTTGCCTCGCCCTGCTTGATGGCATTGTGAACCTTCGGATCAAACTCTGCACCGAGCGACTCGATCTCGGTCACGCCGAGCTTTTCGAGGAAATTCTTCATCTGTCCGAAGATCATTTCCATGCCGGACTGGTACTGTGCATCGCTGCAAGGCGCCTCCATGGCACGCTCGAAATTGTCCAGAACAGGCAGAAGCTGTTCAATGCATCTTGCGGTCGCATCGCCATAAGCTTCGAGCTTTTCCTTCGCAGTGCGCTTGCGGAAATTATCAAACTCCGCATACAGCCGCAGATAACGCTCACGCTCGGCTTCGATGGCTTCCTCCGGCGAAGGCTCTTCGCTCTCCTCGGAATCCGCATCGGCAGTTTCTTCTGTTTCTTCTGTTTCGTCTGTCAGCTCTTCTGTCTCATCCTCAGGTTCGAGCTCCTCATTGAGGATCTCCTGATTTTCGTTCATCTCACTCATGGGATTCACCCTCTTTCTATCTCTATGTCGGATCGTCCTGTTTCGGCGGTGCTTCTGCATCCTCCGAGATCAGATCCGTGATCTTCTGTGAAAAATATTCCAGATACGGTATCACCTTTGCGTAATCGAGCCGCATCGGACCAATCACACCGAGGGAACCGACATTCTGTTCACCCTTGCGGTACTTCGAGACGATCATCGACGAATTGCCAATGACAAAGCTGTCATTGCCCTCACCGAACATGACCCGGATGCCGCTGAAGGAATCATCCAGCAGCCGCACCAGCTCATCCTTATGCTCGATGAACCGTACCACTTCCATCTTATCCAGATCCTCGCAGGAGAACAGATTCTTTTCTCCCTTGACCAGCAGTGCGTGCTGCCGCAGGTCTCTTGACAGCTCACAGATGCCCTGCACCAGCGGTGCCATCGTCATCATGTAAGCACTCATCGCCGCCGTGAGGTTCTCCATCCGTTCATCGGACAGATCCGCCACGCTCACGCCTTCGAGGTTCTTGGACAGATACTCGGAAAACTTCCCCAACTGTTCATTCGTCAGATCAAATTCCAGCCGGCACGCCTTATTCTTGATTGCACCGCCCGATGTAATGAGCAGCACCACATAAACACGCTTCCCGGCAGGGATGACCTTGACCTTGGAAATGATCGAGAACTTCGGGGAAAAATCGCTCACGACCGCCGCACACTGCGTCAGCTCCGCCAGTGCCGAGGTAGCATTCTGGATGAGCAGCTCCTCCGTGAGAGGTCCCTGCGCTCCGAGCATATCGTCGAGGCGTTCCCGTTCCTCATCCGGAAGTGTGGGCGGACGCATCAGCTCCTCGATATAGAGCCGATAGCCGCTGATGGTCGGCACTCTGCCGGCGGAGGTATGGGGCTGTTCGAGGAAGCCAAGCTGTTCGAGAAGCGCCATATCATTTCGCACAGTAGCAGCAGAAACGCCGATATCCGGCAGACTGGCGATCGCCTTGGAGCCGACCGGTTCACCGGTGCGTACATACTCCTCTACGACCGCAGCCAAGATCTTCAGCTTTCGTTCGTTCACAGGAATACGCCCTCCTTCATTTGCGATTCGCAGAGCCGCTGCCGTCATACACAGCAGCTCTGGCAGTCAGACTTTTTAAGTGTTAGCACTCTATCTCTTTGAGTGCTAAGTTTAGTGTACCACGATTTCCCCCAAATGTCAAGGGTCGCACAGATTTTTGGCGATTTAGACAAATTCAATATGTGCAAAGGGTTCATTCTATACAAATC
>CACXGK010000018.1 GCA_902767115.1 uncultured Ruminococcus sp.
GCGTCCGTCAAAGCCTGACGAATCTGGCGGATATGCTCGTGATTTCGGGTTTCCAGACTGATTCGCAGAATGGTATCCGTGATGTCACTGTCCTCACTTGCACGCTCGTGGTGGATGGAAACAACGTTGCCGCCGAGGTCTGCCAAGATTGCAGAAACGCCCTTGAGCTGACCCGGCTTGTCCTCAAGTTGGATCGCCAGCGTATCGGAGCAGCCCATCTTGAGCTGACCACGCTTGATGACACGGGAGAGAATGGTCACGTCGATATTACCGCCGGACACGAGGCAAACGACATTTTTTCCCTTCATATCGGGAATCTTATCAAACATAACGGCTGCCACAGATACCGCACCGGCACCCTCAGCGATCAGCTTCTGCTGCTCGATCAGCGCCAGAATAGCGGTGGAAACCTCGTCGTCCGTAACGGTCACAACGCCGTCAACGTACTTCTTGACAAGCTCGAAGGTGTTGGTGCCCGGCTCCTTGACCTTGATGCCGTCCGCAACGGTGCTGACCTTGTCGAGACAGATGATCTCGTCCATTTCGAGCGACTGCACCATCGAAGGCGCACCGCTTGCCTGCACACCATACACACGGATATTGGGGTTGAGGGACTTCAGGGCGAATGCTACGCCGGAGATCAATCCGCCGCCGCCGACCGGCACCACAACGATATCCACGTCACGAAGCTGCTTGATGATCTCCAGACCGATGGTTCCCTGTCCGGCAATGACGTCCTCATCATCGAAGGGATGCACGAAGGTATAGCCCTTTTCCTTTTCGAGCTCTCTTGCCTTCATGTAGGCGTCGTCATAAACGCCCGGCACGAGGCAGACCTCTGCGCCATAGCCCTTGGTCGCCTCGACCTTGGAGATCGGAGCGCCGTCCGGCAGACAGATCAGGGACTTGATGCCGTTCTTGGTCGCAGCCAGTGCAACGCCCTGTGCGTGGTTGCCGGCAGAGCACGCAATGACACCCTTCGCCTTTTCCTCGGCGGAGAGCTGGGAAATTTTGTAGTAAGCGCCTCTCACCTTAAAAGAACCCGTGATCTGGAGGTTCTCGGTCTTGAGGTACACATTTGCGTCAGGGCAGATCTTAGGGGCATGGATGATGTCCGTCTGTCGGATGACGTTTTCCAGCACATAGCTGGCGTGATAGATTTTATCCAGCGTAAGCATGGTTGTTCACTCCTTGTTTTCATTCAATGCTTGCCTTGCGCAAAGCTGCTCCACGAATTGACGAGCAGCACGGGCGCTGCGTCCGCTCTTGCGCATGGCAAAGCGCTCTGCTTCGAGGGCAAGCTCCTCATCACTGAGGGTGATGCCGTTTTCAGCCGCCAGCACACGAACGATCTCGCAGTACAGCGCCTTATTCGGCTTTTCAAAATAGACAGTCAGCCCGAAACGCTCAGAAAGCGAAATGGTTTCCTGCATGGTATCATTCCGGTGGATCTCATCGCCGGCACGCTGCGAGAAGGTCTCACGCACGATATGGCGGCGATTACTGGTCGCATAAATGACGGTATTGGTCGTTCTGGCGGAAATGCTGCCCTCCAACACGGCTTTGAGCGCCGAGAAATCATCATCGTTGTCCTGGAAGCTCAGGTCGTCGATGAACAGGATAAATTTCAGCGGATTGGCTCCCAGCTCGTCAAGCAGCTTTGGCAGCAGGTGCAGCTCGTTCTTGGAAAGCTCGATCAGGCGCAGTCCGTCCGCTGCAAAGGCATTGCAAACCGCCTTGACCGTTGCGGACTTGCCGGTGCCGGCATCGCCGTAAAGCAGCGTGTTTGCGGCTTTTTTGCCGGCAAGCAGTGCTTTGGTATTCTCGATGATCTGCGTTCTTTGCAGCTCGTAGCCCACCAGTTCTTGCAGTGAGATCGGGTCGGGATACTGCGCCGGTTCAATGACAAAGCCCTTCTCCGCCTTCTCAGAAAGTTCCATGTGAAACATTTTATGCTTGGCAAAGATGCCAAATCCGTGCCTGCTGATCTCGGCAAGCCGTTCAAAATACAGGGTTTCGAGGTCGATGGGCTCCGCCTTCCATGCCGGGATGTACTCCCCTTCTGCGTTCATGCAGTAGGAAACCAGCTCCGTTGTCACGCCTGCGGCTTCCGAAAGGATGCTCAGATCATGCCGGGCAGCCTGCTCAATGCACGCAGGGATGGGCTTTCCGATGGATGCAAAATACGTACACGGCGTTTCCAACGTGAAGATCAGGTCACGCAGATACGACGTCCAGTCGTCCGTCATGTGGCGGTAGAGCTGCCATGCAAAGGAGCTTGCCTTAGTCCGGCTTTCCTGCTTCTGCTCCAGCATAGACAGCATGGAGCGGAATTCCGAAAAAACTTCATCCGCCTCCACGCCGCCAAAGACCGTAAGCGTGCCGAGCTCTGCTTCGAGTTCTTTGAGGTTCATTACTTGATACTTCCGTTCTTGATGGATTCCACCAGACCGCCGTTCTCGATGATGGTCTGGATGAATGCCGGAAACGGCTCTACTGCGTAATCTTCGCCGGTGGTCTCGTTGTGGAGCACGCCGTTATCGAGGTCGGCAGTAATGACATTGCCCTCAGCGATCGCATCGGCAGCCGCCTCGGATTCCACGATAGCAAGGCCGATGTTGATGGAATTTCTGTAGAAGATACGGGCAAAACTCTTGGCGATGACCAGAGAGATACCACTTGCCTTGATGGCGATCGGTGCGTGCTCACGGGAGGAACCGCAGCCGAAATTCCAGCCGGCTACCATGATATCGCCTTCCTTGACACGGGAAGCGAAGGTGGTGTCCAGATCCTCCATGCAGTGGGAGGCAAGCTCCTTGTGGTCGCTCGTATTCAGATAGCGAGCCGGGATGATGACGTCTGTATCGACGTTGTCACCGTACTTGATGACAGTACCAGTCATTTTCATTTAGAGCACCTCCTCAGGAGCGGCAATTCTGCCCATCACTGCACTTGCAGCAGCAACTTCGGGAGATGCCAGATAGATTTCAGAGGTCGTATGACCCATTCTGCCGATGAAATTGCGGTTGGTCGTTGCAACAGCACGCTCGTTTTCAGCGAGGATACCCATGTGACCGCCCAGGCACGGACCGCAGGTCGGGGTCGAAACAACAGCGCCGCACTCAATAAAGGTCTTTAAGTAACCGGCTTCCATTGCTTCAAGATAGATCTTCTGGGTTGCCGGGATCACGATGCAGCGAACGCCCTTAGCGACCTTCTTGCCCTGCATGATCTCCGCAGCAGCCTTCAGATCTTCCAGACGGCCGTTGGTGCAGGAGCCGATGACAACCTGCTGGATCTTGATCTCGTCGATCTCGTCCGTGGTCTTGGTGTTCTCCGGCAGATGCGGGAACGCAACGGTGTGCATGATCTCGGAAAGGTCGATCACATAGGTCTTTTCATACTCTGCGTCAGCGTCAGCGGTGTAAACGACCGGCTCACGGTCAGAATGTTCCTTGACATATGCCTTGGTGATATCGTCCACAGCGAAAATGCCGTTCTTAGCGCCTGCCTCGATCGCCATATTCGCCATGCAAAGGCGGTCAGCCATGGACAGGGAGGACAGACCCTCACCAACGAATTCCATGGACTTGTAAAGTGCGCCGTCCACGCCGATCATGCCGATGATGTGGAGGATAACGTCCTTACCGGAAACGTACTTGTTCAGCTTGCCCTTGAGCTCAAACTTCAGAGCAGACGGCACCTTGAACCAAGCCTTGCCGATCGCCATGCCGCAAGCCATATCGGTCGAGCCGACACCGGTGGAAAATGCGCCCAGTGCGCCATAGGTGCAGGTGTGGGAGTCCGCACCAATCACAGCATCACCGGAAACAACGAGTCCTTTCTCCGGGAGCAGTGCGTGCTCGATACCCATCTGACCCACATCGTAGAAATGCGTGATGTCCTGCGCACCGCAGAAATCACGGCACATCATGCACTGCTGAGCCGCCTTGATGTCCTTGTTCGGAGCGAAGTGATCCATTACCATGGTCACCTTCTCCTTATTGAAAACGCTCTCCTTGCCCATCTGGTTGAATGCCTTGATGGCAACCGGAGAGGTAATATCATTGCCAAGCACGAGATCCAGATTCACC
>CACXGK010000019.1 GCA_902767115.1 uncultured Ruminococcus sp.
GGCGTAACAAAGCCAAAATACAACAACCTACAAATTCAAATCGTTCATTCTATCCCCTATCTTTTCGTAACTTTAACGGACAAATAACGGACAAGGTTATGGCGTACTCCTGTTTCATAACACGCATCAAACCAACCCGCTGACAGACATTGATCTGCCAGCGGGTTTCTGTTTAGTACTGCTCTGACAGATACAGCTCAGCTCTGCTCTGTATTTTCTTTGCTGCCGCCTCGGCGGTCTGGTCTCCTGCAAAAAACATTCCCGCTTCTTCAAGGACGATGTTTTTCACTGTCCCGTCCAGCATCATGAACGTATCACAGCCTCGAATGTAGCGCTCTAAGTCGTCACGCTCCTCCTGTGTCAGAGGGTAGACATTGTTCCCGTCATCCTCGAAGTAGGGGGTGTCGGTGGGCTTGTCATCGCTCCAGACGTACATCATCCCGTCAAGCTGCTCCTCAAATTTTGTGTCGATCAGGGAAAAAGCGGGGCGCTCATTGTATTCCTTGCCATCCTCCACATACGCCTTCAAGACCTCCCACGCCGCATCGCTGTTCTGGCTTGTGGAGACAATGCCCATCTCACCGCACTGTGTATATCTTGACGCTTCGGTCGTAATTTTACCGCCCTGTCCGTTATTTGAGGGATAACCGGTCAGGGTCATATCGCCGCCCAGTTCTGCCTTAACATATGACCACTGCGAGAGCGCTAATCCTCCCCCCGGCGCACTGATCGCAAACGGATAGAGATAATCCTGATCACGCTGGTATTTCATGAAATTCTCGTAATACCAGTTTTCAAATTTTGCGTACTGTGCTTCATCCTCGTAATTCTTTTCCGGCAGGGTCGATTCCATCGGATAGCGGTTGCAGAATTCCAGTATTTTGACAAATTCCGGACTGTCAAAGCTGCACGTTCCGGCAAGCTCATCTGTGAAATCCGTTCCAATGAGGAACATATTCAGCGCGTCCTCCTTAGTGCTCCAATAGTAGAAAATATCGTCTGCTCCCTCATAAAGGTCGAGCATATCGTCCACTGTCCAGCTTTCCTGATCGGTGAATTTCGTCTTGACAGCTATGGTCTCCACCACAAAGCCGGATGGCAGAGCGTAGAGAGAACCGTCCGGGTGCTGCATCGAGGTGAGAACATTCGGGACGAGCATTTCCCGGCTTAATTCTGCATCCTTGTCAAGATATCCATTCAAATCGGCGAATACACCCTTGCTGCCGAATTTCAGAAATTGCTCATGTGCATCGTACATCAGTACAAGGTCAGGTGCGTCGTCGCTGACAATGCTCATTTTCAGCTTATCGAACGCTGTTTGATCGCCGCTGTCCGTGTAGGTGATCGTAGAGATGCGGATATTGCTGTGTGACCGGTTGAAGCTCTTAACAAAATCCCTGACTGCATAATCACGCTCCAGCACAGCAAGCGTTAGATTCTGCGGTTCACCGATCTCGGACTTGTGCAGCCGGGTGAGCCGATACCATGTGCCGTTTTCTCCCTCACTGTAATTGAAGCCCAGAAAACTTCCGTCCGGCAGAACAGCAACCGTCATCGGTTCCAGATCAGAGGCAGCCCAGTCGATCACCGTTTCGGTCGTGCCGTCATCCCGGATGCCAAGGAGTACATTTGCATTGTTCACAAACAGCCGGTAGTCGCCGCATCCGCCAGAAACCGTGCGGCTATTCATACCTGTAAACGGCTCATCACCTGTGTATAATACTTCCCCCAGCTTACCGGTTTTAAGGTCAAATTCCCGGATAGTCTGCGCATACGTCATAGCATCGTTCGATGGCGTACTCTGTTCGGTGACATCACAGATCAGCACCTTACCGTCACGGTCACGCAAAAATCTTCGCATCACGCCATCCGACCTCACGCCCTCCTCCGGCACTGGAGCATCTTCTGTCTTAGTGACGCTGCCATCCTCCTCAACACGCAGGACCATGCCATTTTGCAGCGTGAGAAATATACCTTCATGATCCCAAAGGAACGAAAACGGTTGTGGATTTCCGTACTCGTCAGGATACGCCTCCAATCCTGTAACTTGCATTTTTCCGGTGAGTGTTCCATCCGTGTTGTAAGTACAAAGCCAATAGTCCGACTCACAACTGCTCGAATACTGCTCCCAGAAATCATAATCGGTATCGCCGCCGTCTGCCGGGTTCATATTATTATGATTCTCCATCACTGCCAAGCGGTAAATGGCATTTTCCCCAACATCCACAAGTCCACCCGCATCATAATAGCCAGCATAGGAAGCAAACGGTGTAAGGGCGGTCTCCGTCCATTTCGAAGTCTTCAGCGAATAGTGCAGCAAATTATGATCCATGCCCGGAATCGACACGCCGTCTGCAACAGTTACTTCATATTCAAGCCCCCATATCCCGTCCGGGGCTGTGACTGTCTCGGCTTTTACTCTCGTGGTGAGTGCATCGTCCGCAAGGGGAACAGCATTTCCGGCTTCATCGGTCTGGACGGATTCCGTCTGTTCTCCGAGTGCCGGGTCAATTTTCGGCGCACTCTGACAGCCGCAAAGCAAAATGATTGCCGCTGTCAGAAGAGCTGTCATTCGTTTGTATTTCATGATGATTCCTCCGTTAAAATGACTGTGTACGGCGCTTCCGGAGCAAGGCTTGACACGAGATGCCATTCCATCCCCTCCTCCGGCTGGAACCAGAGACAGATCTTGCACTGCTTTCCGGGATGCAGTGTGACCGCATAGGGCAGACCACTTTCAAAACGGATATCCTGCTGCTCCATGCGGATATTGCGGGGAACACAGACCATCCGCTCACCGTTTTCGTCCAAAGCAGTAAGCTGAAAATTGTCTGCAAAGAACAGATCTGGCTCTCCCATAGCTGACCTTGCACAAGAGACCGCCTTTTCACTTTCCAGAACGATCCCTATGCAATACTGTCCATAGATCTTTGTGACATCCGTGACCGTGAGCCACAGTGTTCCGGATTCGGTCAGATTTTCTGCGGCATAGCGTTCACCGACAGCATGAGACTTCACAAGTGGTACGCTCTCGTCCGGAACAGAGGTTTGCGTGAAGTTCTGCGGTGCGTGAATCTTCAGCCATACCATTCCTGCCAGAGAACCAAAGAACACAACGGCACAAGCCGCAGCCACAACAGCGTGGGACAGAGAATGCAGCCGCTTGTTATGTGTTAGAACAGGCTTCACCGCTGATATCCCTGCGGGCGCATTTTCACGCTGCGGCAACTGCGTTTCGATCTTGTGCAGGATGCGTTCATGCTCCTGCTCCGACAGTGTGAGATGCTGCTCACTGAGCCGCTGTGCATCGGTTTCCTCCAACCTTCGCAGCAAAGCGGTGATCTTTTTTTTCTGCATCACACCTACCTCCAATCCTTCAATTTCATTTGCAGCCGCTTCAGGGCTCTGCTACAGCGCACCTGTGCCGCATGAGTGGAGAGACCGACAGCCTTTGCTATGTCCGACATTTTTCTGCCATAGTAATATTTTTGCAGCAATATCGTTGTATCCGGCTCTCCAAGTGCTTCAAGCTCCGTCAAAAGCTGCTTTTGCATTGATCTTTCCTCCGATGTGAGACTCAGATCCTCGCCTGCGATCTCTGCTGCGTCCTCCAGCGGGACATGATATTTCCTTGTGCGGTTCAATGAACGGAGCCGATTCAGCGCATTATTGTGTGCTGCACGTCCGATATAGGCTTTCAGATCATCGCCCCGGATGCTGTCCATATGGGTTATCAATTTCGCAAAGGTGTCCGCAACGCAGTCCTCAACATCCTCCTGCGTGCCGTGATCACGGAGCAGACGGAACACGATAGCATAGACATAACGGTAATATTGCTCATACAGCGCTTTGGAAGCTGCATTCAGGTCGCTTTTCATGAGTACGCGCAGCTCATGATCGGTCATGTTCCCCCTCCTCTCGTTTTGAAAGTCCATGGTGCTTTCATAATAACAGATGCAAAATCATGTGAAAAGTCACATAGATCTTAGAATATTTGAAAAGAATCTGTCAGCATGAGATGATACCGACAGATTCTGTTAAAATAGTGAGCTTTTTATCTTTCTATCCCCGTCAACATCTCCTGATAAGACACCCC
>CACXGK010000020.1 GCA_902767115.1 uncultured Ruminococcus sp.
CTGGACCTGACCAGCTTTTTGAAAAAAGCTGGACCAAAAACTTTTGCGTTTGCTTCACGCTTTCAGGAATGTTTTTTGACAGACTGACCCTCAGTCCTTTCGGACTGAGGGTTTCTTGTTTTGTATGAAAGTGTATCAGAAATAGTATTTTCCCTCATGCAGCCGGATGGTCTCCGCTGTGAGGAGCCCTGCAAGCTTGCGGAAGGTGTTCCATTTTTTGTGGGTGTGGAGTACACGCATCATCTGCGACTCCGGGACACCCTCCGGGTGCTCAGCGAGCAGCGCAAAGGCATCATGCAGCTGGCGGAACATATGGGGCGTGGATTTCTCCGGAAGATAAAACAGCATTTGCCGCAGCTCCGGATCCATGCCGTCAAAGACCCCGGCAGCACAGCGCTTATCGGAGATCAGCGCATAGGATGCATCGTCGTACATCCCAAGCTCCTTATAGTAAGCCGTGAGCTGGCGGAGTTCGTCCTCCATACGCTCCGGCGGAAAGAACACACTCATCTGCACCAGCAAGTCCGCCTGCGGCGTCATCCAGCCGTCATCGAACGTCATGAGGTATTCCGACCCGTCACTCGTCAGCAGAAAGGCAGCGATTCCCCCCTGCCCCTTGCCGTAGTTGTAGGGCGTGTCGGGGATGGTGACAAAGGTGGTGAAATTGCGTGCGATCTCGTGGTAATACTGCGAAATGACCCGACAGACACCCTTTTCATCGCAGACTGCAATGATGCCGTCACCGACGTGGAAAAAGAGATACCGCCCGTCCGGCGCCATTGCCGCACAGACCAGAGTTGCCGATAATTCGGCAATATCCGTTTCCAGTGATTCTGCACGTTCCTGCAAAAGCGAACGGATGCAGCCGAGCACGGTCTCTGCAAAGGCAGGAGAGCTGAGCTCGTAGAGCGCATCGAACTGGTTCAGGAGGAGATCAAGCGCAGCATTGGCAGTGATCTCGGAACCGACCTTCGCAAAGGAACAGGATCCGGCGCCGTCACTGACGACAGCGGCAGTCACACCGGTTTCGGGATGCTGTCCGGTCAGGACAGTGTCCTCGCATGGCTTGCCCCAGCCGATGTGGCTCTCGCCGACCTCGCAGTAGCTGCAAGCCCGAAAGTACTCCCGATTTTCCATACTGTGCGACCTCCTTTCCGTACTTTTTTTACATTACTGTATCTACTATTGTATCACATTCTTGCCGAACTGTCAAGTGGCGATGCGTGCTTGCAATCATCCGGGATTTATGCTATACTATAATTGATACCCTGAAATTTTCCCCCAAAAGGAGTGAACCCTATGGAACCGAATACCAACCTTGCCCCCACCCCGGTACAGCGCCCTGTGACCAAGCAGGAGCTCTGGGAGCGCAAGCTGCTCGATCTTTCCCTGCGCAATCCGCTGCTCAATTACCGACCGGGTTCGGCAAGTCTGCAATGCCTTGCCGATGATTTGCGTGTGCTGGAGGATGAGCTTGCAAAGGGCGTGGATCTGCGGCTTTGCGCCATGCCGGAGGAGACCGTCCTCACGATCGATGATGAGAAATTCTACCACGCCGAGGATGCCGAGACCGCAAAGCTTTCGGCAGCAGAAGCCCTGAAAGCCCACAAGCTGCTTGGGTGTGCCCATGAGACCGACCTTTCGCAGACGCTCAAGAAGCTCCACCGTGCCGCCAAGGTCAGCCTGGAGGAAAACGGTGCGAATACGCTGTATCTGGCTGTCGGCTTCCTCAAATGGTTTGAGAACGAGCGTGCCGCAAAGCCCCGGTATGCCCCTCTGGTGCTGCTGCCGGTCGATCTTGTGCGGCGCATCACCGGGCAGACCTATTCTTTGCGCATCCGTGACGAGGACACCCAGATCAATATCACCCTCCTTGAACTCCTGCGGCAGGATTACGGCATCCGCATTGACGGGCTTGACCCCGTGCCGGAGGATGAGAACGGGGCAGACCTTGCGAAGATCTATGACACCATCCGTGAGGCGGTGGCACTGCATCCGAACTGGTCGATCGAGCCGCTGTGTGTGCTGGGGCAGTTCTCGTTCAGCCAGTTCATCATGTGGAACGATATCCGCATGAGAAGCGAGGAGCTGCGGCAGAATAAGGTCGTGGCATCGCTCCTGTCCGGTGCTCTCGAATGGGAGCCGCATACGGAAGACCTCAGCCCTGCCCAGCTCGATGCCAAGGTCAAACCCTCGGATATGGCAGTTCCGACAAGTGCGGATTCCTCGCAGCTTGCGGCGATCTATGCGGCATCCAGGGGGGAGAGCTTTGTCCTGCACGGCCCGCCCGGTACCGGCAAATCCCAGACCATCACCAACATGATTGCAAATGCGCTGTATCATGGGAAATCCGTGCTGTTTGTCGCAGAGAAGATGGCGGCGCTGTCCGTGGTGCAGAACCGCCTTGCCAAGCTCGGACTGGATCCGTTCTGTCTGGAGCTTCACTCCAATAAGGCGCAGAAGCGTGCAGTCCTGAGCCAGTTAGACGCCACCTTGCAGGTCGGACGTGTGAAGTCTCCTGCGGCATACCTGTCCGCTGCCGAGGATCTCAGCCGGCGCCGGATGGAGCTCGACAGCATCATGCAGTCCCTCCATGCCGTGCAGCCCATCGGGATGTCCCTCTATGACGCCGTGACGGAATACGACGCTCTCAAGCCATATCTGGGGAGAGTGCGCTTGCCGCAGGATTTCGCCAGAAATATCTCCGCCGCCGACCACGCCGCCGCAATCGAGACCATCGGGCGCATTGTCGCAGCCGATGCGGAGCTTGGGGGACTGGCGGATTCGCCTTTGCGGGACTACCGCCGGACGGACTATGCCCCCGGCGTGCGTGAGGGGTTTGTGCAGGCAGTACAGGCGTTCCGGGATGCGTGCGGCAGCGCAGAGCAGAGCTTTGGCGCCTTGCAGATCGGTGAACCGGGGACATATGATGCCTATACCGGCAGTCTGGAGCTCCTTAAAACCGCACAGAATGGCGAATATCTCCCGGCAGCCCTCACGGGGGAGGATGTGCTTTCCAACCGGAATGCAGAGCTTTCCGCCCTCTTTGAAAAGGGGACGCAGTGCCAGAAATTGACGGATGAGCTCCTTGCTGCCTTTGACAGCACAGTACTTGCCCTGAACGGCGAACAGCAAAAGCTCGCATGGAAGGAGAATGAGCTGAAATGGGCGCTTGCCAAGACACTTGGACGCTCGAAGCTCGTCAAGGCATTGCAGGCACACGCCAAGAATCCCGGTGCCGTGACCGCCGAGAATTATCTCTCGATCTGCGACAAGCTGATCGCTATGCAGTCACTTCGTTCTGAGCTTGCCGGGGTCGATCAGACCCTCGTGCAGCCCTTCGGGACGCTCTGGCAGGGGGAGAAAACGGACTTTGACAGTCTCCGGATACTCATGCAAAACACCGTAGAATTGCGTAAAAATTTGCAGCCGTTCCAGAATCCGCAGCTCACCGCTGCCCTACAGCAGCCGGAAAACCCTGCTCTTGCCGGGGCGCTTGCCGCACGGGATGCGCTGGACAAGGCGCTCCATACCCTGACGGACGAGTACAAGCTCGACAGCAAGGCGATGCAGGCAGAGGGGGACTTCTTCTCCGCCGCTGTGACTGCCGCCGAGGGCTGGATGCAGGGCAGTCCGCTGCTGCGTGAGCGCTCCGCCCTCGAAGTGCTCCTTGCCGACCTTGATGGCAAGGGGCTGGGCGCTCTGACCGCTGCCTACCGCCGGGGTGACATCCCTGCCGGGGAGCTGGAGAATTGCTATCGCTGTGAAGCCGCACGCTGCACCATCGAGGCAGCGCTGACCCCGGAGCTTGGGGGACTGACCGGCACACAGCTTGATGTGCGCATCGAGGAATATCGCAAGGCGGCAGACCAGTTTGCTGCCCTGACCGTGCAGGAGCTTGCCGCAAGGCTTTCCGCCAAGGTGCCTGCCCCCGGCGAAGCCCTCAAGGGCAATTCCGAGATCTCCGTCCTTCAAAGAGCCATCAAATCCGGCGGCAGGATGCTGTCCATCCGCAAGCTCTTTGAGAGCATTCCGCAGCTTTTGCGGCGCATCTGCCCGTGTATGCTGATGAGCCCGATCTCGGTGGCGCAGTACATCGACCCGTCCTTCCCGAAATTTGACCTCGTGATCTTTGACGAGGCGTCCCAGCTCCCGACCAGTGAAGCCGTGGGTGCGATCGCAAGGGGTGAGAATGCCGTGATCGTCGGCGACCCCAAGCAGCTTCCCCCCACCGCCTTCTTCACGTCGCAGCATTTCGATGAGGAAAACGCCGACAAGGAGGACTTGGAGAGCGTCCTCGATGATTGTCTGGCGCTGTCCATGCCGTCACGGCATCTGCTGTGGCATTACCGTTCCCGTCACGAGAGCCTGATCGCTTTCTCGAATCACAACTTCTACGACAGCAAGCTCCTGACCTTCCCCTCGCCGGATGATCTGGTGCCGAGAGTGACCCGTGTGCCGGTGGAGGGCTTCTACGACAAGAGCAAGACCAGACAGAACCGTGCGGAAGCCGAGGCGGTCGTTGCCGAGATCGTGCGCCGTCTGCGGGATGAAGCCCTGCGGCAGGAGAGCATTGGCGTGGTGACGTTCAGCGTGGTGCAGCAGAATCTCATTGACGACCTGCTGACCGAAGCCTATGTGCAGGAGCCGAAGCTTGAGACATGGGCGAACGCCATGTACGAGCCGATCTTCATCAAGAATCTCGAAAATGTGCAGGGCGACGAGCGTGATGTGATTTTGTTCAGCATCGGCTATGGCCCGGATGAGAACGGCGAAGTTTCCATGAATTTCGGACCCATCAACCAGGACGGCGGCTGGCGCAGACTGAATGTCGCTGTCTCCCGTGCCAGACGGGAAATGAAGGTCTTTTCCGTGATCCGTCCCGACCAGATCGACCTGTCCCGCACGAATGCAGTGGGTGTGGAAAAGCTCAAAGCCTTCCTTGCCTTTGCCGACCACGGCGCTGCGCCGCAGGAAATGCAGGAGACTGCCAGACAGGATGCCTTTGCAAAACGTCTGGCGCAGGGCTTGGAGGAGCGTGGCTATACAGTGAAATGCGGTGTGGGTTCGTCAGGGTATCGGGTCGATGCGGCAGTGGTGCATCCGGAGGATCCAAACCGGTTCCTGCTTGCCATCCTGTGCGGCAGCAAGCAAAATGCCGAGAGCAGCTCTGCCCGTGACCGCTGTATTTCGCAGCCGTCTGTCCTGCGTGGACTTGGCTGGCACGTTTGCAATGTTCACATCCTTGACTGGCTCGATGCGCCGGAGCGCACCCTTGACCGGGTCGAAGCCGCTATCCGGGAAGCGCTTGCCGACGAGCAGAAGCCCCCGGAGCCGGAACCGTCTGTGACATTTGCCGCAGAGGATTTTGAACGTGTGGAGCAGAGCGCTGTCCAGAGTCAGCCGTATGAGCCCTGTGAGCTCGGAACGCTCGGCAGCCCGGAGTCCTTCCTTTTGCCAATGGCGCAGCCGAAAATTTGTGAAGCCATCCGCCAGGTGATCGCCCAGGAAGCCCCTGTCAGCCGCAAGGTCGTCCAGAAACGCATCCTCGCCGCATGGGGCATGAGCCGCATGAGCCAGAAGGCTGAGCCGGTCTTTCACAAGGCATTTCAGACCGTGATGCCGTCCTCGACCGGGGAGGGCGAGCAGGAATTTTTCTGGCGTGACGACCAGATCCCGTCCGCCTATACCGCATTCCGGTGCGGTACGGGAACCGGAAAACGCAGCATCGAGGAGATTTGTCCGGAGGAGCTGTGCAGCGCTGTGACGGCTGTATTGCGTACCTGTGTGAGTGCGCCGCTTCCGGAGCTGAACCGTGCCGCTGCTAAGAGCCTTGGCTTTGTGCGCATGACCCCGGCGCTGGATACTGCGCTGTCCCAGGCGGTAACGCTTGCGGTGAGCCGTGGTGTGGCGAAGATAGACGGAGAACAGGTGGTGCTTGTCTGATGAAAAGAAATTTGCGATATATCGGCATTCTCTTCCTTGCTGCGATCCTTTCCGGATGTGGCAGGGCGAGCGAGGGGGCGCCGGCGGAAACACCGACCGAGACCTTGGCAATTGTGACGGAAACACAGACGAGTGAACTTTCCACAGCATCTGATGCGCTTGTGGAAACCACTGTTCCCCAGACCACGACCCTCCCGGAGACAACGGAAGCCACGACCGAAACGACCGAAGCTCCCACGGAATCCGAACCGACAGACAGACCGCCGCAGCTTTTGCACCGGTCGAACCAATGGGGATATGTGGTGACGGTGGAGCTTGGCGACCACCGGGATCTGGAGGAGATCCTGAGCTTTGGCGACGACCACGACCCCAACCCGACCATGACGTGGGAGGGGAGCTTTAACCCGGACGAACCGGGCGAGTACCCCATCACCGTGACCCTCTCCGACAGCGAGGGCAATTCCTTCGACTATGACGTGACGGTCAGTGTGCAGTGGGAAAAGATGACCGCAAGCGGTAGCTTTGATCTGCTTTTGTCCCAGTATCCGGACAAAAGCTGCGGTATCGACGTGTCGAAATGGCAGGGCGATATTGACTTTGCAAAGGTGAAGGCAGCCGGTGCGGACTTTGTGCTGATGCGCATTGGCTACGGCGATGTGGGCGGCGAGATGGATGCGTATTTCACGCAGAATTTCGAGGGCTCCAAGGCAGCCGGCTTGCAGCGTGGCGTGTATTTCTACTCCTCGGCAACAAGCGTGGATGCCGCCCGGAAGCAGGCGGACTGGATCGCAGACGCCCTGAACGGCGAACCGCTTGACCTGCCGGTGGCGTATGACTGGGAGAATTTCAAGCATTTCCAGGATTTCGGGATGAGCTTTGACACGCTCAACGAGATCTATGCGGCGTTTGCCGACCGCATGGCAGAGCACGGCTACGACACCATGCTCTACGCCGAACCCCAGACGCTCGGCACCGCCTGGACAACGGCGGACAAGACCATCTGGCTTGCCGAATACGGTGTGAGTCCCGACTACGACGGTGATTACTTCCTCCGTCAGGTGGGCAACACCGGACGCATTGACGGCATCGACGGTGACGTCGATCTCAATGTCCTCTCTTAAATCAAAAAAGCCCCTGTCTTGCGAAAATGAAATGCTCCCCTTTTGTTAGACAATGTGGTATAATAGAGATATACCGAATCAAAGTCTAACGAAAGGGGGCATTTTTATGCCAA
>CACXGK010000021.1 GCA_902767115.1 uncultured Ruminococcus sp.
TTTGTCGGCTTGCGCCGACTTAGGAGGGGCTACTCGCCCCTCCTAAACCTCCCTCGGCAGGACTATGCAGCCCTGCACCCGCAGTTTGAGTTGTGACATTGCCCCCCCTCCTTGACATATCCCCTCCCTTTATGGTATACTAAACCTATACGAACCCCATACCCGCCGCTGATGCAGGCGGCTTTTTTAAGGCAATATTAGGAGGCATTTCGGATGCAATATATTGATTTTCACGTACACGCCTTTGCGGACAAGATCGCACACCGGACGATCGAAGCCCTCTCCGAGACCGCATGGGTCAAGCCGGCAACGGACGGGACGCTTGCCGATACGGAGCAGACCATGCAGCGCTGGGGCGTGGACGGTTTTGTGCTGCTCTCCATCGCAACCAAGCCCTCGCAGCACCTCGTCTGCAACAACTGGGCGGCATCAGTAAAGTCTGACCATGTATTCCCGTTCGGCAGTGTGCATCCGGACGGAGAGGACGTGATGCAGGAGCTCGAACGCATCAAGTCCCTCGGTCTATACGGCATCAAGCTCCATCCCGATTACCAGCATTTCTTTGTGGACGAGCCTAAGATGTTCCCCATCTATCAAAAATGCGGTGAGCTGGGACTTCCCATCATCTTCCACGCCGGACTTGACCCCGTCAGTCCCTCCGAGATCCACTGCACCCCGGAGATGGCGGCATTTATCCTTGACAAATTCCCGGATACGACCATGATTATGGCACACCTCGGCGGCAATGCGATGTGGGATGAGGTGGAAATGACCCTCGCCGGGAGGTTTGGCAATCTTTACATGGACACGGCTCTGGTTGGCAGCTTTGTGGAGGAGGAGCAGCTTGCCCGCATCATCGAAAAGCACGGCGCTGATAAAATCCTCCTCGCCAGCGACTGCCCGTGGGACACCACCGACAAGACCATCGAAAAGCTCCGCCGCATCGGGCTGACACCGGCACAGGAGCGCATGATCTTTGCGGAGAACGCCGCACGCCTGCTCGGACTTCCGGGCTGATTGCAGAAAAGGGAAGAAAAAGTTACAGGAAACGGTTGATTTTCGGACGGGAATCTGGTATAATATTGAATGGGTCTTTCCGGATTTTCGTCCGGTGAGATAAACGGAATTCAGAATCGAAGGGGGTCATGCGATGGAAAATGCGATTGATTTGGGCGTGATTTTGCGCTTTTTGCTGAGAACACTGGGTATCTTTGCACTCATTTTTCTGACCGCAGTCCTGACCCCGAAGATCGCCAAGCTCATTGACCGCTGGGTCGAGAAATACCGCAGCAACCACGACCCGGCAAAGGACGAATCCTACGGTGTCCGTTCCATCTACGAGTTCCCGCCCAAACGGCAGGAAACGGCTGAGGATCTCGACATTTCCACCGAGGATCTTGCCAGTGCGGATCCCGATGCACCCGTTGAGGAAACGTTCCTTCCGGAGGAACCGGAGCTGACCGGAGCCGACGAGGACGAAGTGCTTGCCGATGAGTCTGTGGAGGACGAGTTCGAGGATGCGTTCGAGGACGAATTCGACGACGACGATGACGAGTACGAGGACGATGAGTTCGGCGGCGAGGTCGCTGCCTGGGCAGCACCAAGCTCTGCTCACACCAGTACACTACAGGAGACTGCCGCAGAAACGCCGGCAGAGCCTGCACAACAAGAGGCATTCCCCTGGTTCATGCGCTGAAACTGCGCTGTACCGCCGGAATATCTCTATACAGAAAGGATTTTCAATCATGGCAAAGAACGACAAGAAAATGGTAGATGCGATCACCTCCATGGACGAGGATTTTGCGCAGTGGTACACGGATATCGTGAAAAAAGCTGAGCTGATCGCTTATACATCCGTCAAGGGCTGCATGGTCATCCGTCCGTATGGCTATGCGATCTGGGAGAATATCCAGCGCATCCTCGACGGTATGTTCAAGGAGACCGGTCACGAGAATGTGAATATGCCGATGTTTATCCCGGAGTCCCTGCTCCAGAAGGAGAAGGATCATGTTGAGGGCTTTGCGCCTGAGGTGGCATGGGTGACGATGGGCGGTGCGAACAAGCTGGAGGAGCGCCTGTGCGTGCGCCCGACCTCCGAGACACTGTTCTGCGACCACTACAAGGATATCATCCATTCCTACCGTGACCTCCCGAAGCTTTACAACCAGTGGGTCAGCGTCGTTCGCTGGGAAAAGACCACAAGACCGTTCCTGCGTTCCCGTGAGTTCCTCTGGCAGGAGGGTCACACCATCCACGCAACCGCAGAGGAAGCCATCGCTGAGACCGAGAAGATGCTCAATGTCTACACCCGGTTCTGCGAGGACGCACTCGCAATGCCGGTCGTACAGGGCAAAAAGACCGAGAGCGATAAGTTCGCCGGCGCTGTGTCCACCTACGCAATTGAAGCCCTGATGCACGACGGCAAGGCACTTCAGGCTGGTACCTCCCACTATTTTGGTGACGGCTTTGCTCGTGCATTCGATATCCAGTTCGCCGACAAGGACAACACCCTGAAATATCCGCACCAGACAAGCTGGGGCGTGACCACTCGTCTGATCGGTGCGATCATCATGACCCACGGCGACAACAACGGTCTGGTACTGCCGCCGGCAGTCGCTCCCATTCAGGTCGTGATCGTTCCGGCTGCTATGCACAAGGAAGGCGTGCTCGATAAGGCAAACGAGCTCTATGCACAGCTCAAGGCTGCCGGCATCCGTGTGAAGCTCGATGATTCCGAGAATTCTCCGGGCTGGAAGTTTGCAGAGTACGAGATGAAGGGTGTTCCGGTGCGTGTGGAGATCGGACCCCGTGACATCGCTGCCAACCAGTGCGTGGTTGCGACCCGTCACAACGGCGAGAAGGAAGCTGTTTCCCTCGACAATCTCGCAGAGACCATCCAGACAAAGCTCCAGGAGGTACACGACGGGCTCTATGCCAACGCCCTCGCCAACCGTGAGCGGAGAACCTACCAGTGCCAGACCATCGACGAGATCAATCTCGCCCTTGCCAAGAACGGCGACGGCTTCATTGAAGCAATGTGGTGCGGCGACGAAGCCTGCGAGGACGAGGTCAAGGCACAGACCGGTGCAGGCTCCAGATGCATCCCGCTGGCACAGAAGCAGCTTTCCGACAAGTGCGTATGCTGCGGCAAGCCAGCAAAGTGCATGGTACTCTGGGGCAAGGCATACTAATAATATGTGGGGGCTGCGCCCTTAACAATGAAAAAAACATAACATCACCAAAAACTGCGGGTGCAGGGCTGCATAGTCCTGCCGAGGGAGGTTTAGGAGGGGCGAGGAGCCCCTCCTAAGTCGGCGCAAGCCGACAAAAAA
>CACXGK010000022.1 GCA_902767115.1 uncultured Ruminococcus sp.
ATCTTCTGCTGCAACAGATACGATCATGCCGACACCCATATTGAAGGTGTTGAACATATCTCTTTCCGGAATATGACCGGTTCTTGCGATCAGGTCGAAAATCGGAAGAATCTGCACGTCCTTCTTCGCAATATGTGCGGAGATGCCCTGCGGCAGAGATCTCGGAATATTCTCATAGAAGCCGCCGCCGGTGATGTGGGAAACAGACTTGACAGTCACGCTCTCCATCAGCTTCAGGACGGGCTTTACATAGATCTTGGTCGGAGTCAGGAGACTCTCGCCGAGGGTCTTGCCGAGCTCATCGAAGTGAACAGACAGGTTCTTCTCGTTGATGGAAAACACCTTGCGCACGAGGGAGAAGCCGTTGGAATGAACGCCGGAGGACTTCAGTGCAATCAGCACATCGCCTGCCTTCTGGCTGGAGGTATCCACGATCTTCTTCTTGTCCACAACGCCGACTGCAAAACCTGCAAGGTCGTACTCGTCAACCGGATAGAAACCCGGCATTTCGGCAGTTTCGCCGCCTACCAGTGCGCAGCCGGACTGTACGCAGCCGTCTGCGATACCGGATACGATGGTTGCAATCTTTTCAGGAT
Organism: uncultured Ruminococcus sp.; assembly: GCA_902767115.1. Classification (GTDB taxonomy): domain Bacteria; phylum Bacillota; class Clostridia; order Oscillospirales; family Ruminococcaceae; genus UBA3855. The sequence goes on from CACXGK010000022.1 coordinate 597, forward strand.
AGTTCTTGCCGACTGCAATGTAATCGAGGAAGAACTGAGGCTTTGCGCCGCAGCAGATGATGTCATTGACGCACATTGCCACACAATCGATACCAACAGTATCGTGCTTGTCCATCAGGAACGCAAGCTTGAGCTTGGTGCCGACGCCGTCGGTACCAGATACAAATACAGGCTTCTCAATACCGGTCAGGTCAGGCTCGAACAGACCGCCGAAGCCGCCGATGCCGGACAGAACACCCGGAACGTTGGTCTTTGCGATGTGCTCCTTCATGAGCTTGACTGCCTCATAGCCGGCTGTGACGTCTACGCCGGCTTTCTTGTAGCTTTCAGAAAAACTATTCATGGTTTTCCTCCTAAATGCCCTGAGACAGGAAAAAGCTATGCCTCAGGCTTGTTTATAAACGTAAAAGCGGTGTCTTAATATGCCGGCACCGTACGGAATGCCGGATCTCTTGGCATCAAGTCCGCTGTCCGGTTCTTTGCCGCACCTTTGGCGGCTGGGGTGTGACTGGATGAAAATTCCCTGCATGGAGCGAAGTCACGATCGGTTTGTTCAGCTTGTCGCCGCTGAATGCTCACGGATCACGGCTTAGTGCCATACTTGAAGCTTCACAGTATCACAAAACGCAGCAGGGTGCCGGACGCAGGATCAGACTGCGTCCGTTCAGACCTGCAAACGCAAAAGTCCATCATTCCTTGCCATCCCAGCAGTAGGTACACAGATTGCACTGCGGCAGTCCGATTGCCTTGACGGTGCCGGGGAGGGACTGGAATTCCAGGCTTGTGAGCTTGAGACGGCGGCAGATCTCATCACGCAGACGTCTGCCACGCTCGGTCTCAGAATCGCTGTATTCGTCCAGATACTTCATGCCCTCTGCGCCCTCGAATGCATCGATGACCTGGCGGGCAATGAGCTCCATTTCGGAGGTGCTTCTGGAGAAATTCAGGTACTTGCATCCGTACATGATCGGCGGACAAGCAGAACGCATATGCACTTCCTTGGCGCCGTTCTCGTACAGAAATTCTACAGTTTCACGCATCTGGGTGCCACGAACGATGCTGTCGTCCACAAAGAGCAGACGCTTGCCCTCAATCAGTTCATGAACAGGGATCAGCTTCATCTTGGCAACCTGGTTGCGGAGGGACTGGCTCGTCGGCATAAAGCTGCGGGGCCAGGTCGGGGTATACTTGATAAAGGGTCTTGCAAACGGGATACCGCTGCGGTTTGCGTAGCCGATGGCATGGGGCGTACCGGAATCCGGCACACCACAGACATAATCCACATCAGGGAGTCTGCCTGCCTTGATATCGTTCTCCGCCATGATCTCGCCGTTGCGGGTGCGCATGGTCTCGACCGTCACGCCCTCATAAACGGCGTTCGGGTAGCCATAGTATGTCCACATGAACGAACAGATCTTGAGATCCTCGTCCACGCCGGGAGACAGTGTCTCACAGGATTTCGCCGTCAGCTTGACGATCTCGCCGGCTTTGAGCTCCTTATGCGTGTAGTAGCCAAGCTTCTGGAATGCAAACGACTCCATCGAGCAGCAATAGCCGTCGTCACGCTTACCGATGATGATGGGCAGTCTGCCGTTCTTGTCACGAGCGCAGATAATGCCATCCTCGGTCAGGATCACAATATTCATCGTGCCGATGACTTTTTGCTGTGCATAGCGGATACCCTCCACAAGGCTGCCTTTCTGAGAGATCAGCGTCATGATAAGGTCGCCGGAATTGATGTTACCGGAGCTCATGGTCTCAAAGCTGGGGCTGCCGCCTTCGAGCAGCTCCTCGATCAGCTCCTTCGCATTCTGTACGATGCCGACACTGCATACAGCAAAGAGTCCCTGCTTGGAGCGCATCATAATCGGCTGCGGATCGGAATCGCAGATGCAGCCGATGCAAAGCTTGCCACGCATTGTGGTCACATCATTCTCAAATTTTGTCCGGAAAGGAGAATTTTCGATGCTGTGGAGCGCACGCTGGAAGCCCTTATCCGGGGAATATGCAGCCATACCGCCACGGCGTGTGCCGAGGTGGGAATGGTAATCTGTTCCAAAAAATACGTCCGTTACGCAGTCATGCTCTGATGCTGCACCGAAGAATCCACCCATATTACTCTCCCATCAGACGCTTCATGATCTCCTGGTATGCCTCCTCGACATTGCCAAGATCTCTGCGGAAGCGATCCTTGTCGAGCTTCTCGTGTGTGGTGCTG
>CACXGK010000023.1 GCA_902767115.1 uncultured Ruminococcus sp.
AACGTATCCGCTGCCTTTTGTCTGACAGCCAGGAACGGCTCTGGGTCGCAACCTTTGGTGAGCTCGGACTTGTCTGCTATGACCACGGCAAGGTCACACGCTTCACCAATGAGAACGGTATGCCCTCCGACCGTGTCCGGGCGGTCTATGAGACCCGTGACGGCAGGATCTACGCCGCCTGCACCGGTGGACTGGTCGCCATCGAGGACGGGAAGATCGGACGCATCTGGAATGAGGCGGACGGCATTGAAAATACCGAGATCCTGACCGTTTCCGAGACCTTTGACGGGGATGTGATCCTCGGCACGGACGGCGGCGGAATGTACATCATCCACGATGATACCCTTACACATTATGGCACGGAGGAGGGGCTTGGCTCTGACGTTGTCATGCGCATCAAGCCGGACGTGTCACGGGATGTGCTCTGGATCGTGACGAGTAATTCCATTGCCTACATGAACGCCGACCATTCCATCCACACTATCCGGAAATTCCCATATTCCAACAATTTCGACCTGTACGAAAACAGCCGGAGTGAGGTCTGGGTACTCAGCTCCAACGGCATTTACGTCTGCAAGGCGGAGGAGCTCCTTGCCAACGAGGAGATCTCTCCCATCTACTACGGCACCGACAACGGTCTGCCCTGCATGGCCACATCCAATTCCTACAGCGCCCTGACGGACGACGGTGACCTCTACATCGCCGGCACGACCGGCGTCGCCAAGGTCAATATCGAAATGCCGGTCGAGAGCGTCAATGACGTGCTGGTGTCTGTGCCGTTTGTGGAGGCGGACGGGCGGTATATCTTCCCGAAGCCGGACGGCAGCTTCTACCTGCCCTCGTCCGTCAAGAAGCTGACCGTCTACAGCTACGTGTTCAATTACTCCCTCATCAATCCTGAAGTCACCTGCTGTCTGGAGGGATTTGAGGCACCGACAACAATGCGGCGCAGCGATCTCACGCCGCTGTCCTATACAAATCTGCGGGGCGGAGAATACAAGTTCCATCTGGAGATCAAGGACGCTCAGGGACAGACTACCAAATCCCTGAGCGTGCCGATCACCAAGGAGAAGGCGTTCTTTGAGCTCTGGTGGGTGCATCTGACCTGCCTGATCGTGATACTTTCACTGGCAGGTCTGGCAGTCATGCTGTATGTGGATTACCGCACGCAGAAATTCCGACGTCGTGAGGCACAGCAGAAGCAGTTTATCCGGGAGATGGTCGAGGCCTTTGCGAAGGTCATCGATATGAAGGACTCCTACACCAACGGTCACTCGTCCCGTGTGGCAGAGTACACCGTGGAGCTCTGCAAGGAGCTCGGACTGGACGAGGACACGATCGAACGGTACTACTGCATTGCCATGCTCCATGACATCGGCAAGATCGGCATTCCGCCGGAGGTGCTCAACAAACCCGGTAAGCTCACGAATACCGAGTTCAATATCATCAAGTCGCATTCGGCGCTGGGCTACCAGACGCTCAAGGATATCAGCATCATGCCGGAGCTTGCGGTCGGTGCCGGCTGTCACCACGAGCGTCCCGACGGCAAGGGCTATCCGAGAGGTCTCAAGGGTGACGACATCCCCCGTGTGGCACAGATCATTGCAGTGGCAGATACGTTTGATGCGATGTATTCCGACCGTCCGTACCGCAAGCGCATGAACTTCGACAAGGTGGTCTCCATCATGAAGGAGGTGCGTGGCACACAGCTTGCAGAGGACGTGGTGGATGCGTTCCTGCGGCTCGTGGACAAGGGCAAATTCCGTGCGCCGGACGATCACGGCGGCGGCACGACCGAGGACATCGACAACATCCACCGCAAACAGCAAAAGCAGGCGGAACAGACAAAGTCTGCACAATCAGAAAAAAACACATAAGAGAAGCATTTGGGGCGAATCGGGACAATAGATTCATCAGGAGGTACAGTATGAAAAACATTGTGATCTACAGCAACCAGGAGGATTGGCTGCTCCCGCTGGTATCCGCACCGGGGGAATTTGCGATCCAGGTGGTCGGACAGCCGTCTTTTTCGGGAAGTCCGGACTGCGTGCTGCTGTCCCAGCAGTATGCCGGCAGGCAGCTTTCGAGCCTGATCGCACAGTTCCGGGAATTCCGCATCCCGTGCGCCGTTGTCACGACCGACCCCAGCACCGAGAACCAGCAGCATTTGCTCGCAAAGGGCGCCGATGATGTCATTACCGCACCCATCTGCGCCAATCTCCTGCGCCGCCGCATCAAAATGCTGACCGAACAGCCGGCTTCGTCCGACAGCGAAATGACCTTTGCGGCGTTTGACCGCATTATGGAGTCGAATCAGGGGACAGGTTCTTTCATCGTGGCGGAGCATGATTTCCTGAATATCTACCGCTTCGTGTCCAGACTCCTCGAACGTCTGGAGCAGAAGGCACAGCTCGTTTTGTTCCACTTCCACAGTGACGATGGCCCATTCATCGAGGCGGACAGCGCTCTGCACTTTCTGAAGATCGTACAGGCAAGCCTGCGCCGTGGCGATATCTCCTGCAACAACGGCAAGCAGGTGCTCGTCATCCTCATGGGCACCGACGAGCCAAACGCCAGAATGGTCGCAAACCGCATCATCGGCGCCTTCAATGCGCATTATAATATGGACGAGAGCTGCGACGTGACCTACGAGATCCGTGAGATCAGCAAGGCTGGCTGAGTGAAGGCAAGAGGGAGGAAATTCCTCCTCCCTCTCTGTAAAAAAATCCTGCCAAACCCTTGACAAATGGGAAATAATATGTTACAATATAAGTACCTCTTTGCGGGGGTAATTTTTTTGTGCTTTCTTACCTGCCTGCTGCTGAGGGAGGCAAATCAACTCTAAGCGTCCGCCGTTCGTGCGGATGAAGTCAATGAATCAGGAGGTGCCGATATGAGAGTGAAAGTGACTCTGGCTTGCACTGAATGCAAGCAGCGTAACTATGTTACCAAGAAGAACAAGAAGAACGATCCCGACAGAATCGAAATGAAGAAGCATTGCAAGTTCTGCAGA
>CACXGK010000024.1 GCA_902767115.1 uncultured Ruminococcus sp.
GAAAGGGGTTTTTACCCATGGCAGAGAAAATTTACACCGAAAAGGCACCGGCAGCGATCGGTCCGTATTCCCAGGCGATCAAGGCTGGCAATGTGCTCTACACCTCCGGTCAGATTGCAATTGTTCCGGCTACCGGCAACATTGAAGCAAAGGATATTCAGGGACAGTCCGAGCAGGTCATGCAGAACCTTCAGAACGTTCTGACGGCTGCCGGCACCGACTTTGCTCACGTTGTCAAGACCACTTGCTTCTTGGCAGATATTGCCGATTTTGCTGCATTTAACGAGGTGTACGGTAAGTACATCACCGAGAAGCCGGCAAGAAGCTGCGTGGCTGTCAAGGATCTTCCCAAGGGTGCGCTTGTGGAAGTCGAGGTCATTGCTGTCACTGACTAAATCAGAAATGCCGCCCGTTATGGGCGGCATTTTTTGTATCATCCCGCAAAAATCCCAAGATCCTGTGGATATTCGGTAAAAATCATGAGCAGCGCTTCCAGCAGCAGTAAAAGGAGCATTCCGGGGATGTTGGAGCGCTTTTGCCGGTCACAATTCCGAGCAATCTGGTAGGTCATGTATCCGCCGCAGCAGCCAAGTACTGCCGGCGGCACCCAGACATCGGTTGTCCCGATGACGCCCGTGAACGTACAGCGCAGCAGAATGTGCAGACCAAGCGCCCGAAAGATAGCGGCTGCGTAGGTCGTGAGGATGCCCTTTTGCAGGTCGCCTGTCACGAGATATCGCAATACGCCGACGAAAACCGCCGGATAGAACAGCAGCTTGCCATGCTCCAAGATGCTGCCGTTCACGGGCAGAAAGGCTCGCAGGAACCGTATCTGCGACAGGTAGGGTGCATACGGCAGCAGCCATACCGCACAGACGATCACGAGCGCAAACAGCGCCGCATCCCACCAGAACGTCTTGCGCCGGATCCGGGCACGCCGCTGCGCTCTCTGCACGGCAATTTCCGGAGAATCCGTCATTTTTTTGTGATACAGTAAAACTTTCATCGTCCGCCTCCTGTTGGTTTGGATTGGTAGATGGTATGCGGCTGCGGCGCCGGATATGCGCCGGCATGGCAGGGGAGATGTAAATTTTTTCAAATACTAAAAAAAATTTCAGAAATAGTCTTTACAGAATTCGTTTTTTAGTGTAAAATAGATATAGTATATCTTTTGTGAGGTGTCGTGTTATGGAATTGAAGTATAAAAGAATCCTGCTCAAGCTCAGCGGCGAGGCGCTTGCCGGTGAGAAGAAATTTGGTCTGGATTATACAGTCATTGGTAACATCTGTGAGAGTGTCAAGAAGTGCGTTGACGTTGGTGCCGAGGTCGGCATCGTTGTCGGCGGCGGCAACTTCCTGCGTGGACGTATGAGCGGCGGTCTTGACCGTACCCGTGCGGACCATATGGGTATGCTGGCAACTACCATCAATGCGCTTGCAATCGCAGACGTGCTTGAGTCCCTTGGCGTCGAGGTGCGTGTGCAGACGGCAATCACCATGCAGCAGGTCGCTGAGCCCTATATTCGCAATAAGGCAATGAGCCACCTGAAGAAGGGCAGAGTTGTCATCTTCGGCTGCGGCACGGGCAATCCGTTCTTCTCGACCGATACAGCCGCTGCGCTGCGTGGCGTGGAGATCGAGGCGGAGATCCTGATGAAGGCGACCCTCGTAGACGGCGTTTATGACAAGGATCCGCACAAGTTCTCCGATGCTGTCAAGTATGATAAGCTTACCTTCACCGAGGTGCTCAATAACAACCTGTCCGTCATGGATATGGCTGCTGCTACCATGTGCAAGGAGAACCATCTCCCCATGCTCGTCTTTGACCTGAGCCGTCCGGACAATATTCTGGATGCTGTCATGGGCAAGAGCGTTGGTACCGTTATCACTGAGGAATGATCCTCGTTAAGACAACATAATCTTTAGGAAAGGAGTCGCCCGATTACCGGGCGGACACACAATTATGAAAGCTACTTTGAAATCCGCTGAGGACAAGATGATCAAGGCTGTCAGCAGCCTTGAGAACAATTTCGCATCCATCCGCACTGGCCGTGCAACCCCGGCAGTTCTGGACAAGATCATGGTGGACTACTACGGCACACCGACTGCCATTCAGGCTATGGCTGCTATCTCCGTTGCAGAGGCTCGTGTGCTTGTCATTCAGCCTTGGGATAAGTCCTCTCTGAAGGAGATCGAGAAGGCACTGCTCGCATCCGATCTTGGCATCACGCCGATGAATGACGGCAACGTGATCCGTCTGAACTTCCCGCAGCCGACTGAGGAGAGCCGTAAGGAGACTTGCAAGAAGGTCAAGAAGTATGGCGAGGAGGCAAAGGTTGCTGTTCGTAATGTCAGACGTGACACCCTTGACAAGTTCAAGACGATGAAGAAGAACGGCGAGATCACTGAGGACGACCAGAAGGATGCTGAGAAGAAGCTCCAGAAGGTCACTGACAAGTACTGTGACGAGATCGACAAGGCTGTTGCAGACAAGGAAAAGGAAGTTATGACGGTTTGATCCGTACTTTTGACCTTAGAAAGGGAACCATCCAATGGCATTATTTGCAAAAAAAGAAGTGACCCCGCCTGTCGCACCGGAGCAGCTTCCGGTACACGTCGGCTTCATCATGGACGGCAATGGCAGATGGGCGAAGAAGCGTGGTATGCCCAGAGGCTTCGGGCATATTGCCGGCGGTAAGACGTACCAGAAGATTTTGTCGTACTGCCGTGATATCGGCATCAAGTATGCATCGTTCTACGTGTTCTCCACGGAGAACTGGTCTCGCTCCCAGGAGGAGATCCAGGGCATTTACAAGCTCATGCGCCAGTACCTCGACGACGTGCAAAGCCACCTGGCGGAGGGTGTCCGCTGGATCATTGTCGGCGATAAGACGGCATTTCCGGCGGATATCTGCGAGCGTATGAAGAAGCTGGAGGAGGACTCCAAGGACAATACCGAGCTCGTGGCACTCATGTGCTGCAACTACGGCGGCAGAAATGAGCTCATGCACTCCGCCCGTGAGATCGCTGCGCTTGTCAAAGCCGGTAAGCTTGAACCGGAGGACATCACAGAGCAGACTCTGGCAGACCACCTGTACACCGCAGGCATCCCGGACGTTGATCTGGTCATTCGTCCGAGCGGTGAGCTGCGCCTGTCCAACTTCCTGATCTGGCAGTGCGCTTATGCGGAGTATTATTTCACGAATATCCTGTGGCCGGACTTCACGACCGAGGATCTGGACAAGGCACTGATCGACTACGCAGGCCGTGGCAGACGCTTCGGAGGCGCTGAATGAAGCAGCGTCTGATCTCCTCCGGCGTTGGTATCGTCATTGTACTGCTCGTGTTTCTGTGCCACAATACGTTGGTGCTCCCGGTCATTCTGGCGGTGGTCAACTGCATCATTCTCTTTGAATTGAGCCGTGTGGTCGGCGGTCAGAAATATGGGCTTGCCATGACGGGCGTCATGCTGTATGGCGCAGCTATGCCGATTTTGGAATTTTTCCGCTGCAAGCATTCTGCTGCGGCGCTCATTGCCGCATCCGTTTCCAAAGGGGCGGAGATCATCTCCCATGTCCAGTCAGGTCTGCTGACGATCTGTCTGCTGATGCTGTTTGTGCAGTTTCTGGTGTACCATGGGAAATTCCGTGTGGAGCAGCTTGCGTTCATGGGCGGTGCGATGTTCCTGATCCCGTGGTCGCTTGATAAGCTCATCGAGCTGAATTTCTACGGAACCGGTGAGCATGGACTGTTCTATCTGATCCTGGCGCTTTGCGGCGCATGGATCGCCGATTCCGGTGCGTATTTCTGCGGCGTGGCACTCGGCAAGCACAAGCTTTGCCCGAACATCTCCCCAAAGAAAACCGTGGAGGGATTTGTCGGCGGCATCATCAGCAATGCTGTCATTTTCTGGCTGGTATTTCTGGTGTATGCCCGGATCCGTGGCGTCGATTTCACGGCGGTCAACGGCATTTTAGCAGCGGTGCTGGGAATTGTCTGCGCACCGATCAGCGTGGTCGGCGACCTGACATTTTCCGTGATCAAGCGGGAGAAGGGCATCAAGGATTACGGCAAGATCATGCCTGGTCACGGCGGTCTGACGGACCGGTTTGACTCGGTGCTGTTTGTTGTGCCGATGTTCTATGTCTTTGTGCATTTATTTACGATTTTATGAGGATATAAGCCCATCTGCCAAGATGGGCTTATTCCGCTGAAAGGAAGTCATCGATATGAAGAAGGTAGCCATTCTCGGTTCAACGGGTTCCATCGGAACACAGGCGCTCGATGTGATCGATCAGCATGGGATGCAGGTGACAGCGATTGCGGCTGCGCATAATGTGAAACGCCTTGCAGAGCAGGCAAAGAAGTACCACCCGGAAGCTGTCTGCCTCTTTGACCCTGCCGGGGTGGAGGAGCTGCGTGACCTGCTCCGTGATGAGCACACTGAGATCCTCACCGGTATGGAGGGACTCTGCCAGATCGCATCGGCAAAGTCGCATGATATCCTCCTCAATTCCGTGGTCGGCATGGTGGGCTTGCTGCCTACGCTCAAAGCGATCGAGGCAGGTACAGACATCGCTCTCGCCAACAAGGAGACCCTCGTGGCAGGCGGCAGCCTTGTCATGAAGAATGCGGCGGAGAAGGGCGTCAATATTTACCCGGTCGATTCCGAGCATTCTGCGATTTTCCAGAGCTTGCAGGGAAACAGCATGAACCGCATCCGCAAGATCATCCTGACAGCCTCCGGCGGTCCGTTCTTCGGCAAGACCAAGGCAGAGCTGAAAACCGTTCGTGCTGCCGATGCCCTCAAGCATCCCAACTGGGACATGGGCAATAAGATCACGATCGACTCGGCGACCTTGATGAATAAGGGTCTGGAATTCATCGAAGCCAAGTGGCTGTTTGACCTTGACCCGTCGCAGATCGAGATCGTGGTACACCGTCAGAGCGTGCTGCATTCGGCTGTGGAGTACGAGGATTATGCTGTGATCGGTCAGATGGGCGTGCCGGATATGAAAATTCCGATCCAGTATGCACTGCTCTACCCGAACCGTGTGGCGTGCCCGACGCATCCGCTGTCTCTGACGGAATACGGCTCTCTCACGTTCGAGAAGCCGGACTACGAGACATTCGACTGCCTGCGCTGTGCGATCGACGCTATCACGGAAGGCGGCTTGCGTCCGGCGATCGTCAACGGTGCCAATGAGGAAGCGGTCTACAGCTTCCTGCGTGACGAGATCGGCTTCCTCGAAATCGCCGAGCTCGTGCGTGGCGCAATGGAGCACGTACAGGGCGGCGCAGTGACCTGCTACGAGGATGTCCTCGCTGCCGACACTGCAGCCCGTGCTTACGTCCGTGAGCAGATCGCTGCGAAATAACCGCACAAGCCACATAGATAGAAAGGCTGGGATTTATGAGTATTCTCTCGATTCTGATCGCATTGCTGGTATTCTTTGCGATCGTTGTGCTGCATGAGCTGGGACATTTCACCGTCGCCAAGCTCTGCGGCGTGAAAGTCAATAAATTTGCCATCGGCATGGGACCTGCCATCCTCAAGCACCAGAAGGGAGAAACAGAGTACTCTCTCCGGCTGCTCCCCATCGGCGGCTACTGCGCTATGGAGGGCGAGGACGGCAGCAGTCCGGATCCACGTGCCTTCATGAACAAACCCGTCTGGCAGCGGATGCTGGTCGTGCTCGCAGGACCGGTCATGAACCTGATCCTCGGCTTTGTGCTCATCCTCATCACAACGCTGCTGTTCGGCTCGCTGGGAAACCTGACAGTTGCGGATTTCCGCTATGATCCGGACACGAATGAGTGCATTTCGACCTGCGCAGACACCGGCCTCCAGGTCGGCGATACCATCCTGAAGATCGACGGGATGCGCATCCTGACCGACACCGATCTGTCCTATAAGCTCTCCAGCTCCGAGAACGACACGATGGAGGTCGTGGTGCGCCGTGACGGCAAGAAAGTCACTCTCGATGCCGTGACCTTCCGCAACAAGCTCAATGACACACGCCTGGATTTCTACGTGGAGAGCGTGAAGCTGACTCCGTGGAGCGTCATCAGCTACAGCTTTCTCGATACCATTTCGACCGGGCGCCTGATCTGGTCGTCCTTGCGTGACCTCGTGACCGGCAAGTACGGCTTCCACGACCTGTCCGGCCCTGTCGGCATTGTATCGACCATCGGGGAAGCGGCAAGCTACGGCGAGACCTTCAAGCAGCATCTCACCAGCGTCCTGAGTCTGGCAAGCTTCATCACGGTCAACGTCGGCATCTTCAACCTCCTGCCCATCCCGGCACTGGACGGCGCACGTCTGGTATTCCTCGTGGTCGAGGCGATACGCCGCAAGCCCATTCCGCCGGAGAAGGAGGGCATGGTGCATTTTGCCGGCATGGCACTGCTGTTCCTGTTGATGATCGCCGTGACGTTCCAGGATATCACACGGCTGTTTCAGAAGTGAATCTAACGATTAGGAAGTGATCTTTATGAGAAATGTAAAACCCGTAAAAGTCGGAAACTGTGTGCTTGACGGCAAGCACATCTACATCCAGTCCATGCTGAATGTACCGGCTGAAAATGTCGAGGGCAACGTTGCACAAGCGGTTGCTCTCGAAAAGGCAGGCTGCGAGATCATCCGCACGGCTGTCCCGAATCTCGAAGCCGTCCGCCTGATCCCTGCCATCAAGGAAAAGATCAATATTCCGCTGGTGGCGGACATTCATTTTGATTACCGCATTGCGCTGGCTGCCGCAGAAGCCGGCGTGGACAAGATTCGTATCAATCCTGGCAACATCGGCGACTTAAAGCGTGTGCAGGCGGTCGTGGATGCCTGTCAGAAACGCCATATTCCCATCCGCATCGGCGTGAATTCCGGTTCGCTCGAAAAGGAGATTCTCGCAAAGTACGGCTCTCCGACCCCGGAGGCACTCGTGGAGTCGGCGCTGGGTCATGCGAAAATTCTGGAGGACTTAGACTTCACGGATATTGTCATTTCCATCAAGTCCTCGGACGTCAACCGCATGATCGACTCCTATCGTCTGGCGGCAGAGAAGTGCAATTATCCGCTGCATCTCGGCGTGACCGAAGCCGGCACGGAGCGCATGGGACTCATCAAATCTGCCATCGGCATCGGCTCTCTCCTGCATGACGGCATCGGCGAGACCATCCGTGTCTCCCTGACGGACGACCCTGCCCGTGAGATCGCCGCTGCCAAGGACATCCTCAAGAGCATCGGCAAGCGAGGCGGTGTGCAGATCGTATCCTGCCCGACCTGCGGCAGAACCAAGATCGACCTTGTCGGACTTGCCAAGCAGGTCGAGGAGGCAGTCAAGGACGTCGAGAAGGACGTCAAGATCGCTGTCATGGGCTGCGTTGTCAACGGTCCTGGTGAAGCAAGAGAAGCGGACATCGGCGTTGCCGGCGGCGACGGCATCGGTCTCATCTTTAAGCACGGCGAGACCCTGAAACGTGTGCCGGAGGATCAGATCGTGCCGGCACTCATGGAGGAGCTGGCGAAGCTGTAATAGGTATGCCCCTGCCCGGTCGGGTCTCCCGGCAGGCAGGGGATCAGTCTGAGATAAAAGGTGAAAGTATGGCAAACGCAACACTTCTGGAATTCCTGGAGCAATACACCAAGGATATCCCCCCGTCTGTGCAGCAGGGTGTCATTGAGGAGATTCTCTACAACAAGGAGAAGCTCGATGGCATCACCTTTGTTGCGCATTTTTCGCATATCGTGCCGTTTGCGGATCTGCTGCATTTTGAGCAGAGTGTCGGCGTGGCGCTGCAGGTGCGGCAGCTCCGGCTCGATCCGAGGTATGACGGGCATCTGCTCACACCGGACTGCACGCCCGACCTGATCGAGATGCTCAAACGGGAGCTGCCCATCATCAACGGCTTTCTCATTCGTGCCGACTGGACGTGGGAGGAGGATCATATCCACATCGAGCTGCAAAACGGCGGCTATCCCATCCTCTCGAAATTCCAGTTTACCAAGGTGTTTGAAAAGGTGGTGCTTCGCCATTTCGGACGTCAGATCTCTGTGACGCTCCACGGCGAGGATACCATCAGCGAGGCAGAGCTCGACCGTGTGATCGAGGAGGCACCGCCGGAGTTTGAACCGGCACCGCCCCCGCCGCCGCCTGCACCTGACCGCTTTGCCTACACGCCGCCGCCCATTCCGGACACACCGCAGTCTGTGTCGAGCGATGCGGTGCAGCTTGATGCCGTGAAGGGCAATGACGTCCTCATCAAGGGCAGAATGATCCGGGATGCCGCCATTCCGATCCCCGAAGCTCTCCAGACCCGTGGCGAGCGTGTCATTGTGTACGGTGACATTTTCGCAACGGAGGAACGTGATATCCGTGGTGACCGCCGGATCCTGACCTACCAGATCACGGATTTCTCCGGCTCGATCACGGTCAAGCTCTTTGATGCGGTCAAGAAGCTCGAAGCCATGCCGCTTGGTGAGCTGAAGAAGGGTGTGAGCATCCTTGTCGCCGGCAAGATCGAGGACGATCCCTTTGCGCATGAGCCTGTTCTCAAACCCGATGCCATCATCAAGCGTGCCCGCAAAAAGCGCAAGGATACCGCTGAGCGCAAGCGTGTGGAGCTGCATTGCCACACGAATATGTCCGCTATGGACGCTGTCACCCCTGCTGGTGATCTCATCAAGCGTGCGCATGACTGGGGATTCCCGGCGATTGCAATCACCGATCACGGCGTTGTACAGGGCTTCCCGGATGCAATGAATGCGGAGAACGCCATCAAGGATCCCAATTTCAAGGTGATCTACGGATGCGAGGCTTACGTGGTCAATGACCTTGACCGACCGAAGGTTTTGAATGGGGACGATGACCGCAGCATTCAGGATGAGATCGTTATTTTTGACGTCGAGACTACCGGTCTGAGCCCGGAGCGTGACCGCCTGACAGAGATCGGTGCAGTAAAGCTTCGTGGAATGCAGATCGTGGACAGCTTCGATATCTTCGTCAATCCCGAACGCCATATCCCGGAGAAGATCACAGAGCTGACCCGTATTTCCGACGATATGGTCAAGGACGCCCCCAAGGAGGGCGAGGCGCTGCGCCAGTTCATGGAATTCTGCGGCGACCACCCTGTGCTGGCGGCGCACAATGCCAGCTTCGATACCTCGTTCCTGAATCGTGTCGCACGGGATTACGGCATCGACTTCCCCTATAGCTGGATCGATACGCTGGTGCTGTGTCAGTCCTGTCTGCCCCAGCTCAACCGTCACAAGCTCGATCTTGTGGTCAAGCACCTGAAGCTCGGTACCTTCGGACATCACCGTGCGAATGAGGATGCTGCCATCCTTGCCAAGGTCTACGCCAATCTCGTCGAAAAGCTCGAAAAGGAGAAGGGCGTCAAGACCCTCGGCGACCTCAACACCAAGACCGACCCCATCGATGTCAAGAAGCTCAAAAGCTATCACCAGATCATTCTCGTGCGCAATCAGGTCGGTTTGAAGAACCTCTACCGACTGGTTTCCTACGGACATCTGGATTACTACTACCGTCACCCCTTGCTTCCGAAATCAGTTCTGGAGGAGAACCGTGACGGACTGATCTTTGGGTCTGCCTGCGAGGCAGGTGAGCTCTTTACGGCGGTCGTGGACGGCAAGGACGACGAGTACCTTGAGCATCTTGCGAAATTTTACGATTACCTCGAAATCCAGCCCATTGCCAACAACGAATTTATGATCCGCAAGGGCATCGCCGAGAACGAGGAGACTCTGCGTGATTACAACCGCAAGATCATTGCGCTCGGAGAGAAGCTGAACATTCCGGTCGTTGCGACCTGTGACGTGCATTTCCTTGACCAGAAGGACGGTATCTACCGCAAGATCCTGACCTCCGGACAGGGCTTTTCCGATGCCGACAACCAGCCGCCGCTGTACCTGCGTACCACCGATGAAATGCTCGAAGAATTCAGCTATCTCGGCGAGGAAAAGGCGGAGGAGATCGTTGTCACGAATCCCTGCCGCATTGCCGATGCCTGCGAGCACGTTTTCCCGATCCCGAAGGGAACCTTCACCCCGAACATCCCCGGTGCCGAGGAAGATCTGGTGCGCATCACACACGAGCGTGCCAGGGAGATCTACGGCGACCCGCTGCCGGAGATCGTGGACAAGCGGCTCGATCGTGAGCTTTCGTCTATCATCAAGCACGGATTTTCTGTGCTTTACATGATCGCCCAGAAGCTTGTGTACAACTCCGAGGAACACGGCTATCACGTTGGCTCCCGTGGCTCTGTTGGCTCGTCCTTTGTGGCAAGCATGGCTGGCATCTCGGAGGTCAATCCGCTTGTGCCGCACTACGTATGCCCGAAGTGCAAGTACAGCGAATTCGACGAGACTGGTAAGTACGGCTCCGGTTTTGATATGCCGGACAAGAAATGCCCGAAATGCGGTGCGGAGCTGCTCAAGGACGGACATGACATCCCCTTCGAGACATTCCTTGGCTTTGACGGCGATAAAGCACCGGATATCGACCTGAACTTCTCCGGTGAGTACCAGTCGAGTGCGCACCGCTACACGGAGGAGCTGTTTGGACGGGACAACGTGTTCAAAGCCGGTACCATCGGTACCATTGCCGACAAGACGGCTTACGGCTTCGTCAAGAAATACACCGAGGAGCAGGGAATCCTCCTGAACAACGCCGAAATGAACCGCCTGTCCATCGGCTGCACCGGTATTAAGCGAACCACCGGTCAGCATCCGGGCGGCATGGTCGTTGTGCCTTCGGATTACGAGGTGTATGATTTTACTCCCGTACAGCACCCTGCGGATGCTGCGGATTCTGACGTCATCACGACCCACTTCGACTTCCACTCCATCCACGACACCATCCTGAAGCTTGATGAGCTCGGTCACGTCGTTCCAACGCTGTACAAGCATCTGGAGGATATGACCGGTATCCTCATCAAGGATGTCCCCGGCTATGACCAGAAGGTCATTGAGATGTGTACCGACTGTTCAGTGCTGGGTGTGACGGAGGAGGA
>CACXGK010000025.1 GCA_902767115.1 uncultured Ruminococcus sp.
AGCGATCAGGCAGGGAGTACCCTTGCCAGCCTGATACTCAGAACGAACGGTGTGACCCGGAGCCTTCGGAGCGATCATGATAACGTTAACATTTGCCGGAGGAACGATGCAGCCGAAGTGGATATTGAAGCCGTGAGCGAATGCCAGGGTCTTGCCCTCGGTCAGATACGGCTTGATATCGGACTCGTACAGAGCCTTCTGCTTCTCGTCCGGGATCAGGATCATGATCACATCAGCGATCTTAGCTGCCTCAGCGGTGGTCATAACCTTCAGACCCTGCTTCTCAGCCTTTGCCCAGCTCTTGCTGCCCTCATAGAGACCAACAACAACGTTGACACCGGACTCCTTGAGGTTCAGCGCATGAGCGTGACCCTGAGAACCGTAACCGATGATTGCAACGGTCTTGCCATCCAGCTTGTGGATGTCACAATCCTGCTTGTAGAAAATTCTTGCTTCTGCCATGATAAAGAACTCCTTACATATAAGTATTTTAAGCAGACATCCGGAGAAGGATTCCCCGGAAATCTGTTGTAAGCAAATTGTCCGGGAACATTATGCATTCTCGGAATTGAGCATATTGCTGCCACGCTCGATCGCAACGACGCCGGTACGGCACATTTCCAGAATGCCGAGGGGCTCTACGAGCGAGATGAAAGCTTCGATCTTGGACGTTTCGCCGGTGATCTCAACGCAGAGCGTTTCCGGGGAAAAGTCTACGATCTTGGAACGGAAAATATCTACCGCAGACAGGATCTCCTGTCTGGTAGAGGGAGAATTCCGGAGCTTGATGAGCGCTAACTCACGGTAAACGCTCACTTCCTTGTCCATGATCTCCACTTCCTTGACATTGTACAGCTTGTTGAGCTGCTTGATGATCTGGCGGGCAATGCCGCTGTCACCGGTCAGGGAGATGGTGATACGGGAATACTTCGGATTTTCGGTCTCCGATACGGTCAGGCTGTCGATGTTGAAGCCTCTGCGGTTGAACATACTTGCGACACGGGTCAGGATACCAGGGGCATTGTCAACCAGAATTGCGATCACATAACGCTGTTCCATTACTGAGCCCCTCCTTCCGTCTCGGTGATGATGTCCTCGATGCAGCCGCCGGGCGGGAGCATCGGCAGAACGAATTCATCCTGATCGATCATGCACTCTACGAGAACCGGTCCCTGCTCTGCAAAGGCCTGCTCCATCGTGGAGGAAAGCTCAGACAGATCATTGATGCGGTAGCCCTTGATGCCAAAGGCATCTGCCAGCTTCAGGAAGTCTGTCTTGCGATTGTGCAGATCGGTATTGGAATAATGCTTATGAAAGAACAATGTCTGCCACTGACGTACCATGCCAAGTACATGGTTATTCATGATAACAATGGTCACAGGCACATTTTCAGTGGAAACAGTTGCCAGCTCATTGAGGTTCATGCCAAAGCTGCCGTCGCCGGTGAACAGAACGGTACGCTTGCCGGTCGCCTTTGCGGCACCGATGGCAGCACCCAGACCAAAGCCCATCGTACCCAGACCGCCGCTGGAAATAAAGGTGCGTGCGTTCTGGAACGGATAGTACTGCGCAACCCACATCTGATGCTGACCAACGTCAGTAACGATGGGAGTATCCGGATTTGTGTGCTTGGCAGTTTCCATAATAAGAGCATACGGGGTCATGCGATCCTTCGGGGTCACACGCTCGAACTGCTCCTGTTCTTCCTTCTTGAGCTCAGCGATACGAGCCATCCATGCCGGATGCTTCTTGGCGGACACCAGATCGATCAGGCGGTTCAGACCGTCCTTCATGTCGCAGGTGATGCCGAGAGCCGTGTTGACGTTCTTGCTGATCTCAGCGCTGTCGCCGTCAATGTGAATGATCTGCGCACGTCTTGCGTACTTAGACACATTGCCGGTCGCACGGTCGCTGAAACGTGCGCCGATGGTAATGATAAGGTCAGCCTCATCCTGACCGACGCTCGATGCGTAATGTCCGTGCATACCCTCCATGCCGAGGTAACGGGGATTGTTCACCGGAACGCAGGACAGACCCATCATCGTGCAGCCGATCGGTGCATCGATCTTGTCTGCCAGACGGATGATCTCGTGAGAGATATCAGCGGAAACTGCGCCGCCGCCATAATAGATGTAGGGCTTCTCTGCCTCAGCGATCATCTGTGCCGCACGGGAGAGCTTGTCACCCTTTGCAAGCTTCAGGGGCTTCTTCTCCACGACAGGGCACGGCTGATAGGGACATTTAGCGATCTGAACATCCTTCGGGATATCGACCAGGACAGGTCCCGGTCTGCCGGACTTTGCGATCACGAACGCCTCACGGATGGTATCTGCGAGGTTTTCGACATTCTTGACCAGGAAGTTGTGCTTTGTGATCGGCAGTGTGACGCCGGTGATGTCAACCTCCTGGAAACTGTCCCGTCCGATCAGGCTGTTCGGAACGTTGCCGGTGATGGCAACGAGCGGGATGGAATCGAGGTATGCTGTTGCGATGCCGGTTACCAGATTTGTTGCACCCGGGCCGGAAGTAGCGATCACAACGCCGACCTCACCGGTGGCTCTTGCATAGCCGTCCGCTGCATGGGACGCACCCTGCTCGTGTGCTGTGAGAACGTGCTCGATCCTGTCACTTCTGGTATAAAGTGCATCATAGAGATTGATGACCTGACCGCCCGGATAACCAAAGACAGTCTTGACACCCTGCTCAATGAGCGTCTCTACGACGATATCTGCACCTGTTAAAATCATGTTTTCATTCCTTTCCGTTTCATTTTCTAAAAACCGCCATGTCCCGGCTTGTCTGCGCACGGGTAACATTGCTTTGTTTTACGAATGATTTCTCACATTAATTATAGCACTTTACCATGTTCAAATCAAGGGGGTATTGAATTTTTGATATTCTGCACAAGTTTCAACATATACTCGCTGTGGAAAATCTGCTATTCGCCATGTATTTTGCAGTTAGTATTATACTGTTGGTTATATTTTGCGTATAAGTTGAAAGTTTTTGTTCAAAATTTGTACAAAGCACTTGACAACGTTTCAAGATTGTGGTATAATGTAACAAAATTTACAAAACAGAGGCTATACTGTTAGCAATATAGCCTCACTACAGATATAGACAGAACCAAAAGAGACCGCAAAACGTTCCTCATATTCACGCATGGATGGCACAGCCCTCCAAATATATGCAGAAAGGGATCTTTATTATGGGAACGTTCAAGCGAAATAAAGCCACCGCCTTGCTCAGTGCAGCACTCCTTGCAGTACAGGCACTGACATTCACACCCCTGGTGTCTGCACAGACACCGGATGACGAGCTCGCCGAGCTGATGATGCGTGAGGACCCGGAGCGTTTCCGTTATGCCTACACCACAGCCATGACGCAAAGCTCACCGGATGTGGATTCCGTCGTGCATGACAGCCGTTTTGACGACTGCATCCGCCTGGATGTGATCGATGTATCGCACCACCAGGGCGATATCGACTGGAACGCAGTTGCCGCCTACGGCATTGATGAGGCGATCATTCGTATCGGATTCCGTGGCTACGGCGAATTCGGTGAGGTCGTGGAGGACAAGAAGTTCCGCCAGAATCTCGAAGGCGCAACGGCTGCCGGTCTACAGGTCGGCGTCTATTTCTATACGCAGGCGATCAGCACCGAGGAAGCCATCGAGGAAGCGGATTTCGTCCTCAATACCCTCGGCGAGATGCAGAACTGCGAGGTCACCTGCCCTGTGTATCTCGACATCGAAGACGTGGAGGGTGACACCGGCAGACTTGATGCTATGATGTATGGTCCTGATGTTCACACAGAGCTCTGCCGTACATTCTGCTCTGTCATTGAAGCAGGCGGCTATCAGGCAGGCATCTATTCCAATAAGCATTGGCTGAATAATAAACTATACGCCGAAGATCTGGCGCAGGATTTTGATATCTGGCTGGCAAACTACACCACACAGACCAACTACACTGGTACCTATCAGATGTGGCAGTACTCCAAGAACGGCTGGGTGGACGGCATCAATATGTACGTTGACCGGAATGTCAGCTATTCCCGGAGAGCCGACTACGTTTCGGACGGTCTGACCATTGCCTGCATCGGCGAGATCGCAAATCCCGTTCTGATCGGTGACGGCACCTTTACTTATTATACATCCGACCCGAACGTTGCAACCGTTGACTACGACGGCACCATTACCGCATGGGATATCGGTGATGCACGCATCACAGCGGTTTCCAGCAACGGCACCAGCGATTCCATTGAGATCACAGTCGGCAAGTCCACACACGTTGACCTGGGCTTTGATACCATGCTCTATACTGACCTCGGTGAACAGGTGCTCCCGGAACTGGATATCCCGACCGAATATGCACTCACCTCAAGTGACCCGGATGTGTTCACCATCGACCAGAACGGCAATATCGAAACCACTGGTTACGGCGACGCTGAGCTGATCCTCCAGGATATGTTCGGCAACTCCATCACCTGCAAGGTCGTTGTTCCTGCAATGGCGCCCAATGTCGGTGACTGCAACCTGGACGGCATCGTGAATGCCGGTGACGCTACAGATATTCTGGTGCTTTCCGCAGATCACGGTTCCGGCAACAATTCCATTCACCTGACTGATGCGCACCTTGCCCTTTACGATTACGACGGCAACGGCATAGTCGATTCCGCTGATGCAGCAGATCTCCTGTGCGACAGTGCCCGTGCCGGCGCTGGCGCATGATACCCCTCAAATTTATGACTTTGTGACCGGCAGAGCTTGGAACTCTGCCGGTTTTCTGCATCTGCACCTTGACAGACCGGGAAAAGTGGTGTACAATAGTATATATACTGTTTTGGTATACATTACATCGCCTGCAACGCCGGGTGAGCACAGAAGGATGGTATCATGTCATGAATGTTTACGATATGCAGCAGGAGATCCTGCGTTTGAAGAAGGAAAAGGATGTCTGCATCCTTGCACACAGCTACGAGGCTCGTGAGATCGCAGAGATCGCTGATTTTGTCGGGGATTCCTATGCGCTTTCCGTCAAGGCAAAATCCGTTCCGAACCAGACTGTACTGATGTGCGGCGTGCGCTTCATGGCAGAGACAGTCAAGATCCTTTCCCCGGAAAAGACCGTCTATCTCTCCAACCCCATTGCCGGATGTCCGATGGCGGAGCAGATGGATAAGGAGATGATCCAGATGGTCAAGCAGCAGTTCCCGGACTACACCGTGATGGCTTACGTCAACACCACTGCTGCCCTCAAGACCATTGCGGACGTGTGCGTGACGTCCTCCTCTGCGGTCAAGATCGCAAAAGCGCTTGATAACGACAAGATCCTCTTTATTCCGGACTGCAACCTCGGTTCGTTCGTGGCAAAGAACGTTCCGGAAAAGACCGTCAAGCTCCTCCAGGGCGGATGCCCCATTCATGCTGCTGTCAAGCCTGCGGAGGTCAAGGAGGCAAAGGCGCTCCACCCGAATGCCCTGGTTCTGGTACATCCGGAATGCGTACCGGGTGTTGTGGAGCAGGCGGATTATGTCGGCTCAACCTCCGGTATCATGGAATTTGCAAAGGCATCTGATGCGAAGGAATTCATCATCGGCACTGAAATTTCCATTGCAGAGCACCTGCAATATGACTGCCCGGACAAGATGTTCTATCCGCTGACCAAGACGCTCATCTGCCAGAACATGAAGGCAACCACGCTTGTGGATGTGTACCGTGTGCTGCGTGGCGAGTTTGGCGAGGAGATCTTGCTCGATGACGAGACCATTGCCCAGGCAAGACGCTGCATCGACAAGATGATCGAGCTCGGCGGCTGATACACGGAAACTGCGATAATAGGAGACAATCATAGATGGAAAAAGCGATGATCGCCATGTCCGGCGGCGTGGACAGCTCCGTTGCCGCCTTGCTGATGCAGCAGGCTGGGTATGAATGCGTCGGCGCTACCATGCAGCTCTTTCACAATGAGGATGCCGGGATTTCAAAGGAAAAGACCTGCTGCTCCCTCGATGATGTGCAGGATGCCAAGCTCGTCTGCGCACGGCTTGGGATGCTGCATTATGTGTTCAATTTCTCCGAACGGTTCCGGCAGGACGTCATGCAGCGCTTTGCGGACTGCTACGCCTGCGGTGCGACCCCGAATCCCTGTATCGACTGTAACCGCTATCTCAAATTTGATGCGATGGTACAGCGTATGGTGGAGATGGAGTTCGATTACGTGGTGACCGGACATTACGCACGGGTCGAATTCGATGAGACCTCCGGTCGGTATCTCCTCAAAAAAGCAAAGGATGCCTCCAAGGACCAGAGCTATGTCCTCTATTCCCTGACCCAGGAGCAGCTCCGCCATGTGCGGTTTCCGCTTGGCGGCTATACCAAGCAGGAAATCAGAGAGATCGCTGCACAGAACGGGTTTCTCAATGCACACAAGAAGGACAGTCAGGATATCTGCTTTGTCCCGGACGGGGATTATGCCGGATTTCTGGAGCGCTTCACCGGACAAACCTACCCTGCCGGTGATTTCGTCAGCACAGACGGCACGGTGCTCGGCAGACACAGGGGCATCATTCATTACACGATCGGTCAGCGCAAGGGGCTTGGCATCGCTGCTGGGCATCCGCTGTATGTCTGCGGCATCGACACCACGGAAAACCGGGTCGTGCTCGGTGAGAACAGCGATCTGTTTTCCGACACGCTCACTGCCGGGGATGTCAATCTGATCTCCGTTCCCAGCCTCGATGAGCCGATGCGTGTCGCCGCCAAGATCCGCTACCGCCACCCCGAACAGCCTGCTCTTGCATGGATGGAGGACGGGCTCTTGCGGGTGAAATTCGATGCACCACAGCGTGCCATCACCCGTGGACAGTCGGTCGTGCTGTACCAGGGCGAGACTGTCGTCGGGGGCGGAACGATCCTATCAAAATGAACAATCCGTGAAAGCAGTACTTAAACGTTTTCGGCTTACCTGCGTGGTTTTCGTGATTTTACATAAAGTATAACGTCTTCCTCTGTGCGAAATGACGTTTCTGCTGTATACCTCTTGACAGCGCTATCATTCTTGTGCTATAGTGATAAAGGAAGTTCGTTTCCAACCACAAAAACAGGAGGGATATACAATGACAAAAGCATTGGTTGCATATTTCAGCGCCACAGGTGTGACCGCTGCCGTTGCAAAGAATCTGGCAGAGGCTGCCGGTGCTGATCTGTACGAGATCCGCCCGCAGGTGCCGTATACGCACGAAGACCTGAACTGGCAGAACAAGAAGTCCCGCAGCAGCGTGGAGATGAGTGATCGTTCCAGCCGTCCGGCACTTGCCGACAAGGACGCTGCGATTGCCGATTATGATACCATCTTCCTTGGATTCCCGATGTGGTGGTATGTTGCTCCCACCATTGTCAACAGTTTTCTGGAGAGCTATGATTTCTTTGACAAGACGATCGTGCTCTTTGCCACCTCCGGCGGAAGTGGCTTGGGTGACACTGCAAAGCATCTCAAACCCAGCGTTTCGCCGACTACCAAGATCATCGAGGGCAAGGTGCTCAATGGCAGACCTTCCGTCGATGCGCTCAAGGAATGGGTCGCTTCCCTTTCCCTGTAATCCGACATAAAACCGCACGCCGTGGCATCCGTTTCGGCGTGCGGTTTTGTTTTACTGCTGTTCTGCCAGATACAGTTCTGCTCGTCCTTGTATCGCCTTGGCGGCTTCCTCGGCGGTGCAGTCGCCGGAGAAGTATTTGCCGGATTCCTCACGCACGATGTTCGTAAGCTTGGAATCATCCAGCACCCCCGTGTGCAGGGTGTCGAGGTACGCAAGGACGGTCTGGAGTTCCTCCTGCGTGGCGGCATCGTACTCCACGTTCTGACCGTTCATCTCGATGTATGCGGTGTGTTGCTCGTCATGGGGGATCGTCGCATCGGCGAACGTTTTCTCC
Organism: uncultured Ruminococcus sp.; assembly: GCA_902767115.1. Lineage (GTDB taxonomy): Bacteria > Bacillota > Clostridia > Oscillospirales > Ruminococcaceae > UBA3855. The sequence continues at coordinate 7,937 of CACXGK010000025.1, forward strand.
AGTGCCTTGCGGTTGAGGGGAAGAAGATGCGGCGGACTGTCCGGACCGAAATACTGGTTTTCCTCACGCAGATTGAACTTGATGAATTCCCATGCGGCTTCCTTTTCTTTCGACTGCGCCGAAACCGCAATGCCGCCGAACGGACAGATCGTTCCGCCGTCGCAGCCGATGCCGCACAGGGTGATGTCCTGATTCCCGAACACGATCTGGTGGTTCATGTGGTAGTCGTCCAGTCTGGAAATATTCTGAGTCGCCAGCAGGACACGGTCGTCACGATAGCAGTAGTCATCCTCCGGCACCTTTCCCTGCGGCACGGTGTTCACGAGTTTCAGGAGCGAGATGAATTCCTCGCTGTCAAACGAACACTGCGCATTCTCATAATCCACGAAATTTCCCATGATCTGGTGCTGGAGATTGCCAAACATCGTTGTTCTGCCAAACGGATTGTACAGATATTCCATCTCCTCCGGCAGATCGAGGGCGTAAATGTCTGTGGGCGAGAGGTTTGTCCGGTCGCCGATGTACTGCTTCTTGGCGATGAAACATGAAACCGAAAACGACCACGGAATGCGCTCGATGCGTCCTTTGTAGCTGCCGGCTTCGAGGACGTTCATCATGTAGTCCTCCTCGTGGAAATCCGGATCGTTCTCCATCCACGGGCGCATATCCTCGAATAATCCCTTGTTGGACAGCAGCCGGTAATCGTCACCGATGAGCATGATGTCGGGGACGTTGCCGGCGAGGAGGTCGTTCCGGTAGTTCTCGAAGCATTGCTCGTAAATTTCTGTCGGATCGTTGTGATAGTAGCTTTTCAGCACAAGCCGGTAGCCGTCCGCTTGCCGGTTGAAGCGTGCGATGCGTGTCTGGGTCTCCTGATCGAACTGGAGTGCGGCGAGGGTGACGGTGTGGATGCTGTCAATCTCCTCCTGCGTGCGTGGGGTGAGGAGCAGGACTTCGGAGTGAAAGGCAAGGTGATCATACATGGATGCCAGCATCCGTCCGTCCGGCAGCGGCGCAAAGCCTCTTGCCTCCACCAGATCGGAGTCGGCAAAGTTCACAAGCTCGGTCTTTTCGCCCGTGTCCGGCTGCAAGCCGTAGAGCGCATCCATGTCCGTGCAGAGAAGCGCATACTCCCCGAAGCCGTCATAATAACCGCCGTTGTTGAAATTCTGCTTGGGCAGATCGTCCATCTGGAGTGGTTCGAGTGTGAGGGTTTCCCGGTCAAGGCGTTTCGGTGTGCCGTTGTCACGGACGAGCCAGACCGTTTCGTCGGGAGAGAGGACGATGCGCCCTTGCGAATCATCGGACACCTGTCGTTTGCCGCTTTGCTCGTCATAGAGAAAGCAGCCGTCGGTCGTGAGGAAGACCTGCGTCCCGTCCGAAAGCACACGCCAGTCCAGAATGCTCTGCATCGGGTCGATGTCGATGGGAAGCGGATGGGTTTCGATCGGCTGCAAATTTTCATCGAACACCAGACACGACCAGCGATAGCCTGTGAATTCCTCGTCGCCATATGAAACGATCACAGTGAGTCTGCCGTCCCGAAAGTCAAAGGCGGATAGTTCCGTGTAGAATGCATCACGGGGAATGGTGGTTTTCACGAGTGTTCCGGTCGTGAGGTCGTACAGCCCGATCGTCGGCGCACCGTCCTGCTTCCAGCCTTGCAGGACGACCTTGTTCCCGAAGGCGGCGTAGTTTGGATTGCTGAAATCCGGATCGTCCGTCAGCGGTACGCTTTTGCAGGACGGAGACATTTCCACTTGTAGTGTTGCACCAGCCGGTTCGGTCGGGTCGGTGGTGGAAACCGGAGAAGTGCCGCAGGCGGTCAGAACCGTCAGCATCACGGCGGCGGTGATGAGTGCAAACTGTTTTTTCATAAAGATCCCTCCTTAGAATCATCGTCTTTACTCTCTATACACCGCAGCAGCGCAAAACCTGACAGTTTTTAGGAACAACAGCAGATTTTCAGCAAATCGCACAAATGTCAATTTCCATATTTATGCAAAAAGACCCCCGAAGCCTTTTCAGCTCCAGGGGTCTCCTCAGTATTCTCGATTATTCAGCCAGGTTGACAGCCGCATCGAAGTCGGCACCGCCGTCTGCCTCGATGATGGTCAGTGCATTTGCATCGTACTGCACATCGATGACGAAGCCGCAGAAACCAGGGTTATTGCCCAGGTCGATGGTCATGGTAACGGTCTCGCCCTGCTTGGCAGCCACGCTGTTGACCTTCAGGCAGAAGTCGTTGGAGGACATTGCCTCCTGATCGGCAATGGGGGAATTAACAGCAACCTCGCCGTTGATGCAGACCGGATCGTAACGAACCAGATCCCAGCTTGCAATATCGGTCTTGGCAATGGAAACCGGATAGTTGCCGTCCGGGATATCCTTGTTGACCTCGAAGGTGATGGTCAGGAATTCGCCGTTGAAGTTGTAATCGCCCTGCTGGGTCATATCCAGCCAATATGCCTTACAGGTGTCGTAGGAAGGCGTGTAGGAGGACTGCGGTGCATTGGTCGCAGCCGGGGTCTGCGCTGCCTGGGTAGCACCCGTCTGTGCAGCATCGGTCTGGATCGGACGTGTCTCCACAACGACCCACTCGGTAACGGACTGACCAGCCGCATCGGTCACACCATGACCGTCTGCATCGGTCACGTTCATTGCCTGGGTCACTTCCTCATACCGCTGTGCAGCGGTGGTCTCAGCCTGTGCAGCCGTGGTCTCACCCTCGGTCACATCCTCCTGCGCCTCCGTTGCGTCAACACTCGAACCCTTCTGGCTGAAATCAAAGGTCAGATCCTGCTTGGTCTGCTCCAGAGAAATGGTCTCAACCGGCATTTCTGACGAAGTATTCTTCTTGCCGCAGCCGAATGCAGACAGGGTCAGTGCAGCCAGCAGGCAGACAGTCATTACTTTTTTCATCGTATTCTTCATAAAACTTTCATCCTTTCAAAAGCCTCAGAACGCCTCCGCACGGGAAACGTAGGATTGATACAAATTTATTATACACGTTTTAACGCCGATTGTCAAGTACAATTCTATGCACATTCATTAAAATCAAGTTACAAGTTTTATCATATCGTGAGATTAAATTGTGAACTTTGCGTAAATGTATTGACAATTTATACAATCCATGTTATAATTAAATAGAAATTCCAGATATTTTAGCTAAAAAGCAAACAAACCTGGAATTTTGTATGATGAATGGAAGCTGAGGTGAAGATCATGCCAATGTCTGTGGATGAGAAAGCGATCATGAAGACGTATCTGTCCCGTAAGGTGCGTACCGTTCCGCTGCTCATCATCATGCTGTTTTCACTGATGCCTCTGTTGATGTTTTCCTATTCTTATGTCCGTGGGCAATTTGCCTGGCATAAGACCGAAGCAGAGGTCGTTATGGTGAATGAAGACGGCGGCGGATTTTACAAGTACGTCAACGAAAAGACCGGCGAGAGCTATTCCGGCACCTACTACCCCTACCGCATCCTGATCCACTATCAGATCGGCAAGGCAGTCCGGGTGCATGACACGATCCCGATGGCGTATAATCCCAAGGATCCGACGTCTCATGTCCTGTTTCCCAAGCTGGAGATGCAGATGCTGACGTGGGCTGCGGTCTTTGTATTTTGTTTCATCACCTATTTCTGGCTGGAATGGGTGCTCAAGAAGCGGGCAAAGATCAAAATTGCCGGTTGACCCGGCACAAAATCGTTATCTCCCCCCTTCCGGAGAAACACAGAAGGGGGAGTACTCATGATATTAGGAGGCATTCCCATGCAGAAGCTTATGCTGACAACCGGATGGACCATGCAGTGCAGCGGCGACCCCGTGACCTATCACTGCACCATCCCCTGCTCCGTCTATGACACACTGCTTGCACACCATGCGATCGAGGATCCGTACTATCGGGAGAATGAACGTGAGGTGTTCGCCATTTCTGAGGAGGATTTCCGTTTTACGACTGAATTTCCCCGTCCGATGGGCGAAACAGGTCGTGTCATTCTGTGCTTTGACGGCATCGACACCATCGCCGGCATCGCACTCAACGGCGAATTTCTCGCACGTACCAACAATATGCATCGCCGCTGGCGGTTCGATATCACTGACCGTTTGCAGGATATCAACCGGCTCGAAGTCACCATCGATTCTCCGCTGCGATACATTTCCAAGAAGCAGAAGGATCATCCGCTCTGGGGCGTGAATTCCACAGTTCCGGGCTTTCCGCATATCCGCAAGGCACATTATATGTTCGGCTGGGACTGGGGTCCGAAGCTTCCCGACCTCGGCATCTGGCGTGACGTTTACCTCGAAATGTGGGATGACGGCCGCATCGACAATGTGCAATACCTGCAAAAGCACCATGACGGCGTTGTGGATTTGACGGTCAAGCCGACCTTTGAGGTCATCAAGGAGCCCATGAAATGGGCATTTGCCATTTACGATCCCGACGGCAACCGCATTCACAAATCGACCCTGATGCCCATCGAGGAAAACAGCAGACTGACTGTGACCATCGATGATCCAAAGCTCTGGTGGGCACATGGCTACGGCGATCCGAATCTGTACGTCTGCATCGTCCTGCTGACGAATGAAAACGGCGAACCGATGGACAGCCGGCGTGAGCGCATCGGACTGCGCACCCTGCAAATTCGGCAGGACAAGGATGAATGGGGCGAGAGCTTCTGCATGAACCTCAATGGCAAAGATATTTTCTCCATGGGTGCCAACTGGATCCCCTTTGACAACATTCTCCCCCGCTGCACGCAGGAACGGCAGGAAGCACTGCTTCAGGCGTGCCTTGATGCGAACTACAATACCATCCGTGTCTGGGGCGGCGGCTTCTACCCGAATGATGCGTTCTTTGATTTCTGTGACGAGAATGGTCTGATCGTCTGGGAGGATCTGATGTTTGCCTGTGCAAATTATCGGCTGACCGACGAATTCTGGGCAACGGTCGAGCAGGAGATCCGGGATAATATCAAGCGTCTGCGCAATCATCCGTCCCTCGGACTGTGGTGCGGCAACAATGAGATTGAGACCTCGTTTGAGACCTGGGGACTCCCGGAAAATCCGCAGGCGAAGGAGGACTATATCGAAATGTTCGAGCGCCGTATCCCGGCAGTTGTCCTCGAACTTGACCCCGACCGTTTCTACTGGCGTTCCTCTCCATCTGCACACGGCGGCTGCAAGGACACCGACTCCAATTCCGCCGGCGATATGCATTACTGGGATATCTGGCACGGACTCAAGCCCTTTACGGCGTTTCGTGAGCTGTATTACCGGTTCTGCTCGGAGTATGGCTTTGAATCCGTTCCGAGTCTCAAGACCATCTCGGCTGTCTGCGACCCGGAGGAAGGCGACCTCAATCTCCTCTCCCCTGTCATGGAGGCGCATCACAAATGCGAAGGCGGTTCGGAGAAGCTCATGTACTATATGGCGCAGATGATGCGCTATCCGGAAACATTCGAGGATGTGATCTTTGCATCGCAGTACGTACAGGCGGAATGCCTGCGCTCGAATGTGGAGCATATGCGCCGCCACCGTGGGCGCTGCATGGGTTCGCTGTACTGGCAGCTCGGTGATTCCAACCCCTGTATTTCGTGGTCGAGCATCGACTATAACGGTCGCTGGAAGGCTGCACATTACTATGCAAAGCGCTTCTATGCGCCGGTGCTGCTTTCGGCTGGACCATTCGGCGTTCCGACCTTTAACATTTCCAACGAAACTCAGGAAGCGTTCCGTGGCACCATCGTCTGGGAAATGCGTGACGAGGATTCCCGTATTGTGGAAAGTGGACGCATTCCTGCATCGGTCGCTCCCCTGTCGGCGAAATTCTTCAAGCGCATTGATGCCCTGCATCCGTACTACACGGAGGAAAACCGCCGCACCCATTACCTCACCTACCGTCTGGAGCAGGACAATGAGGTGATTTCCTCGGCAATTTCCCTGCTGTGCCCACCGAAGAAATTTGCACGCAAGCGTGCCAACATTCACATGGAGCTCCGCAAGCTCGCAAGCCACTACATCGTGACGCTCGTCAGCGATGCATTTGTGCCGGCAGCTGCGCTGGAATGCAAGCATATTGACGTTATTTTCTCGGACAACTGGTTCCCGATGCACGCCAATGAGCCGGTGAATATCACCATCCCGAAGCGCCCGGATCTGAGCATCGATCTGCTGCGTGAGGAGATCACGGTGATGCAGTAAAAACAAATCAGGCAGCCATTTCGCAATGGCTGCCTTCTTTTTTGAACTATGCAATTTGCAAAGAAATCAATATGCCAGCTTCTCCTCAAGCCACTTCTCAAGATCAGCGATAGGCATTCTAACCTGTTCCATCGTGTCACGGTCACGGACAGTGACGCAGTTGTCGGTCTCCTTGGTGTCAAAGTCATAGGTGATGCAGAACGGTGTACCGATCTCATCCTGACGGCGATAACGCTTACCGATGGAACCAGCATCGTCAAAGTCAATATTCCACTTCTTGGAAAGCTGTGCAAATACCTCCTGTGCGTCCGCAGAGAGCTTCTTGGACAGCGGCAGGACAGCTGCCTTGAAGGGTGCCAGAGCCGGGTGCAGATGCATCACGACACGGGTGTCATTCTTCTCGGCGTCAACCACTTCCTCGTCATATGCCTCGGTCACGATGGACAGGAACAGACGCTCCACACCGAGCGACGGCTCAATGACATACGGGATGTACTTGGAGTTGTCCTCCGGGTCAAAGTATTCCATCGACTTGCCGGAATGGGTCTGGTGCTGGGTGAGGTCGTAGTCCGTTCTGTCTGCAACACCCCAGAGCTCGCCCCAG
>CACXGK010000026.1 GCA_902767115.1 uncultured Ruminococcus sp.
AGGGGCTGTTCAAGGAATTTGGCGAGCGTGTGGCATTTGGCGGTGACAATGTGGCAACGCAGCAGCGTTTGTATTATTTCAACCTGCGTGAGTCGATGAATCACCGGTTCATCGTCCGCACACCGGTCACGGTAGAATCCTCCGGCGGCATTGCGACCGTGCATTACCGGCTCGAAGGCAGCTACAGCTACCAGATCGTGGATCCGGAGAAATTCTACCGCTGCGTGACCGGCAACGCCGACCAGGGCTTCATCCACCGGCAGATCGGCAGCGTCATGACGAGTGAGCTGACCGACGCACTGACGGCTGTTGTTTCCAAGCTCGGCGGCAGCGGCATTGCCATTGAACAGCTCCCGTCCCACACCAAACAGCTCTGCGCCGCTGTCCGTGAGCAAATGGCAAACGGCTGGGGTGCGCAGAATGGAATCACAGTGTCGGATATTTTGCTTCCGTCCGTTACCGTGGAGGGCGGCGATATGGGGCATTACCAGAAGCGTGAGGATGTGGCATGGATCGCCGGCAAATCGCAGACCGAACGGCGCCCATCTGCGGCAAAGCCGGAGACATGGCGCTGTGCCTGCGGTGGCGAGAATACCGGGAAATTCTGCGAGAATTGCGGTAAGCCCAAGCCGGTTTTCTGGCGCTGCACCTGCGGCACAGAGAATGCCGGGAAATTCTGCGAGAACTGCGGCAAGCCAAAGCCGGTTTCGTGGCACTGCAATTGCGGTGCGGAGAACACCGGGAAATTTTGTGAGAACTGCGGCAAACGCCGCCCAGAGGAGGAAACCAATGCCTGAGATCACGATACGTCCGATGCAGCCGGGTGACAAGGCGGATGTCCTTGCGATGATGCGAGTTTTTTACGACTCCCCGGCAGTCCTGCACACATCATCTGACCGTGTGCTCGAACAGGATTTTGATGCCTGCGTGAGCGATTTGCCGTTTCTGGACGGCTTTCTGCTGTTTGCGGACGGGGAGATCGCCGGGTATGCAATGGTGTCTTTGTCCTTTACGACCGAATACGGCGGCATCTGTGCATGGCTGGAGGATCTGTACATCCAGCCGTCGTACCGGCACAGGGGCGTCGGATCGGCGATGCTGCGATACATGGAGGATTACTATCCCCAGGCAGTCCGCTTTAAGCTCGAAGCAGAGCCGGAAAATGAGGCAGCGATCATCTGCTACCAAAAACACGGCTATCGCATCTCTGACTACCGCCTTTTGACTCTCGAACGGGATTTGGACGAAGAATCACAGCAAAATTCACAATAAACACTTGATTTTTATTTGATTGTATGGTATAATAAGATAATTCGACAGGGATTATATGTTGTCCCGGAAAAGGAGGAAAAGAATGTCACGACAAGAAGAACGAGTCAGAGCGATTCTGAGACTGCGCCGTATGAGAATTATCATGATCGTCGGCTATGGTATCATCGTGGCGCTGACTGTAGTGGGGATCACATTGTTTTCGACATGGCAGAATGAGCAGATCCTCAGCAAAAAGATCAACGATATGACCGTATCGCTGAATGCCCAGATGGAGATGAACCTCGACAGCTATCTGGCACGTATGGAGAAGGTCGGCACGCTTGCATTTGCCATGGATGAAGCCTATACCTATGATGCGACCGATGACTCCAATGACGAGTACGAGGCGATCAACACCGAGAAAGCCATCACCGATGAACTCAAGAGCTTGTGCCTGATGGAGAACTACGTGGATTACGGTATCGTTTACCGCAATAACCACACGGTTGGCAAGGTGTCCAATGGTACCACGGAGCTGTTCGGCAACTCCCTCTACACGAGCCTGGAATCCATGATCACCCGTGAGAAGACTCACGATGGCTGGCACACCGGTTATGGCGACGATTACCAGCGTATTTATTACGTAAAGCGTGTGCATGATAACGCAGTTCTGGTACTTTCGTTCTACACCACCGAGCTGGAGCACGTCTTTGACAACCCGGATTCTCTCGACGATATGACCATCCGTCTGACCGATGAGAATTTCAAGGTCGTTTACTCGTCCTCGAAGGAGGATACCCTTGGCGGCGACCTGCCGGAGCAGATCTTCCGCTACACATCCTCTGGTGTGACCGGCGGTGTCATGGACCTGAGCAACATGATTGCGATCAACAGCACCAAGGTAGGCTGGCACGTTATCAGCTCGATCCCGACCAATATCGTTATGCGTGAACGAAATGAAATGCAGATCTACGTTTATATCGGAGCAGCCATTGCAACGCTGATCGCCGTGATTGCCGGTGCGATCTTCTCTGCTAAGGTTTCTGACCCGATGCGCCTTGTTGCGATCAGCAATATGGAAGACGAAGATTAAGGAAGGGGGAGTTATTGATGAAACTGTATCAGAGAATCACAGCCGCTGCTGCGGCACTCGTCATGCTCTCCGCAACCGCCTGTACAACATCTCCGGTTTCCAACAAGAGCAGCAACACGGTTGACCTGGTGTTCTCCTGGTGGGGCAATGACGCCAGAAACCAGTACACCATCGAAGCCATCGAGCAGTTCGAGGAGCTGCACCCTGAGATCAAGGTGGAGTGCAGCTATTCTGAGTGGTCAGGATTTGAAACACGTAACAAGGTGCAGATGATCTCGGACACCGAGGCTGACGTTATGCAGATCAACTTCGGCTGGCTGGATACCTATTCCAAGGATGGTCTTGGCTACTACGATATCAACGAGCTGACAGATACCTTCCAGATCGATAATTTCAGCCAGGATGTGCTGGAATACGGCATGAAGAACGATCATCTCAATGCGATCCCGATCGCTATGAACACCGAGACCGTTTACATCAACAAGACGATTTATGACAAGTATGGTCTGGAGGTTCCCAAGACCTGGGATGACCTGTTTGCAGCAGCTAAGGTGATGCAGCCCGACGGCATCTATCCGCTGAGTGCGGCACAGAAGTCGATGTGGCTCTACCTCATCACCTACACCGAGCAAAAGCAGAACAAGACCCTGCTGCGCCAGAACGGGACACTGAACTTTACGGCGGAAGATTTCCAGGTGATGATCGAGTTCTACCAGCGTCTGATCGACGAGGGCGTTATGCCGCAGGTCGAGCAGTATGAGCGTCTGTCTCTCGATAACGAGGTCTATGCAGGCTCCGTTGCGTGGGTCAGCGATGCCAAGAGCTATTTCGGCGATGCGATCGAGAATGGCAGAGAGATCGTGTGTGCTGACTACACCACGATTGACGGTAAGGACGTGGGTAAGGGCTGGTATGCAAAGCCGGCTACCATGTACGCTGTCAGCAAGAACACCGAGCATCCGAAGGAAGCGGCTATGCTGCTGGACTTCCTGATGAACAGCCCGGAGATGGCATCCCTGCAGGGCATCGAGAAGGGCATTCCGCTGAGTACCTCTGCACAGGCGACCATCGAGGAGGAAGGTCTTCTGACCGGTATCCAGTATGATGCGTCCCAGAAGATGGAGGGCGTGACCCTCGGACAACTCGATCCGATCCTCGAAAACAGCAAGCTGATCGATGACTTCTTTGCGGCTGCAAACGATATCATCTACGAGGTTACGACCCCGGAGGAAGGCTGTGCTGCTTTCTACGAGAAGATCACGGCGGATTATTTCAATTAAACCACATCTGACAGGACTCTCCCTGCGGCGTAACCGGAGGGAGGGTTCACTCTATAGGAGGAGAGTCTATGCTGATCGATATTTCGCAGGAGGTGTTCACCTGCAATGTGTTCCCCGGTGACCCGGAGCCTGAGAAAGAGCGCCTGATGCGCATCGGCAAGGGCGATGTCTGCAATCTGACAGCGTTTTCCATGTGTGCCCACAACGGCACGCACGTTGATGCGCCGTTTCATTTCCTGCATCACGGGGCAACGATCGACCAGTTGGGACTGGAGCCGTTTGTCGGGGCGTGCTACGTGGCACGGCATGAGGGCGATGTGACGGCTGAGGATGCAAGGCATATCCTCGAATGCGCCGGCACGGACAGCAAGCGCATTCTCATCGCCGGGAAAGCGACTGTCACAGAACCGGCAGCACGGGTCTTTGCGGATGCCAAGCTCCTGCTGCTTGGCAACGAGAGCCAGACCTTCGGACCGGAAACGGCACCGCAGGAGGTGCATCTGATTCTGCTTGGCGCCGGCATGGTGCTGTTGGAGGGCATTGTTCTGACGCAGGTGGAGGAAGGTTCATACTTCCTGAGTGCCGCACCGCTGAATTTAGGCGGCAGCGACGGCGCACCGTGCAGGGCGTATCTGATGAAATAATTTGTGATGAAAAAACAGCAGCGATTCCCGGTAAGTGGAGATCGCTGCTGTTTTGGTATCTGAATGGAATTACTTTTCTTTGTTCCGGTGCTCCGCCTTGCGAGCTTCACGCAGAGCTGCGGCGGAATTGGGCTTGAGGTGAACTGGGGTTGCGGGCTTGCGGCGCTTGAGGTACTGCATATGCGAGTAGGCACACAGCGCAATATAGATCGCACAGAACAGCACCGAGAACAGGATGGCTCTGAGCAGCCATTCGGTCTTGGGGAAGTGCTTGGCAAGCGCAAGGTAGTACTTGAACTGCGAAAGCTCCACGCTTGACGTTGCAACGAGGTCAACAGTCGCAACCTCCTCGCCGGAGAATTTCAGTGTAACTGTTCCCAGTACATCGCCCTTTTTGACAGGTGCCGAAACATTGGAGCGAAGATCGATGTCCTGCGTGATGGAGTTGGCATCCGCTGCGTCGTACCAGAGCATACCAAAGGACTTGACAGGCTTGACCAGAACGTAGTCGGTATTGCTGCCGTTGCGGACGCTGATCTGTCCGAGCTCGGCGGTGTCGCTGAGCAGCGTCTTGAAGCTGAAATGTGTGAACACCCAGTCAAACAGGGTGGTTGCATCCTCAATGTGATAGTATTTCAGATTGCCGTCCTTGTCCTCGAAGGGGGCAGCCAGCAGAATGACCAGGAAGTTGTTGCCGTCACGGGATGCCTCGGTGATGATGTTGCGTCCCTGTGCGGTGATGTTGGCGGTCTTGATGCCCTTGGCGCCCTCCATGTGGTATTCGCTGTTCGGAATGACCATCAGGTTGGAATGCGTCCAGACCCATTCGTCAGTATGGCGCTCCTGATTGGCGGAGAAGGGCGTGAACGACACGGTGGTTGCGATCTGCTCAAATTTGTTGAGCGTCATAGCGTGGCGCACGATGATGGCAAGGTCATTCGCAGTGGTTTTCTGCGCAATATCGTACATACCGGTAACATTGGTGAAGTGCGTCTGCGTGCAGCCGAGCTCCTGCGCACGGGTGTTCATCATGTCCACAAAGGCGCTCATGCTGCCGTTGCCGAACTGGTTGGCAAGCATGACAGACGCCTCGACGGAGGAAGTCAGCATCATCGCATACAGCAGCTCCTCCACAGTAAGGGTATCATGATCCCGGATGTCGGCATAGCGTACATCGTCCGGATATTCGCTGTCAGAATACTTGGCATACAGCGAGCCGTCCGCTGTGATGCGGGTGCCGAGGTTCTGGCAATTTTCGAGGACGATCACCGCCTCCATGATCTGCACGAGCGAACCGGGCATATACTGGGTGTCCGCATTCTTCTGGTAAACGACCTCATCGGTATCGAGGTTGATAAGCAGTCCTGCGGCGCTGTTGATGTCAAAATTGGGCGTGAACGAGATCGCCCCTGCTGTCAGTGTGTTTACACAGAAGCAGCAGACGAGCAGCATGGACAGAAAGATCGGAACGATCCTTTTTTTCATAGGGAACAAGGCCTCCTGTCTGGATAGATATGTCGCATGAAAATGCAGATTCATGCAAAACTACTTTTATTATACCAAAAAATTACCCCTTTGCAAAGTGCTTTTTGAAAAAATCGGTGAATTTCATAAAAAATTCATATCTAACTCGTCATAATCCACAGGACTGCTAATGCGGACGTGGAAAAGGTTCGGATTTTTGTAGGGCTTACCCTTGACATTTCCCGATACTGCGTGGTATAATAATCAGGTATGAAAGATGTTCGGAAAGGAGGGCGCTGTATGGTATATGTGACCGGTGATCTGCACGGCGAGTGGAAACGGTTCCACACCCGTGGGATGCGCAGGCTCCGCAGGGGCGACACGCTGCTGGTCTGCGGCGATTTCGGCTTTATCTGGGACGGCAGCAAGAAGGAGCAGAGCATTTTGCGGCGTATGACGCTGCTGCCGTTTACGATCGCATTTGTGGACGGGTGCCACGAGAATTTTGATCTCCTGAATGCCTATCCCGTGGAGGAATGGAACGGTGCGCCGGTGCATCGGATCTGTCGGAATGTGGTGCATCTGATGCGTGGCGAGGTGTACGA
>CACXGK010000027.1 GCA_902767115.1 uncultured Ruminococcus sp.
GCTGATGTGGCACAGGTGGTAGCGCAACGCCTTGGTAAGGCGTAGGTCACCGGTTCGAATCCGGTCATCAGCTCCAAAGGAAACCCGATGCATCGCTTTGATGCGTCGGGTCTTTGTGTTTTTTCAGGTTTTTTGAGAACAGCTTTGATGCGCTGCTTGCAAGCATCATTGCGGACGTTAGAAAACGGACTTGCAGGTTTTGCTAACTCGCCAGCGGGGGCGACCCCGCCATCAGCTCCAAAGAAAACCCGGTACAGGATACTGTGCCGGGGCTTTGTGTTTTTTCGGGGTGACTGGTTTGAATCCTGTCACCCTGTTCTTTTTCTTTCGTGAAGTTTTTCAGATTCATCTTGCAATCCTCCCCACAATGTGCTATAATATAATGTATAGATGAGCCCATACCGGGCTTGCAATTAAAAATCACGGAGGTTTTTCCCATGGCAATGTTTGACAAGCTGCTTGCAAACCTCAAGGCAAGCAAAAAGACGATCGTTTTCACTGAGGGCACCGATGCCCGTATCCTCGATGCTGCTGCAAAGCTCCTGGCTGAGGGTCTGATGGATGTTATCCTCTGCGGCAATGTTGACGAAGTCAAGGCTGCTGCACAGGCAGGCGGTTTCAATGTAGACGCTGCCACTATCCTCGATCCGGCTACCTATCCGGAGATGGATGCAATGGTTGCAGAAATGACTGCTCTGCGCAAGGGCAAGATGACCGAGGACGAGGTTCGTGCAGCACTCTCCAAGTCCAACTACTTCGGCACCATGCTCGTCAAGATGGGCAAGGCTGACGCTCTGCTCGGCGGTGCAACCTATTCCACCGCAGACACCGTTCGTCCGGCACTCCAGATCATCAAGACCAAGAAGGGCTCCAACCTCGTAAGCTCCAGCTTCATCCTGTTCCGTGAGAAGGACGGCGTGGAGGAGAAGATCGCAATGGGCGACTGTGCGATCAACCTCGGCTATTCCGACCGTGTGGACAAGGAAGGCAATGTTGTCCTGACCGCTGCACAGCAGCTCGGTGAGGTCGCTGTGGAAACTGCAAGAACCGCAGCATTCTTCGGCATTGACCCGAAGGTTGCCGTTCTGAGCTTCTCCACCTACGGCTCTGGCAAGGGCGGTACTGTGCAGCTTTCTCACGACGCAGTCATCGAGGCTCGCAAGATCAATCCGGAGCTGACCATCGACGGCGAGTTCCAGTTCGACGCAGCCGTTTCCGCAGAGGTTGCCAAGACCAAGTGCCCGGATTCCAAGGTTGCCGGTCAGGCAAACACCTTCATCTTCCCGCTGATCGAGGCTGGTAACATCGGCTACAAGATCGCACAGAGACTCGGCGGCTACGCAGCATACGGTCCGATCCTCCAGGGTCTGAACGCACCGATCAACGACCTCTCCCGTGGCTGCAATGCCGAGGAGGTCTACGCAATGGCGATCATCACTGCCGGCATGGCGTAATTTTTGCGAAAGCACTTGACAAAACTGGATTTTGGGTGTATAATATACACATAAGATGTAATAATCCCGAAAACACTGTTTTCACAAAAGCGAAGAAGCGCAGGGCGGCCACCCTGCGCTTCTTCATTTAGGCTTATGCCGCCTTGGATTTTACTTCTGATGCTCGTCAAGCCATTTGCAGATGTAGTAAGAAACCACGCCCGCTGCGACTGACACCAGAAAGGATGTAATAATCCCCACTTTTTTCACCTCCTTCCAGTTACGGGCGGAGATGGCGGCAATACTATTGTAGCATATTTCGAGTGGAATGTCAATGAAAACCCTTGACAAAACTGGATTTTGGGTGTATAATGAAATAGAAGTAAGTATCTCCACTATTTTCACACAAAAGCGAAGAAGCGCAGGGCTGCCACCTTGCGCTTCTTTATCTATATTCCTGTATGATTACCCAACAAAATCCGAAAGCTGTACCCCTGTTTCGCCTGCGATGGCTGTGGATTTTAATTTATAGTTTGTTCATACAAATAATAAAAAGCAATTAACAAATCTATGATATAATTATGCATGATGTCAGACGGCACATCTATCCCATCCCCAAAACAACTATGATCCAAAGGAGGCAAACTATGAAACAGTCCGGCGCATTAACCAAATTTCATCTCGGTATCATGATCGTTATGATGCTCGGCACCATTGGTGCTACAGTCCATTTTATTGTGGATGCGGTCAAGGCAGCGACACTGACCGACCGCTGCTCGAATCTGACCAATGTCCTGCTGATGGCATTTGTGCTGTCGATGCTCATCACGGGTGCTGTGTATCTCATCCAGAACTTCGACAAGAAGGCTGCGAAATTCTATAAAGCCTTCATGCTGCTGCACGTCGGCGTGTGTGCGCTGACAGTGATCGTTGATCTGGCGTTCTATACCGTCACACCGCTGCTGATCGTCATCTGCATCCTGACCGCCATCAAGGGCTGTGACCTCCTGCTCCTCACCTTCGGCAAGGATCTCGGCAAGCAAAAGACATGGATCCTGTTCTATGTCATTCTGGGGCTGGATGTTGCGGCATTGCTTCTGTCGATCATCAATATGTCACAGGTCGGATTTGATTTCAGCTTTACCGGCTACGTGACCGCACTGATCGCAGACGGCACCATCGGTTTGTCCATCCGGGGCAAGTACAAAAACAAGGAAGCCCGTGGCAGCCACTAATAAAGTATAGGAACCGCAGGTGGCACCTCCTGCGGTTCTTTTTGTGGGAGTGCAAGAAAAATCACAGCAAAATTTCTAAAACCCCTTGCAAATTTGCGTACACTATGTTACAATATAGATATGTGTAGTGTTCGTTACACAAGTCCATAATCCCCCGATAAAGGAGAATCAACCTATGCAGTACGGCTATTTTGATCTTGCAAACAAGGAATACGTCATCACCCGTCCGGATACCCCTGCCCCCTGGGTCAACTACCTCGGCAGCCCGGCGTATGGCGCAATCATTTCCAATAACGCTGCCGGCTACAGCTTCGTGCAGTCCGGTGCAAACGGCAGAATCGTGAGATTCCGCTTCAATTCCATGATGGCACTCCCCGGCAGATACATCTACCTGCGTGACGCCGAAAGCGGCGATTTCTGGTCTGCGACCTGGCAGCCCGTCGGCAAGCCGCTCGATACCTACAAGTCCGAATGCCGCCACGGTACCGCTTACTCCGTGATGACCTCCGAGTATGCGAAGATCGGCACCGAGACCACCTATTATGTACCGCAGGGTCAGACCTACGAGGTTTGGCGCACGAAGATCACCAACAACGATTCCAAGCCGAGAACGCTGTCTGTGTTCGGCTTTATCGAGTTCACCAACGACAACAACTACGAGCAGGATCAGGTGAACTTGCAGTACACCCTGTTCATCACCCGTACCGAGCGCAAGGGTAACAAGATCCTCCAGCACATCAACGAGAATTCCGGCAAGTGGGCTGACGGCTCCAACCACCGTGAGCGCTTCTTCGGCATGATGGGCGCTGACGTGCTCGACGGCTGCGGCAACCTGGACAAGTTCATCGGTCCCTACAGAACCTACTCCAACCCGATCATGGTCGAGAACGGCAAGTGTACAGACGAGATGAACTTCAACTCCAATGCCTGCGGTGCGCTCCGCACCGAGATCACCCTCCAGCCGGGTGAGACCCGTGAGCTCGTGTATCTGCTCGGTCAGAAGAATGACGCCGAGTCCGCCGAGATCATGGCTCGCTATGAGAAGGCAGGCGTGGTCGATGAGGAGATTGCTGCGCTCAAGGCTTACTGGCACGGCAAGCTGGAGCGCTTCGTTGTCGAGACACCGTCCGAGGAATTCAACAACATGATGAATGTGTGGAATGCATACCAGTGCTTCATCACCTTCATTTGGTCGAGAGCTGCTTCCTTTATTTATTGCGGTCTGCGCAACGGCTACGGCTACCGTGATACTGTGCAGGATATTCAAGGTATCATCCACCTTGACCCGGAGATGGCAGCCGAGAAAATTCGCTTCATGCTGTCCGCACAGGTTTCCAACGGCGGCGGTCTGCCGCTCGTGAAGTTCGACCACAACGCCGGTCACGAGACCTGCCCGGACGAGAACGACGAGCACAGCGTTTATGCCAAGGAGACCGGACATCCGTCCTATCGTGCAGATGACGCACTCTGGCTGTTCCCGACCATTGTCAAGTACATCGGCGAGTCCGGCAATAAGGGCTTCCTCGATGAGGTCATCACCTATGCCGAGGAAGGCGGCGGTGAGGCGACCGTTTATGAGCATCTGAAGAAGGCGATCGACTTCTCCATGAACCACATGGGCGACCACGCAATGCCGGCAGGTCTGCACGCAGACTGGAACGACTGCCTGCGTCTGGGCAAGAAGGGCGAGTCCACCTTCGTGGCGTTCCAGCTCTATTACGCAATGAGCGTGATCCGTGATATGGCACAGGAGAAGAACGATACAGAGTATGTGGCATATATCGACAAGGTGCAGAAGGCACTGGGCGATTCGCTGGAGAAGTGCTGGGATGAGGACAGATTCATCCGTGGCATCCGTGAGGACGGCGTGATCGTTGGTGCCAAGAAGGACCCGGAGGCAAATATGTGGCTCAACCCGCAGTCCTGGTCTGTTATCTCGAAGTTCGCAAGCGAGCAGCAGGCAGATGCGGCAATGGAGAGCGTTCACAGCATCCTGAACACCCCCTACGGCGCAAAGCTTCTCGAACCGCCGTACAAGGAGCATTATTTTGACGGCGCACTGATGCACATTTTCAACGCTGATACGAAGGAAAACGGCGGTATCTTCTCCCAGTCCCAGGGCTGGCTGATCCTTGCAGAGGGTCTCTTAGGTCACGGCGACAGAGCGTTTGAGTACTTCAAGGAGTCCTCGCCGGCGACTCTGAATGACAAGGCAGAGATTCGTGTACTGGAGCCGTATGTTCACGGTCAGTTCACCGAGTCCAAGGCATCCCCGTTCGCAGGCAGAAGCCATGTTCACTGGCTGACCGGTACGGCATCCACGGTCATGGTCGGCTGCACCGAGGGTATCTGCGGTATTCGTCCGGATGCAGACGGCATCACCATCAGCCCATCCATTCCGGCAGAATGGGACGGCTTCAAGATGAAGAAGGTGTTCCGTGGCAAGTGCCTGAACATCGATGTCCAGAACCCGAACCACGTACAGTCCGGCGTGAAGTCCGTTTCCGTCAACGGCAAGACCCAGGATGCTGCTTACATCAAGGCAGCAGACCTGACCGTTACCAACGAGATCGTGATTACACTCGGCTAATAGCAAACGCCCCACACAAATTCACTTTGCGTGGGGCGTTTCTGAAAATAGCAGCATATTCATCAACCCATCCCCCGGCACCCTACCGGGACAAATCCATTCGGAGGTGACACCATGAAACAGAAAACCAAACAATGTATCACATGGGCAACAGCGCTTGCTCTGCTTTCCGGCACGATGCTGCCTTTGCCGGCGGCTGCGGAAGGCGCAGACATCCAGGCACAGGTACAAGCAGTATCCGATGCAAATGACAGCTATGATGTGACAATCTCTCCCTTTACCGTCAATGCCGACAATACGGGTTCCAGGCTCATCACGTATTACATCGGCAGCGGATTATTCGGCGTCCAGATCAACGACTATGTCTTTACCGACCCGGAAAACCCGGAGGTACAGGGCACAAGCAATGCATTTGCGGTCGTGGACAAGAATGGCGATACCATTATTCCCCTAAGAGATGTCGGTTCGGGGTACAACTGTGGGTATTTTGAGGCTTTCAATGGTGTCTTATCGTTAATGAGCAACGGTCCGGAGATGGGCTTAGAGCTTCATGACCCGGCGCTCATCCGTTCCCTCTATCCGGACAAGGAATTCACCGATGAGGATACGGTCTTTGGCAATGTGGAATACTACGATCTGGAGGGCAATGTGCTGTTTGAACACGAGCCCTACTTCTGCGGCAGCACCATGACCGAGTATGCCTGGGTCGGTCTGACCAATACGGAGGCAGATAGTCAGGCTGTCACCAAGGAATACCAGATCATCAATGCAAAGGGTGAGACAGTCGCAGTCCTCAGTGACGAGATCACAGCGCAGATCCAGACCGGATATGCCGGACCGACCACTTTTTACGATGGGCTTGCCCCCTATTACATTATAGATACGGAGCGCACCACGGAGGAGGAATACTTTTATCATGCCGGCTTTTTGGATACGAACGGCAATTTTGCGATCGAACCGACGTATGACGATGTTACCGCCTTCTGTAATGGCCGTGCTGTTGTCACCGATTCTGATGGCAAGAGAGGTCTGATCGATAAGACCGGCAATTTTGTGATCGAGCCGGCTGTTCAGAACTTCTGGCTGTCTGCTGCCTCTGACTACTTTTGGATACAGAACGAGGATGAGCAGTGGTCTGTGATCGACAGGGATGGCACACCGCAGAGTGAGATCCTCCCCTTTGAGCCGTACACCGGGTTCAAGAAGGCGTATGCGGCTGTGCAGACGCAGGAAGGCATTGGCTATATCGACCATACCGGCAACATCGTCATTCCGTGTGAATATGAGAATGCCTTCAATGACAATGAGACGTTCTTCTCGGTTCAGAAGGACGGAAAGTACGGCGTTATCGACAAGAACAACAATGTCGTTGTACCGCTCATCTTTGACGATATCAGCGCCGTGGGCGGAGATACAGCCATTGCCAACAGCGGCGAGGAGCTGTACATCCTGCACATCACGGCAGAAGCTGCTGAACCTACCATCCTTGGTGACGTGACCGGGGATAACCTCGTGAATGCATCGGATGCCGCACAAATTCTGATCGCAGCCGCCGAGATCGGCGCCGGCAATGCCCCGACATTAAGCGATGCCCAGCAGAAAATGGCAGACGTAGACGGCAACGGCACGATCAATGCGCTTGACGCCGCCATCGTCCTTCAGTACGCAGCCGCCGTCGGTGCAGGCGACAAGGACGCAAAGATCGAGGATTTCATCGGTGCATGACCCACTGTCTCTGCCAAAGCCCCCACCCCCAACCAATGCTAACAACTTAGGCTTTTTTGTCGGCTTGCGCCGACTTAGGAGGGGCTCCTCGCCCCTCCTAAACCTCCCTCGGCAGGA
>CACXGK010000028.1 GCA_902767115.1 uncultured Ruminococcus sp.
GCTGTGACACTTTTGCCGCTGCCGGGAACGCCGAAAATAAACCCATTCGGATTTTTGAGCTGTTTCCGGTCAAAGAGAATGATGTTTTTCGTCATCTGATTTGTGCCGTAATACAGCCCGAATTCATGCATCAGCTCAATGGCATTGAACGGCATAAATACCGCCGTACTCTCCGAAGACAAAGTCCGCCGCACCTGAATATTATGCTCCTTGTCATACGAAATGGAATTGCCCACCGGCAGCACCGACGCGAATGCCTGCTCCTGCCGATAGGGTGCGCTGATCGGCTCGATCTGGTATTTGCGCAGCACGATGCTGACCGCTTCGGTGTTCTTTTCCAACTCCTCGCGGCTGTCCGCTGTCAGCATCACAAGGAATTGACAGAGCGTCATTTTCTGCCCGCGCTCCTGTAAATCGAGCAAAAATTCTTGCGCCTGCGCCTTGTCAATGGCAAGCTGTGAGCCCTCGATGGGATCGACAAATGCGCCCTTCGATGCTTCGGCAGCCTTGCGCACCTTGGTGATCTCCTCCTGCTTCATGTCGGTGATCTTCCGCTGCAAAAGCGTGAGCGCTTCGGACGGCTCGACAAATTCCACGTTCTTTGAGATGATGAGACTCTGGTTTAATTCGATCAATTCCTTGAACAGCGTATCTCCGACCTGCTGCGGCAGGCGCTTAAAATACAGGCAACGTGCGTACTTATTGTTATACATGAAATAGTCACGCTTGAATTCAAAATAGTCCGGACAGCACAGCATTTTCTCGGAGCGCCTTGCAAATTCCTCGCGGCTGCATGGTCTGATTTCCGTGTTGACATCGCGCAGAATGTCCGCCATCAGGCGCACCCGTTCGTTTGCCGTTAAGGGAATCAGCTCTGTGCCGAGCTTGTTCAGGCAGGTCGTGAGGTGCGCTTCCATGTTGAAAAACCGGGAGCTCGCCGCATCAAAATTGATTGCCGCGACCGTCACCGTGATGAACTTCCGGCAGTGCAGCCCGCGCTGCCCCTGCATGATCTTATCCGTGATGATCTGGTTGAACTCATGACGCTCATCGTTCAGCCCGTCCTGTTGGTCTTTGAGCAGGATATTCCGCGCAAATTCCTCGTTGTTGATCTTCGTGTTGACGATGGAGATCTGCACGGAAACCGAGCTGTCAAAGCCGTTTAAGAGGTCAATGTAGTTCTGCATTTTTTCGAGCTGCTGCGCCTGCGTGAGGGCGGAATAATTCACATCCGGCACCAGATACGTCTTGCTGTACAGATTGGCTGTTTCGTTGCCAATTTTGACATTGCTCTTATTGAGCATGACATAATTGCTCACAAAGCACTCATACGGCATCGTCTGAATGGTCGTTTTCTTGACCTTCCGGTGTTCCCGCAGACTGCGTTTGCGCTTGCCGATGGCACGTTTTTGCTCTGTTTCAAGCTTTCGGTCTATGTCCCGCGCTGTCATTTCTGATGGCGCTTTTTTGAAAACATTCAGCATTTTATCCCCTCCATTCCTGTTCGGATTCTTCATACTCTCCGGCATCCATCCGCTGCTGCAAAATGTCCAGCGCTGTGAGCTCTGTGTTCAATTCCGCAAACAAATTGGCATCCGTATCCTCATACACACGGCGCTGCGGCTCGAAATAAAACCGCCATAACACGACGATAAACTGTTCAAACGGCATCCCCTTGAAACGCACAAACCCGTACCCGACAAACGGCACGACCATGAGCATGATGATCCAGAGCAGATAGTCCGGTGAGATTTTGTCATGAAAATACACTCCGACCGGAACCGTTGTCACGAGTGCGCCGCCGATGGCAATGACCTGCCGGACGGACAATCCGGCGATCAGTTTCGATTTGTATTCCTGAATGTCCGCAGGAATTTTGACTTCGATCATAACTCCTCCTTACCCAATGCCGCAGATTTTCCTTGCCCACGAGCTGCTTTTCAGCACGCCGCCTGCGAGTGCCAGCAGTGCTACAAACTTCAAAAACGCCATTCCCGTGGACGAACGTATCATCGTGTTGAGTTGCAGCGTTACGGCGATATATACCGAGAACATTGCCACGATCACTGATACTTGCAGGACGACGGCAATGTAGTTTTTGAGGAAGCTTTTCGCGACCTCATGCGTGGTGTCCGATGCGAATGTCGAGAGTGGCAGCGGCGCAAACAGCGTGTACAGGCACAGTTCAAACACGCGCCCGATGGTGATGACGTATACCAGATACGCACAGGCTTTTAAAATCCAGAAATACGGCTGCACCAAAATCATCTGCAAGGTCGGCATAAAATTGACCATTGTGGTCGGGTTCTCAAAGTCGTCAATGCCCGACCCGAACAAGTCATATTCCAGGATGGTTTTCCGGTCAGCGCCGAATGCCGTGTCTGCAAACCCATCCAGCCAATGCGCACTCGCACCGGGGAAGAACATCTCGACAGCGTCCTTGGAAATGACGTATTTGTAGGTATAGCTTGCATTAAAATGCTCCTGCCAATAATTCCACCAGCCCTGCGTGATCGCCGCTTTGAGTGCGCCGTTCTGGTCTGTCCAATAGTAATTGACCACCCTGCCGCAGGGCAGAAAATCCAGCTCATTCGCCGCGCCCAGCACCGCATCATTGACGTAATTGAACAGCGCGTACAGACTGCTGATGATGACATCTGCGTTCTGCACGACCTGCTTCATGACGAGAATTTTGATGAGAAACAGCAGCACGTTTTCCCATTTGGACGACCATTCAAAATTGACGGATTTCCGGAAGAAATCTACGAATAGCAGCAACGTTGCGACCGCAAGCCCTGCCGTCTGCGAGGCATTGTGAACGGTTCGCAGCACACCCTCCTGCGGGGAATGGTGGTAGAACAGACCGTTCACGATGTTATAGGGCGAGAGCTTTGCAAATTCATAGGCGCTCTGCAAAATATCGTTCGTTTCCAGCACATTCTGCGTGATTTCTGCGTATACATCCATGATCCGGTAGCCCAGCACATCGGCATGAACGACCAGCGGACTGGAAAGCAGCATCATCACAATAAACACGATCATGTAAATCTTTTGGCGCACTGTGAACCGGTATCTTCGGAGTGATGCGCCTGATTTCCAGTATTTCATAGCATCCCCCTTACTGCACGAATGTGCTTAAAATGCCGGACACCGCAACCGTCATGCCGCCGGCTGCCATCGTTTTCAGTCCGGAGATTTTGGAGCCGGGATTGCTGTCCTTTGCCGCCAATCCGAAGATCACGCCGCCCAGCAGCATTGCCAATGCCCCGACTCTGTGCGACCAACCGCCGATAAAATCGAGAATGGAGCGGAATTCCTGCGTTGCCGCCGCATCTGTGTAAACATCCGGCAGATCGAACACACCCAGATTCCCGATCGCCGCCTGGATCATGAAACCCGACACCATTATAAGCGCCGCCTGCAATTGTTCGCGTGCATCCTCGGACTTGATGGACAGTGCGAATTTGATCGCGCCGATAAACGCCACCAGTCCGCCGACACGCGAGATCCACCGGGCGAAATCAATGTGCATGAGCAAATGCTCCACCGCATCCGAGGGACTGGCGATGCTCGCATCCGGCGGGAGCAAAATTTCGCCGCTCAGCATCAGCGTGGATGCGAAATGTAGTAGCTGCATAGCTCCTCCTTTCTAAGGAATGCCCCGGACGAACCGGGGCTCCTTCTGATTTGTCATCAAGAGAACAGGTCGAACATGGTCGATGCAAGGCAGATCGCCACAACCACAAAGCCTGCGACCATCGTCATCAAGCCTGCCTGCTTCTGATCGGCGTTGTTGTCCTTGATCGCCAGACCGAACATGATGCCGCCGATGAGCGCGACCGCCGCACCGATACGGCGCAGCCAGGTGATGAAGAACGTCAGCACCGTGTTGTAGGATGATTCCGCCGTGGCACCGGTAGTGCTGCCGTCGTTGCCCTCATCCGCGCCCTCGGCGTGCGCCACAATGGACGGATTCCAGGCGAAAAGCTGCGCTGACGTGTGGGCGTCAGGAGCATTCTCCACCGCCACGATCTCCTCGGTGGGAACCTCGGCAGCACTCGCCGGAACAGCCGCAAAGCTCAGTACCAGACCGAGCGACAGCACCGTTACCAGCAGGCTCATCATTCTTGTAAACAGTTTCTTTTTCGTTTTCATTTGTGTACCCTCTTTCTGTTTTTGTGCGAAAGATCAATTAAAAATAATCTTCCTCGTAACCAAAGCCAAATGCATCGGAATCCCGTAAATAGTCGTCCGGTATCGCTTCGACATAATGCTCTGCGTCCGAAACGACTGCCTTTTCAACTGCCGCCGCGCCCAGCCCCTCGATGTGCTGCACATTCCCATCGGGGACGGTGTAACGGCAGCCCTCCTGCACCTCTACGGTGCTTGCGCCATCTTCATCGCTGCTCACCTCCTTTCTCGGTTCGCAGATGGGCTCACCTAAGTCAAAACGCTCCAGTTCGGAAAGCGCTCCATACTTCGGCGCATCGTCCGCATATTCCTCGGAAATATCTGAAAGCGCAGCATCCGCATACTGCTCAATATCTCCGTAGGTTTCGTAGGTAATTTCGATTTCCTCACGCCGGAAGAAAATGTCAAGTGTTTCTTTTTCCGGCGCTGGTAAATTGCTATTTGTATCAACATTCTTTTGCTGGCATCGGCGCTCGAATTCAGCGACGGAAACTGAATGAATCGTTTTGACATCGAACTGATTCGCCGCCTCAAAATCCCCCAGATACATGTAATTCGGATGCGTCTCGATGGGATATTTGGTGCAGTAGAACGGGTTATGCGACCGGATCATCAGGATGCAATCCGAGATCGGCA
>CACXGK010000029.1 GCA_902767115.1 uncultured Ruminococcus sp.
AGCATCAGCTTGATGCGGTTCTCCTGGTTGACACGGGTCGCACCGGGGTCGTAGTCGATGGCGATGATGTTGGCATTCGGGTGGTGCTCCTTGACGGCACGGCTCATGCCCTTGGCGATGATGTGGTTCGGCAGGCAGCCAAACGGCTGGGTGCAGATGATGTTCTCGCATCCGCTGTCTGCCAAGGCGCCCATTTCTGCCGGGATCAGCCAGCCCTCACCCATGTTGACGCCGAGTCCGATGTACTGCTGCACCGATTTCTTCAGATGCTCGAAATCATGCGGCGGATCGAAAACGCCGTGCTGCTTCATCAGCTTGATGGTGTCCTTCTCCCTGGCAAGGAACATCTTGTACAGCATATGAAATACCGGTGTGGCAGCGGTGCGCTTGCCGTAAATTTCCACGTCTGTGATCTTGTTCGACAAATAGTACAGGATGAATTCCATCAGTGACGGCACGACCGGCTCGCAGCCTTCGGAGATCAGAAAATCTTCGAGGTGGTTGTTGCCGAGGGGGGAGAACTTGACATAGATCTCACCCACGATGCCGACCTTGATCCGGGGCACGGACGAACGCTCGACCTTCGCAAAATCATCAAGCATCTGCTTGTAATACTTCTTGGTGCTGATGAAATCCCGTGTCTTGAGGATGGCGATGACCTTTCTTGTCCAGCGGTCAAGCACCTTCTTGGATGCGCCCTTGATGAGCTCCCGGCTGCGGCACTGGTTGTACAGGCTCATGAGCATATCGGCATACATCATGCCGTACAGCGCCTTGATCAGCTCCGGCATGGACATATGCCAGCCGTTCCGGGGATCCTTTTCAAGTCCCACGAAATTCAGCGAAATGACCGGCACCTGCGGAAATGTGTCCTTGAGTGCCTTGCGCAGCAAATAAATATAGTTCGATGCACGGCAGCCGCCGCCGGTCTGCGGCAGCATCAGTGCGACCTTGTTCACGTCGTACTTGCCGCTTTTCAGGGCGTCCATAAACTGCCCGATGCACAGAAGTGCCGGATAGCAGGTATCATTGTGTACATTCTTCAAGCCCTCGTCCACGACATTCCGGGACTCGTTCTTCATGACCTCGCACTTGTACCCGTACTGCCCGAACACGCTCACCAGGATCTCAAAATGGATCGGCAGCATCATCGGGATCAGGATCGTGTGTGTCTTTTTCATTTCCGGAGTAAAGATCGGATACCCGTCTTTTCCGAGTTCGATGTCCATTCGGGGGATTACCTCCTTTATAGAATGAGAAATTAGGAATTAGGAATTTCCATCCGGCAAAGCGGACTTCCATTCCTCATTCCTGATTCCTGATTGTATCTACTGTTTATTCATCGCCGCCAGCAGCGAACGCAAGCGAATCTTGGCAGCGCCGAGGTTGTTGATCTCGTCGATCTTGAGCTGGGTGTAGAGCTTGCCGTGGGATTCGAGGATGCTGCGCACCTCGTCGGTCGTGATGGCGTCAATGCCGCATCCGAACGATACAAGCTGCACCATCTGCATATCCGGCTGGGTGGTGACATACTGGGCGGCACGGTACAGACGGCTGTGGTATGTCCACTGGTTGTAAACGTGCAGCTCCGGCATTTCGCCCAGCGGTGCAACGCTTTCCTCCGTCACGACTGCAAGTCCCAGACTCGTGATGAGCTTGTGCAGTCCGTGGTTGATCTCCTTGTCGAGATGGTAGGGTCTGCCGGCGATCACGATGATCTTTCTGCCCTCCGCTCTGGCACGGGCGATGATCTCCTGTCCCTTTTTCTGGATGTCCGCACGGAATGCCTCATGTGCGGCATACGCTGCATCGGCAGCAAGGCTGATCTGCCTGCCGCTGACACCGTATTTTTCCAGCGGCTTCTTCATGGCACGGATCAGTTGCTTCTTGTCATTGATGTCGATGTAAGGATAGATGAAATTGTCATTGTTCAGACCACTGTGGTTGGCACGCATCAGCTCCGGATAGTACGCAACGACCGGACAATTGAAGTGGTTGTTGGTATCCGGCTCTGCGAAATTATACGTCATGCACGGCCAGAAGATGAAATCCACACCCTTTTCGAGCAATGTTTCGATATGCCCGTGTGCGAGCTTTGCCGGGTAGCAGACGGTATCCGAGGGGATGGTCTGCTGTCCCTTGAAGTACATCTTGCGGTCGGATTCACCGGAAATTTCCACGGCAAATCCAAGCTTTGTGAAGAAAGCGTGCCACAGGGGAAGCTGCTCATAGAAGCTGAGTACCATCGGAATGCCCACGGTCGCACGCTTGGCGGTCGGTTCCTGACGGGCGATCTGCATGAGGGAGTCGTACTTGTAGGCATAGAGATCGGGGACTTCCGTCTCACGCTTGATGCCGGCGCCTTTTTCGCAGCGGTTGCCGGAGACGAATCTGCCGCCGTCCGAGAACTTGATGATATTGAGCTGGCAGTTGGCAGTACAGCCGCCGCAGCGGACGTTCTTGGACGTGTAGGAGAAATGCTCCAGATTTTCCGGAGAGATCAGACCGCTTTCGGCTTGTCCGGAAAGTGCCGCCTGTTCCTTGGCGTAGATCGCAGCGCCGAAGGCACCCATCAGCCCGGAAATTGCCGGACGGATGACATTTCTGCCGATCTCACGCTCAAAGCAGCGCAGCACGGCGTCATTCAGGAAGGTACCGCCCTGTACGACGATATTCTTGCCGAGCTCATCCACGCTTCTGGCACGGATGACCTTATAGATCGCATTCTTGATGATGGACGAGGACAGACCGGCGGAAATATCCTCCACGGTCGCACCGTCCTTCTGTGCCTGCTTGACAGAGCTGTTCATAAAGACCGTGCAGCGTGAGCCCAGCTCCACCGGATGCTCTGCAAACAAGCCCATCTGCGAGAATTCCGCAATATCATAGCCCATCGCCATCGCAAAGGTCTGGATGAACGAGCCGCAGCCGGAGGAGCACGCCTCATTGAGCATGATGGAATCGATGGTGCCGTTCTTGATCTTGAAGCACTTGATATCCTGACCGCCGATGTCGATGATGAAGTCTACATCCGGGCAGAAGAA
>CACXGK010000030.1 GCA_902767115.1 uncultured Ruminococcus sp.
GACCAGGGCTTTCAGCCCTGGACCTGACCAGCTTTTTGAAAAAAGCTGGACCAAAAACTTTTGCATTTGCTTCACGCTTTCAAGAATAGTTTTTTGACAGACTGAGCCCCCTTCCGCAATTGCGTGGAAGGGGGCTCTCTTTTGTTACGGTGCCGCCGGGGCGGTGTAGGTCACGCTGCCAAGATCATACCCGATGATCTGCTTTGGCGCACGGAAGGTGAGAGACACCTGGTATGCGGTGTCGGGCGTGAGGTTTTCCGCCGGGATATAAAGCGAATAGCCGTTATCTCCGATCTCCTCCTCACCCAGAAGGTCGGCTTCATAGCAGTGATACGCAAGATAGCTCTGCGCCGTGCCGTCCGGTGCGGTGAGCGTCACCACATAGTCGCAGGCGGTATTCAGGTCGTCCGGCAGGTCAAGCGTGCCGTAAAGCTGGAAATACAGCGAACCGTTCTGCGCTGTATTGAGTGTGCCGCTGCGCATGGCGTGAGGGCTTGGAAGGGGCTCGGCTTCGGGCGCTGCGTGCATGGGGGCTTCCTTCTGGAGCCATGCGATATTGCGCTCGGCGATCTCCATGACGACATAATCGAAATGCTCGTTTTCGAGCGAATAGTAGGGGTTCGGTCTTGCACGGCAGTAGCGCACGTTCCCGAAATTCTCCGAAAGAAAGGGAATCGCCGCCCGTGCGAACGAGTCACGGAACATCATCATGCTCCCCTCTGCCCCCTCGCAGGTCGTGTTGATGACCAGATCATCCACGTCCTTGAAACGTCCCTGATACTGATAGGTCGTCGTCATGCCGAGATCATACTGGTCATCCGGGTCAGAAACGCCGGGGAACAGCATTTGCTGGAGGTCGCCCTCCCAGTCGTGGGTCACGGTCAGCGAGTCCGTCAGCTCCGGCAGATTGCCGGTGTCCTTGTCCATGCTCTCCAGCAGCGTCCGGCAGCCAACCAGTGCACCAAGATTGTTCCAGTGGGTGTCGAGCCGGTGGTAGACCGTAAAGCCCGGCAGATTTGCCGCATCCTTCAGCGGCGTGCAGAGATCACACCAGTGAAGATCGGTGCCCTTGACGACCTCGGCAAGATTGCCGTAATTGCCGGTCATGCCGGTGCTCTGGTAATTGTACGGGATATGCTCCGGATAGATGCTCGCCTTGTTCGGAACGATGGCAACGATCAGCTCGCTGTCCTTCGACCGGACATAGGCATCGGACATTTGCAGATTGTAGGCGATATTCCGGATGCCCAGCTCCGACACGGTCGGAACGCCGGTGGCATCATTCAGCGTCTGGGTATAGTAGAGCCAGCCGTCGGTGCCGATGGTGACCTTCGGCTCGGCGGAGTACTGCAAGGCTTTGCTCTTGAGCGCAGCGTCCACGGTGACGAGCTTGCCGCGGAATCCGAAATGGTCGGACACGTAGGCAATGGCTTCGCTATTGAAATCAGTATTGAACGTGCCATCCTCGTTTGTGAGGGATGGCAGCGCTGCAAGCTGGCGCTTTTCGGCGGAGCCGTCCTCCTGCGACGGCACAAAGAGCATTGCGCCCGGTACGGCGCAGGCTGCAAAGAATACCAGTGTATAGGCGATATAAGCCGCTTTTTTCATCAGTTTCAACCCAAAAGCACCCCCTTAGAAATTCAGATAGATGAACGGGCTGTACGTACCCGACGACAGATACAGCAGGCAGATTCCAAGCAGCAGCAGCGTTCCGGCATAGCTGAAAAACTGCATGACCGCCTGGGTCTTGTGACCGGCGCCGGCAAGCTTGCGTTTGCAGAAGGTCAGGACAGGCTGCGAGAAGATCACTGCCAGCACGAAGGTCACGATCATCAGGGGATTCCATTCCTGGAGGAACAGCGCTTTTCCGATGGTCTGGTGTACCTTGTCCGCAATGCCGAAGCCGAACATCGTCCGCCAGAAATGCAGTCCCTGCCAGATGCTCTCCGCACGGAATACCGTAAAGCACATCACCACCATCAGCATGGTGTAAATGCGCCCGAAGCCACGCACGAACGGGTGCGGCTTTGCGTCCTTCTTTCCGACGCCGAACAGGCTTTCGAGCATCATCAAAGCGCCGTTGAGCAGACCCCAGAGCACATACGTCCCGGCAGCGCCGTGCCAGAGACCGGTGCAGAAGAACACGATCCACTTATTGAGGATGGTGCGAGTCTTGCCCTTGCGGTTGCCGCCAAGAGGGATGTAGAGGTATTCCTTGAACCAGGTGGACACGGAAATGTGCCATCTGCGCCAGAATTCCGTGATGGAGGTGGAGTAGTAGGGATAGTTGAAGTTCTCCTTGAACGTAAACCCGAACATTGCGCCAAGACCGATCGCCATGTCACTATAGCCGCTGAAATCAAAATAGATCTGGAGCGTATAGCTCACTGCCCCCAGCCATGCCAGCGGCGCAGTCAGCTCCGCCTTGTCAAGGGCAAATACGTGATCGGCTGCCACGGCGATGGTATCCGCAATGAGCAGCTTTTTCGACAAGCCAATGATGAACCGCCGGATGCCCCCGGCGATCTGCTGCGCATTCATCGGGCGGTAGGCAAGCTGGTCCTCGACGTCCTTGTACTTGACGATAGGACCTGCAATGAGCTGCGGAAACAGCGTGATATAGAGCAAAAGCCGGAACGGATTTTTCTGGATGCGAATATCCCCCCGGTACACATCGATCACATAGCTCATCGCCTGGAAGGTGAAGAAGGAAATGCCGATGGGCAGCGGGATGTGGGGGACAGGGAGGTTCACAAACGGCAGGTAGTTGAGGCATTCCGTGAAGAACCCTGCGTATTTGTACACGCCGAGCAGTCCCAGATTCCAGAGGACGGAGAGCCACAGGGCGGCTTTTCTGGCGCCCTTGCCGGCGCCCATCATGCGTCCGAGCAGGTAGTTGATGAGGATGGACAGAACCATCAGGAACACCACAAACGGCTCACCAAATGCATAGAACACAAGGCTTGCAATGATGAGAAGTCCGTTGCGGATATGCCGTTCCGGGATCA
Source organism: uncultured Ruminococcus sp. (assembly GCA_902767115.1). Taxonomy (GTDB): domain Bacteria; phylum Bacillota; class Clostridia; order Oscillospirales; family Ruminococcaceae; genus UBA3855. Next base: position 3,009 of record CACXGK010000030.1, read on the forward strand.
GGCAGTACAGCCCGAATACCACCGGCAAAAAAAGAAACAAAAAGACTGTGCTGCTGAATACCATAGCATCGCACTCCTTTTCCTACAAATCAGGGCTGCCGTCCGCTTTGGGGGGCAGCCCTTTTCATCATTACGGTGTTTTTTGTCGGCTGTGCGCCGACTTAGGAGGGGCTACTCGCCCCTCCTAAACCACCCTCGGCAGGACTATGCAGCCCTGCACCCGCAGTTTAGTTATCCTGGTTATAGCTGATGAAGGTGACAGTGCCGCCTTCGATCGTGAAACGCAGGCTGCAATTGTTGTCATAGCGATAGACATAATCGCCGTTCTCCTCGGTGTAGCCTGTGCCGTAAGCGGCGGTCACATCGTTCACGCTTGAACCGACCTTGATGCCACGGCTGGTCGTGGCATCGCCGCCCTGGATGTCGATGCCGATCAGACGATAGCTGTCGTTGTCGTTCCAGACATAGAGGGTGTAGTCGTTGTAGTAGTAGTTGATGTCCTCGCCGTTGCCAAGGCAGCTCGGCGACGAATCAAAGCTGTTATAGCCCACACCCGATACAAATGCCAGTGCGCTCTCGCCCACATTGACGGTCATACCGCCGGAGGTGAAGCTCATTTCCGGTGCGTTGGTGTTCACAGACGGGGACGGTTCCTCTGCCGGTGCAGGGGTGGGATCTGCTGCCGGAGCCTGGGTAGTATTGACAGCGGCAGGCGCTTCGGTCTGTGCCTGGGTCTCGGCTGCGGTGGTCTCTGCTGCACCAGCCGCAGTGGTCTCACCGGCTGCGGTCGTGGTGGA
>CACXGK010000031.1 GCA_902767115.1 uncultured Ruminococcus sp.
GGGCTTTCAGCCCTGGACCTGACCAGCTTTTTGAAAAAAGCTGGACCAAAAACTTTTGCGTTTGCTTCACGTTTTCAAGAATGTTTTTTGACAGACTGAAGGCTGCAATTTTTTTGCAGCCTTAAAAAAATTATGAAGCCTTGGGTTTTCCACGCTGATAAAACAGCCCGAATGCGATACCGCACACGCCGCCGACGATATGTCCGAGATGGGAAATATTGTCATTGACGGTGAGCCCTGTGAGGATCTCCTGCCCGATATAGATCGCCACGACCAGAACGAGCGTCAGTGGGATCTTACCGTCCGAAACGGAGGTACACGAGCACAGGATGATGAACAGGAACACAATGCCGCTTGCGCCCAGAACCCCTGTTGTGGTAAACAGGACGTTCACAAGTCCGCCGATGAGGGCGGTGATCACGATCATGCCGGCTAAGTCCTTACTGCCGTATTTTTCTTCGAGCATGGGACCCAGAAGGATGATGGTAGTGAAGTTGTTGACAAAGTGGGTGATGTCCTTGTGTCCGAAAATGTAGGTGAACAGCCGTACATACTGCATCGGGTCGGTCCATGCTGTCTTGTAACAGGTAAAGAGCATCTTGGTCGATTGCCCAAGTGTCGCATAGCCGAAGATCAGCGCCAGGAATGCAATGACGGAAAAGCTGATCGTGACCGGCGCATTGAATTCAATCTTCGGGAGTTTCATCAGATCTTGGAATAGCCGAAGCTGTTAACGATCGCATCGACCTTGGCGCCGGATGCACACAGCGGGCACTCAGAGGGGATGTTGGACTGGTATTCCGGCAGATCATCCATGGAGAATACGGTATCGATCTGGATGCCGTTGTACTCCGGGATCGCAGAGAAGATCGCAGCCACACCAGCGAGCTTGCCGGAGTAGTACTGGAGGCAGTCTGTGCAGCGGATGAGGGACTTGCCGGTGGAAATGCTGCTCATCAGGAGCAGGATCTCCTTGCCGTAGATGTTCTTCTGGAGGTTGTCACGGAAGATCATCTGGTTGTTCATATTGGTCTCAGGGGTGATAACGGCGATATCCTGACCGCTGTTCATGCCGCCGCCGTTTTCGCTCAGGTCACGGGCGAGGAAGGCGCCGATCATCTCAGTACCCTCGAAGCAGAGGATGGTGTTGATCTCCTTCTGCGCATAGAACTTTGCAAGCTCTCTTGCAGCTTCACGGGCAGCACGGTACTGGGTCTTGGTGGTCGTCATATCCACGAAGTAGTTGACGTGGGAGTGGTTTGTCGCAAAATGACCGGGGATCAGCCCCAGCTTGACATTATTGTTGTTTTTTGCGACGATCTCGATCATGCGGTTTTCCATAATGATGTATCCTTTCATAAGGGATTTCTGGCAGCTTCTCTGCTCAGTCTGTTTTTATTATAGCAAAAAACGGGTCTGTTGTCAATCGGTTTCGTGAATTTTCCCGGAAAGCCGAGGGGCAGAGGGTTGCCCCCTGCAACTGCCCCACGTTCCGGTGATACCTTTATAAGGCAGCGAACGCTATCTCCGGTCAGTTCCGCACTTTGCCGTCATCGTCGGCATCATGCTCGCCCTTGCCCTTGCGGTCGGCAACCGCCTCGCTGGCATCTCTTGCGACGTCTGTCACGATGTCCTTGCCGTGTTCAATGGCGTTGCTGGCAGCCTCGCTGGCGTCCCTTGCGGCATCGCTGACAAGCTCCCTGGCATCGTCAGCGGCGTCATTCCGGGAATCCGGCGCCGGAGTCGTGTGGATCACGGTAACGTCGGAATTCCGCTGCTCTGTGCTGTCGCTGCGCATTCTGCTGCCGCAGCCGGTGAGTACCGCTGCTGCAAGACAGAGCACGGATAAGATCTGGATGGTACGCTTCATGGGTGCATCTCCTCTCTCTTTCTCTTTTGAGCCAGAGCATCCGGCTCCGTATCAGTATGCCCGGATTACAAAGTTTTATGCTTTTCACGGAATATACTTCCTGTAAAAAGCTGATGCATAAACTTTGTGCAGGATGCATATAGATATCGTGTGTATACTGTACGAACTCACTATTTTTCGCCAAAGTGCTTGCATATAAGTTTTGAATCTGGTATAATATTCTAAGACATTGAATGACGTAAGGAGGCTCACCAAATGGGTGTAAAGGCGGAGTTTATTGAGATCTATCACAGTAAGATCCATCGCAAAGGCGCAGATAAGCTGCTTGACTACCTGGTAGGAGACAGCAGCGATTTCTTCACTGCACCGTCAAGCACCCGGTTCCACGGCTCTCACGAAGGGGGACTGGTGGAGCATAGCGTGAATGTGTATAAATGTCTGGTGGACTATCTGTCACGCCCTCACACGAAGATAAAGTATGGGATGGATTATTCCGATGAGACTGTGGCGCTTGTGGCATTGCTGCACGATATCTGCAAGCTGAATTTCTACAAGATCGACTACCGCAACGCCAAGAATGCGCAGGGTGTGTGGGAGAAGGTTCCCTACTACACGATCGAGGATACCCTTCCTTACGGACACGGCGAGAAATCCGTGTACATCATATCGAGCTATATGCGGCTGACCCGTGAGGAGGCATTTGCCATCCGGTATCACATGGGCTTTTCGGACGCAAGTCCGGAGCAGCGGAACAATGTCAGCAAGGCATTTGAGATGTTTCCACTGGCGCTGGCACTGCACGTAGCGGATATGGAGGCGACCTATTTTCTGGAGGGTACGCCGGAATAAGGGCGCTGTCAATTGCTGGACAGAGCTCTAATATGAAAGGTGAAGGAGACTATTTATTATCATGAATTGGTACGAAAATGCGATTATTTATCATATCTACCCTCTGGGCTTCTGCGGCGCACCGAAGTACAACGAGGGCGGCGAGCCTGTCAATCGTCTGGAAAAGGTCGTGGAGTGGATTCCGCATTTGCAGGAAATGAACGTGGACGCTGTGTATTTCGGACCCGTATTCGAGTCTGTGGAGCATGGCTATGATACAACGGATTACAAGATGATCGACCGGCGTCTCGGCACGAACGAGATGTTCCGTGATATCTGCCAGAAGCTCCATGCTGCCGGCATCCGTGTGATCCTTGATGGCGTGTTCAATCACGTCGGCAGAAAATTCTGGGCATTTACCGATATCCAGGAGAAGGGACAGAATTCCCCGTACTGCTCCTGGTTCCAGAATCTCAATTTCGGCGGCCCTTCGCCCTGCGGCGATCCGTTCTGGTATGAGGGCTGGAATGGTTTCTATAATCTCGTCAAGCTCAATCTACAGAATCCCGATGTCTGCAACCATCTGCTCGATGCAGTGGCATACTGGATCGACGAGTTCGGCATCGACGGCATCCGCTTTGATGCTGCGGACTGCATGGATTTCAATTTCTTCAAGCGTATCCGCAGCTTCTGCAAGGGCAAGAAGCCGGATTTCTGGCTGATGGGTGAGATTATCCACGGCGATTACAACCGCTGGGCAAACCCGGAGATGCTCGATTCTGTCACGAATTACGAGTGCTACAAGGGCATCTGGTCGTCGCACAATGACAAGAACTATTTCGAGATCGACTACTCCATCAACCGCCAGTCCGGCGCAAACGGCGGTATTTACCGTAATATCAAGCTTTATAACTTCGTGGATAACCACGATGTCAACCGTCTGGCAAGCACGGTCAACGATCCGCACTACCTGTTCACTGCCTACACGCTGCTCTATTGTATGCCTGGTATTCCGTCCATTTACTATGGTTCGGAGTTCGGCGTCGAGGGGCGCAAGGGGCAGGGTGAGGACGCTGACGCACCGCTTCGTCCTTGTCTCAATCTCGTGGAGGGCGAGGGCAACCAGGCACTGTATCGGCATATTGTCAAGCTCGGTCGTGTTTACAGAGCTTATCCGGCTCTGCGCACCGGCGCCTACCACACAGTCATCATCCGCAATCGTCAGATGGTATTCTCCAAGGAACTGGAGGGGCAGGTGTGCTATGTCTGCCTGAACCTCGACGACCAGCCGTATGACTGCCAGTTCGGTACGCATTACGATGGACTGGTGGATGTTCTGGGCGGCAAGGCGGTGCAGGTCGAGAATGGAACTGCCCATGTTCACATGGAGCCGTTCTCCTCGATGATTTTGGTGCATGACAATATCGAAAATCTCCAGCCGGAGCCGAAGGAAGTTCCTGCCGAAGCTCCCCGTGAGGTTTGTGAAGGGCAGCACTACCGCCATTTCAAGGGCGGTATGTATACTGTACTCGGCGTAGCTACACACAGCGAAACGCTTGAGGAAATGGTCGTTTACCGCAATGACGGTGACGGCAAGGTCTGGGTTCGTCCGAAAATGATGTTTATGGATCGGGTGAACGATGAAACCTATCGTTTCACACTACTTGACGACTAAAGACCGAAAGGATGGAAGGTCGGCACTCGGTGCCAGTTAGCAATGCTTTCTCCTAATCACACCTTTCATAGCAAAATTCCCGGAGTCCGTAAAAAGACCCCGGGAATTTTGTTTGCGGCGGGCGGCGGATCGCCGCTGATAAGATGTTGCCCAATGCGCAAAGCGCAAAGGGCAACGGGCGGCGGATCGCCGCTGATGAGATGTTGCCCAATGCCTGTGGCAAAGGGCAACAATGGTACTTTTAGAGCTTAGCAGGCAGTGCCGTCCGGGCAGCCGGTTCTGGTCGGCTGTTCCTCGATCGGGCGCTGTGTGTCATTGTGACGATTCTTCTTGGACATGATACTCACTCCCATCTTCCGCACGGACATGGCAGAAACGCAGGTGTGCGGAGCCCTTGCAAACGATCTGCCCTGGGAGTAGTATGCGCAGCCGGACGGGATTTATTCGTCTGCCGCCGAATCGCCCTGGCTGACGTAGACGATAACCTTTGTGCCTTCCGGAGCAAAGTCCCCGGCGGCAGGCTCCGTGCGGATGACGCTGCTTGCCTGCACTTCATCATTCTGCTCATAGCGCAGCTCGACCGCATAGCCTGCCTGTTCGATGATCTTTTTGGCGTATTCGTAATGATAGTTCACGATATTCGGAACCGTTCCCTCTGTCCATTCCTCAATGTACGGCTGTCCGGGATTCACTGTCTCGCTTTCCAGGTCGGGCGGCGTCGGGATGCCGTCGCTGGGAACAGGGGAACCGTCCGGCGAAACGGCGGAGAGTGGATGCAGCTCGTTGCGGTTTGCCTGCATTGCATTCCAGAACATTCCCACGCCCACACAAAGCGCCAGAACAGCCGCAATGTATACCAGATATTTCAGGATGCCCGGTCTGCTGGAGGCTTCCTCGACGTCATACAGTTCAAATTCCGCATCCTCGCCCTCGTGGATATCGCTCTGATACAGCTCACGCTTGAGGCGCTCGATGGCGTCCTCCGGTGCGTGGATGGGGTCATAGGCTTGCTGGATCCTGCGTTTCAGACTCATACCTTGTCACCTCCCAGTAATTTGCGAAGCTTCATGCGCCCACGGGACAAATGCTGTCCCACGGCGGCTTCTGTGCGCCCGGTGATGTGAGCGATCTCCTTGACCGAGCAGTTTTCGTAATAGTAGAGATAGATGGCTGTGCGGTAACGTTCCGGCAGATGCAGCACGGCAGCCAGCACTTCACTGGAGGCAGCATCGGCGTCCTCTGCTGCCGGCAGCTCGGTCAGATCGAGATCGACACGCTTGCGCTGCCAGGCAGAGCGCAGGAGATTGCGTGCGGCGTTGATGGTGCAGCGCAGGAGCCATGCCTTTTCGTGTGAGGGGGACTCGAAGTCCGGATGACTGCGGTAGTACTGCAAAAAGACCTCCTGCATAATGTCCTCCGCATCCGCAAAATTCCCTGTGACCGTCAGGGCGGCACGGTAGACGGCGTCTTTGTATGTATCCATCACCTCGAAATTCAGACCGCCGGAACGGGTCAGCTTCGGGGTGAGATTGTGCTGCAAACCGCCTGTTTCCTGTAGGATCGGCAGCATAGGCATTCCACCTTTCTGATTGTTCTTAAAGAGCCCTTCGCTACTAATACACCTGAGACCCTCAAAACCTGACACGTTCGCCGGGATTTTTGGCATCTTTGGAGGATTGCACAAAAGAGATAGCTGCAAATTTGTTATTCTGACGAGAGGGCTTTGCGTATTCCTCTTTATTTTACCATAAAATTCCGGAAAAGTAAACAAGCAGTAAAGTTTGCTTGCTTTTGTACAAACTACATCGAAAAGCGACCTTGTTAACAGAAATTTTGTTGACTTGTAACATGAACTGTGGTATAATAAACTTACAGATTACCTCCAGGAGGCATAGAAGATGAGACAGTTTCAGTTTTACTATGAAGATCAGGAAAGCCTGCGCCGGGAGCTGATGAAGATCCGGCAGTGGCAGAATACACGCATTCATTCGGGAATCGTATTTCAGGTGTTGTCGGAGACCCTTGACCAGCCGCTTCTGGAGGACATCCAGGCACAGATCCACGAAATGATCCCCGACGCCCTCATCATGGGGTGTTCCACAAATGGTAATATCTGCGAGGGCAAGTTCAGCGGAAAGGACATTGCCATTGTCTGCACTGTCTGCGAGTTCCCCTCCACCAAGGTCGAGGTCTTTCAGTACGAGCTGCGCAACGAGACCGCAGCGCAGGTGACGAGCGATCTGCTGGCGAAGATCGGGGAGCGCCCCTGGGTCAAGGCGGTGGAGATGCTGGTGACCATCCGGGGAATGTCCATGTCGCTGATCTGCGATGAGCTGCAAAAAATGCGGGATGATATTGCCATTTTTGGAGGCGGTGCCTTCTCCAATGATATTGATGAGAATGCAGCCTGCGTCTTTTCGAGCGCCGGGGCATACTCGCAGAACGGCGTGGTATTCCTGCTCATCGGCGGCGAGGATGTTTCGGTCGAAACTGCCCACATCACCGGCTGGAAGCCGCTGGGCAGAACGTTCCGTGTGACACGGGCAGAGCACAATATCCTCTATGAGCTGGACGGCTCTCCGGCATATGATGTGTATTACAAATACCTGAATATCCGCAATGATTCACATTTCTTCTACAATTCGCTGGAATTTCCGTTCTTCTATGAGCACAACGGCATCCGCATCCTGCGTGCGCCGACCGCCAGCAATCCGGACGGTTCGCTTGTGATGACTGCCGACATGGAGCAGAATGTCAGCGCCAACCTTGCCTACGGCGACCCGTGGACGATCCTGGACAGCATCCGCACCAGTTCACAGAAGATTCGGGATTTCGCACCGGAGGTCATTCGTGTGTATTCCTGTGCTGCCAGACGTACCTTCTGGGGCGATAACGAGGTCAGCAAGGAGACATTGCCCTTCCAGGCGATCGCACCGACGTCGGGCTTCTATACCTCCGGCGAATTCCTGCGCACCAATGGCAAGATGAACCAGCACAATGTGACGCTCGTCGTGGCTGGGCTGCGTGAGGGCGCACCGGCAGCGCCGCTGCAAACAGAACCGCTTCAGACAAAGGACGAATACAACGGCAGAGTCTCCATGATCAACCGCCTTGCGACCTTCATCGATGCGGCAACGCATGAGCTGGAGGAAGCCAATGCCAAGCTCGAACGTGCGGCGATCACGGACGGTATGACGCAGCTTTATAACCGCAGCGAGATCCAGCGCCGCATCCGGGAACAACTGCAATCCGGCGGCAATCTGTCACTCGTGATGCTCGATATTGATAATTTCAAGCGTGTCAATGACACCTTCGGACATAAAGAGGGCGATCTTGTCATTCAGGGGCTTTCCGGCATCCTGCGCAAGGGCGAGGAGAAATACCCGGAGAGCGCCGCAGGACGCTGGGGCGGTGAGGAGTTCATGCTCATGATCCCGTGGAAGATCGACAAGGTGGAAAAGGCGGCAGCCTGCCTGCGGGAGCAGTTTGCAGCGCTTGCATTTCCGGCGGCGGGTCACCAGACCGTCAGCATCGGCGTGACGCAGGCGATTCCCGGAGAGCCGCTTGATGATCTGCTCATCCGTGTGGACAAAGCCCTGTATGAAGCCAAGCACTCCGGCAAAGACCGCTATGTAGTGCTGTGAGGAAAGGGGGGAATACGATGAACCAGGAACGAAGAAAGAGACTGGACAGCCTATTTCAGGCATTTTCGATCATTGCAGAGGGCAAATATGTCTATCTGTGCGATATGCGTGAGGATGTCTCACGCTGGTCAGACACGGCAGTGGATTACTTCGACCTTCCGGGCGAATATATGGAAAATGCAGGCTCTATCTGGGAGCAGCGCATCCACCCGGACGACCGGGAGGCGTATGCGGTCAGCATTGCAGAGATCTTTGCCGGGAACAATCACGGTCATGATATGCAGTACCGGGCACTTGCCAAGGATGGCAATTATGTGGTATGCACCTGCCGGGGCGTAGTCATCCGGGATGAAAACGATGAACCGGTGTATTTTGCCGGTGCCATCCAGAATCACGGCGCACTCAGCTATCTGGATACCGTGACCGGGATGCGGAGTATGTACGGGTTCTTTGATGATTTGCAGGCGGCGTTCTGGAAGGAGTCGGAGTTTGCCCTGATGATGATCGGGCTAAGCGGCTTTTCCAATGTCAATGACCTGTACGGCTATACCTTCGGCAATACTGTTCTGCGCACCATTGCCAATACATTGGTGCAGGCGTTTGCCAATAAGGGACGGGTATACCGCATGGACGGCACGAAATTTGCGGTGATGTCGCATACGCTCAGCGCTGAGGAGATGTGTGGAATCTACCGTGAGGTGCGTGGCAAAATGTCCCACCAGTTCAATGTGGAGGGTCACCGTCTGAGCCTGTCGCTCAATGCCGGTGTTCTGACGGTCGATACGTTCGATATCAGCACGGAGACCGTGTATAGCTGTCTGAAATTCGCCTATTACGAATCCAAGGGACGCAAGCTCGGCAGTCCTGTGATCTTTGCGAACGCCCTGACGGACGACAATCGCCGCTATGTCGAAAAGCTCAACGTCATCCGCAACAGTGTCTCGGACAACTGCAAGGGCTTCTTCCTGGTTTACCAGCCGATCATGGACGCCAGAACGGACGAGCTCAAGGGCATGGAAGCCCTCATCCGCTGGAAGAATGAGGAATACGGCGTGGTACCGCCCATCCAGTTCATTCCGGTGCTGGAGCAGGATACGCTGTTCCCGGAGCTGGGACGCTGGATCCTGCGGACTGCCATGACGGACGGCAAGCGCCTGCTGACGAAGTATCCGGATTTCGTGATGAACGTCAATCTGTCCTATGCGCAGCTTGAGATCGGCACCTTTGCGGATGAAGTGATCGCTCTGCTGGAGGAGACCGGATTCCCGGCAAAGAACCTCTGCCTGGAGATCACGGAACGCTGCCGGATGCTGGA
>CACXGK010000032.1 GCA_902767115.1 uncultured Ruminococcus sp.
CCACGAGTTGCTCCCGTGGATTCCCTTCCGCATCACCGTCGTATAGATCAGATGCCGCACTTCTTCTTGCAGCGATTCGCTGAAATCGCCCATTTTGTGCATCCCGGTCACGCCGTTGAGCACGAGGTCACGCAGGATATATTCCATATTGTCACGGCTGACCGAGTAAGAGAGCTGGAATGCGACATGGTCGCTGTACTGCTCCAGACGTTCTTCCACCCAACGAGTTTTCTCAAGCGCCGATAGATCTGAATCGAGCACGCCCTGGATAGGCGCCATCACTATCCTGGCAAAGTTCTCACGCCAGGCGGGCAATTGATTCCGGAACAGTTCCCAGTCCCGGTCACTGAATTTATGCAATGCGCTCACCTCGCTTTCAGTGCTTTCCGGACAGGCTTGCTGAATTTCTGCAAATCCTGCTCGCCGATCGCTCCGGTTTTGACGTAATCCCGGAGAGCACGCTGCACTTCACCCATGCTCACCTGCGAAAGCGGCTTCATTCCCACCACATTTTTGGAGCGCTCCAGCAGTGCCTTCATCCGGCAAAATTTGTCCAGCTCTGTAATATCAGCATCCAGCACATTCTGGTATGCTTTGACCAGGAGCTCCGCCTGCTTCACCTCATACGCCTTCTGCCATTCCGGCATTTTCTCCGCAAGCAAGTGCCAGTCCTGTTCCTGAAATTCGAGCAACTCTCTCACCTCATGCATTGATTTTTTTACTAACCACCTTAAAAGTATAGCATACTGCATATAAAAAGTCAATAGCCAAAAAGATTTGGATAACCTATTTTTAAGACATTTCATGCGGTTTTTGTGCAGAAATGTTCAAGACGAAACCAAGCTAAACCGCCCTTCTTGATTTTTCGTCCAATCTATGGTATACTACTATAAATGGTATTTTGACCAACATCATCGGCAGGTTCGGACAGGCTGAGCTGACAAACGCAGAGAAAAATACTGCCATGAAGATACAGCGGAGCAACACCCCAAGCCTGTTACATTTTGAACAGCTTACAAAAAACGGTGCGGAGCATGAGCGCTTTGCACCGATTTCATGTTTATGATTCCTCTCCGTCCGCCTGTGTGGAAAGTCCCTTCAGGATCCGGTCTTTCTTCCGGTTCTGATTATTTGCCTTATATACTGCATGAATTTTGTCAACAATTTCATTTTGAAGTAGGAAGTGCAGTTTTTGGACGAAATGATACGGAAAACACTGATCATTTTACCAACGAGGATGATATGCCCTCACTCCTCCATCGTCACAGAGCAAAGCAGGGAGCTTTGCGATAGAAAAAAGCAAGCTTTTCTGCGTTGCCCAGAAAAGCCTGCTTCGATGTGTTCTTACATGAAAAGTGCTGCAATATGGTAAACAATACACGACAGGACAAGTGCATTGCAGATGTAAAATGCTGCGACCTTGACTGTCCATTTCAGGGAATGGGATTCCTTGTAGGTCGTGGAAAGCGCCATCAGGCAGGGGATGTTGAATGTCGTTGCAAACATGAATGCCAGTGCCTCTGCCGGGGAAATCGCCTGTGTCATTGCCGTGCCGAGCATGGCGGCATCGGTCGGTGCGGTCTTGGCATAAAAGGTCGCATCGAGCAGCGAATTGTTGCCCATAAAGACCGCATTAAGCGTGCCGAGGACGGCTTCCTTTGCGAATGCGCCGCTGACAAATGCCATGAATGTCTGCCAGCCCATTCCGAAGAACCGGGTCACCGGCTCAATGAATGTGCCCACCCGGTACAGCAGGCTGTTGTCCACATTTCCGTCCTTGCTGAACGAGAAAATATAGAACAGAATGGACACCAGTGTCACCGTTCCAAGCGCACGACGGAAGATGTCCCACGCCTTGAAAAATGCTTCCTTGATGATGTGCTTCCAGTGCGCCTTGTGATAGGGCGGCAGCTCCATGATCATACCGCTGCGGCTTTCCTTCGGGGCAAGCTTTCGGCTGAATACCTTGGAAACGACCACCATCGTGATGACCACATACAGCAGAATGCCGACGCATACGAGCATCGTCTGCCACCAGGAGAAGAACATCCCCGAAATCACCGGAATGATCGACCAGATGGATGCGCAGGGAATTGCCCATACGATGGACATGGCGAGCATTCTCTGTCCCCAGTTGTCCATGACTCTCGTGCCGCAGGCGCCGCCGATGGTGCAGCCGAAGCCCATCAGCATCGGGCAGATCGCCTTGCCCTGCAAGCCAAGCTTGGAGAGCAGTCCGTCAAACTGATACGCTGCTCTCGCAAGGAATCCGATCTCCTCCAGAAAGCCGAACACGATATTCACGCCGAACACAAAGCTTGCCATCGAGATCGTAAAATACAGCACATTTGGCAGCATCGTGCTGAAGATCGACACGATCCACGGATGCACATTCCAGCCGGTCAGCAGGCTGTCCACCGGGTCATGCAGCAGTTCGGGGATTATCGAACCAATGCTCATGAACGGGATCATGATGATCATTGCCACCAGAAAGGCAAGCAGCACGACACCGATACAAATGAGCTTGCCGAGAAGGGGCTTTGTCATCAGCCTGTCGAATTTCGACATTTTGAACACTTTGTCGTTTTTCTCAGTGACGCCCGACAGCAGCTCACTGACCCAGTCGAATTTCGCCTGGCTGTCTGCCTGAACATCGGACTGCGCTGCAGGCGGTGTGACGCTCAGCGTTTGCGGCGATTGCAATGCCGCAGCAATGCGCTTTTTGAGCTTGTCGTAATCCTTTGTATCCGTCGCATTGAAGGGGAGTACCGGAATGCCGAGCTTCTTTTCCAGCGCATCTGCATTGACCGATTTGCCAAGCCCCTTGGCAACGTCCATCATGTTCAGAACAAGGATCGCAGGCTTTTCGAGCCGTGCAAATTCCGCCAGCATGAACATACTGCGTTCCAACTGCGAGGCATCGACCAGCACAACGGTCAGGTCGCTTTGCCCCGAACGGATAAAGTCGGTCGTGATGATCTCCTCGTCGGAATTTCCCGATAATCCGTAGCTTCCGGGCAGGTCGGTGACGGTATATGCAGTTCCCTGATAGGTGTAGCTGCCCTCATTTTTCTCAACGGTCTTACCCGCCCAGTTGCCGACGTGCTGACGGGAACCGGTGAGGTTGTTATAAATGGTGGACTTGCCGGAATTCGGCTGACCAAGCAATGCAATACTGTTCATCAAACCTCCACCTCGATTCTGTCTGCATCTGCACGGTTGAGCGAGATGAGGGTCTCCCGTAAGTAGACCAGCACCGGCATATGTTTATCATTGCGAACCGTCTGGAACGCCGTCCCTTCGGTCATGCCGATGGACGTGATGCGGTTCATAAAATGATCGTCACCATCGACCTTGACGATCCGCCCCTGCGTGTCAGCAGTTGTTTCTGTTAGCTTCATAGACTTCCTCCTAAGTTTTATTCCACAGACGATTTGTCTGATTTGTGGCTTTGATTCGAGGCACAGGCGCTGCATCCGCTGCACCCTGCACAGCCGCATCCGCAGCCCTTGGCAGACTTTTTGGCTTTGATCTTGGCTCTTAAAATCAAAAACACGATCAGTCCCACAATGAGCAGCAGCAAAACGGACATCCCATTTTCAGCAAGCCATGTCATGCGATCCCATCCTTTCGATTAGCGTCTGCTAACCATTATGCAAACACATATCGGCTCGCAAAAGCCGATATCCATTTTATTCCATTCCGCACAGCCACTTCCAGCCCTTGGCGAAAAACGTGTTGATCGTCTGGGCGTAGTGCAGTGCTTCTTCCCGTGTGAAATCATGCCGGATCGGCTGTAAGACCGCTTCGACATTGGAGGACACCAGCAGGTGAAATTCCCGCCGGTCAAAGTCCGGGACATGGTCGCCGTGACGCCGGAGCGCCTCGATGAATTTCAGCGAGCTTTCCTCCTCCAGGGCAGCGAGCGTGTGGGAATAATCCTCGTAGCGTGTGCCCTGTGAGCAGCAGACAAGCAGCTTGAACGCATCCAGATGGTCGTAAATGAACTGCATGACGTACACTGCATCCTCATTCAGAAATGCCGCAGCAGAGCCGATCTGTTCGATGGCATCATTTTCCTCCTGCTCTTTCTGACGATACAGCATCATGAATTCATCCAGCATCGGCTGCACCAGCGCTGCGAACATCTCCTCCTTGTTCGGGAAATGCTTGTAGAGCCCGGAAACGGTGATGCCGGCATCCGATGCGATGCGCCGCATGGAAGCATTCTCAAATCCGCAGGCGAGGAATTCCTCCTTCGCTGCGGCAGTGATTCGCTCGTGAGTTCCTGTCTTGTCCTTTGGCATGATGTACCTCCGCTTTGGTGAACGTTGTTCTCCTATATAAGAATACACTGTTCTCTTACGTTTGTCAAGTACCGCTATGGAAATTCGGTAATTTGCAACAAATTCAAATTTGCAGCCGGGTGAACCGTTTGGCATCTTGCCGGGGACTCCCTTTCGTTAGCGCAAACATACTATACGAAATACTATATGAAACTTGGCTGAAAACACCTTCACAACAAGCATCTTGCAATTTTTACACAGACTGTGCTATACTATTTGGTAAGTAATCGCTTACTTCAAATGATGCACTCTCTGTGCTGTGAAAAAGGGGAATACCGAATGCTGACTACAATCATCACATCTCTCATTTTGTGCGCTGTCGAATTCCTGACGATCGTACTCGCCAGCCCGATGGCAAAGCCGAGCCTTATCTTACATTTTTTGCCGGAGGATATCCGGGCTGCGGCGAAGGATCATCCCGAACCTCCGAAATGGAAGCAAATGATCGCACATATATTGCTTGCGGTTTTTCTGCTTGCCTTTCTCGGCGGAATCGTGTTTCTGGGCGTGGACGGGCTGAAGCATGGATACGGCTTCTGGAAACTGACGCTGCGTTTCATCCTCGCACTGTACATCATCAAGCTGTTTGATATTGTCGTACAGGACCAGTGGCTTGTTATGACATCGGGCTTCTTTCAGCGCATTTTCCAGGAAACAAAAGACTGCGCCGGGTGGCGTAACAGGGGCTTCAACAATCGGAATCAGCTCGTCAGAATTGTCATATATCCGTTTCTTTGTATGCTGACGGCGGCGCTGTTTCGATGGATCGGTGGGTAATATAGGCGGGAAACAGATAGCCTTTGCAACGCCGAACGTTTTCCCAAATAATACGATTCTGCCGGGCTTCTATGCCTTTGAAAACAAGTAGTATTGCGATCGCTGAGAAAAACCTCTTGACAAAAGCGGAAGTGTCTGCTACAATAAAGCGACCAAAATTTGAATTTTAGTCGCAAAGCAAAACCAAACCGGTCGCAAGGAGGAACCCATGTCACCCAAGATATTTTCCATCGCCGAAAAAGAGCAGCTCAAAGAGCAGATGTTTTTCGCAGGTCTGGAGCTCTTGAAACCACAGTAGTGATATAGAAGTTTTTTCTCCCTTAATTCAGGTCGCATAAAATAGGTATTATGCGACCTTTTTTCCATATTTACCAGTTTCCACAGAGATAGTTGATACCGCCACACCGAAGCGGAAGTGAATGACAATATCCTGCATACGCTTTCCGCCGGACTTGTCGGGAGCGTGAACAACAATCTTGTCAATAAGTTCGTGCATGATCTTCGGGGTAAGCTCCGTGATATGCTCATACTTCCTGATAACATCGAGGAAAGCTGTCACATCGGAGGACTTCTGTTCAGCACCGTCAATCAGGGCGGTCAGCTCGGCTGCCGTTGCTTTGAGCTTTTTCTGCTCATCCTCATATCCTGCGGACATCATCGTGAAACGCTCGTCCGAAATTCTGCCAAGCACATTGTCCTCATAGAGCCTTGTAAAGAGCTTATCCAATTCAGCGATACGCTTTTCAGCCTGTTTCAGAGCTTTCTTTGCTTTTGTCAGCTCGGAGGACTTCTGCCGAACGGAATTGCTCATAGCGGTCTGGATAAACTCGTCCTCATTCGTCTTGACCATTGCAAGGAGCTTGTTCAGCTCACCGAGGACAATTTCATTCAGTACACAGGTGCGGATATAGTGGACGGTGCATTTGTCCTGCTCTTTTGCGTATGTAGAACAACGCATATGCTCCTGTTCGGGACGCTCGTTCTTGCGGCGGCTCAGATACATCTTCTCTCCGCAGTCGGCACAATAGACCATTCCTGCAAAGGGGTTGACTACCTCACTCCGCTGCGGTCTGCGCTTATTCTTGCGAAGCTCCTGCACCAAGTCAAACATCTCCTGCGTGATGATAGGTTCATGGGTATTCTCGAAAATCTGCCACTCGTCCTGCGGATTATACACGATTTTGTGAATTTTATAGGACTTCATGTGCGTTTTGAAATTGACGGTATGACCGCAGTATTCCAAGCGTTCAAGTATGTGGCAGATAGTCTGCGCTCCCCAGCGGTAAGTCTTAGCGTTATGCCGTCCGTTGTCCCTGCCCTGCGACAAAGCGTAGGCAGTCGGCGTAGGGATACCCTGTTCCGTTAAGATACGGGCGATTTGCACCGGACCGTAGCCCTCTATGCAGAGCTTGAAAATCTTGCGTACCACTTCGGCGGCGGTTTCGTCGATTACCCACAGGTTCTTGTCGGTATCTGACTTCTTGTAGCCGTACACGGGCGGACACAGGTGCTTGCCCGACTGTCCCTTTGCCTTGAATACCGCACGAATTTTCTTTGAGCAGTCACGGGCGTACCAGTCATTAAAAATGTTCTTGAATGCCATCATTTCATTTTCAGACTTGAATGTATCAACTCCGTCATTGACAGCAATATAGCGAACATCGTAATCGGGGAACACAATTTCAATCAGCTCGCCCGTTTTCAGATAGTCACGCCCAAGCCTTGAAAGGTCTTTGGTAATGACCGTACCCACCTTGCCTGCTTCAATATCCGCAAGCATCGCCTTGAAGCCGTCACGCTCCCATGTCGTACCCGATACACCGTCATCGACATAGAAAGCCGTGTTGCGAAAGCCGTTGTCCTCAGCGAATTTTGAAAGGATAGCTTTCTGATTTGTGATACTGTTGCTCTCGCCGTCCAACATATCGTCCTGCGAAAGTCGGCAGTATAACGCTGTAATCTTGTCTGTCATTTTAACCTCACTTTCCGACAGATACAGCAAGCTATTATCATTATAGCGCACCTTGTTTCTTTTTTCAATGCG
>CACXGK010000033.1 GCA_902767115.1 uncultured Ruminococcus sp.
ATATAGAGCTTTTCGGCTGCCTTGTTCATGGAATGGCAGTCCGCAATGGTCAGGATATAATGTATTTGCTGTAATGTCATGATCTCACCCTAACTGCCCTGACTACATGACAACTGCTCTCCCTTGTGCCGGGAGAGCTTTGTCATGGAAATTCAGGTCTTTTTATCATTTTGGGAGATATACAAACCAGATTTAGACGACTGCTACAAATACAAAGTTCAACACTTCCTTTTGCAGCTTTGTAAGCCTATCCGTTTGGTATGCTTTTATTATAGCACTGGTTTCGTGATTTGTCCAATGCTAAAAATTGATTGACAGTAATAGATTATCCTGATAACTTTCGTACAAATCTCATTTCTGCTTTCTCATTTTCAGGATCGTTCTCTCAAATTCCCCGCTATCCAGCCATTCTTTCAGGAAATACTGTTCCAGCATCGGGACAGTACAGGAATAGAATCCGACCGTTTTCTCATATAATTCGAGAAACTTCGCATGCAGCAGCATATACCCCGCACGCAATGACGGCGCGATCGTCTTGGAAAATGTATTCAGATAGATCACGTTTTCGTCCTTACACTGCGCAAACAGCGTTTCCGGTGCCGTTCCTGTCAGGGTGAATTCAGAATCATAGTCATCCTCAATGATGACGGCATTGCGTTCTTTTGCCCATTCCAGATAGAAAAGCCGCCGCGCTTCTGATGCTGTGATCTGGCTCGGAAAGCTGTGAAACGGCGTAACATGAAGGATCTCGGCTTGTGTCCGGTGCAGTTCCTCAGTGCGGATGCCCTCACCGTCCATTTTAAGCAGATCACAGACCGCACCGTTTGCCTGATAAACCTGTTTTATCTTGGGATAAGAGGGGTCTTCAAGGGCAACGATTTTTTCTCTCCCCAGCATCTGGATACAGATCCCGTACAAATATTCCGCGCCGGAACCAATGACGATCTGTTCCGGGCACACCTCAATGCCTCTGCTCCTCGCAAGATAGCGGCAAATCGCCTCACGCAGTTCCAGACATCCGTTATTGGGAGATTTTCGGAGGATCTCCTCGCCATGATCGAGAATCACTTTTCGCAGATGATGCGCCACAGATGAAAACGGCAGCGATGCCAGATGGTAGATCTCTGACATATCCGGAACGGACTTTTCCGGTATGGATTCTGACACCGGAAAGCTGGTTTCCGGTGCATAGGACACATAGCATCCACTTCTCGGACGCAGCTCACACAGTCCCTCATCGCACAACATCTGATAGGCGTGTTCGACGGTCACAATGCTCACGCCGCAGTCTTTGGCAAGCATTCTGCGGGACGGCAGACACGAACCGTGCGGGAATGCACCCCGGATGATCTTCCGCCGGATCGCTGTATAGATCTGACGATATACAGGTGTTTTTATATCTGTTCTGATCCGGATATGCATTTCCGGCACGTCCTTTCTGTATGATACGATCGAACAAATTTCAAGTCTTGGCTAGCATTTCCAGAAACAAATTGTAAACGGTTGTATCGTCCGTCAGTTCCGGATGAAACGCCGCCGCAAGCTGATTTTTCTGCCGCACAGCAACGATCTTCCCGTCATGCACGGCTAGCACCTCAGCATCATGTCCGACTTTTGTGACATACGGCGCACGAATGAACCGCATGGTAATTTCATGACCTGCAAATTGTTCCCTGCACACAAAGCTCCCAAGCTGCCGCCCGTAGGCGTTGCGTTTTACCGTGATGTCCATTGTCCCGAAACACGGAGATTCACCGCTGTCAATATGCTTTGCCAGCAAAATCATCCCTGCACACGTTCCAAGCACCGGAAGTCCGTTTTCGATTTTTGCTTTCAGCGGTGCCAATAATCCAAGATCATGCAGGAGCTTTTTCATGACCGTACTCTCACCGCCAGGCAGGATCAATCCGTCAAAATCTCCTGCAATGTCGCGCGTATTCCGTATCTCAAAAGCATCCAAACCGAGCCGTTTCAGCACAGCGATATGCTCTGCAAACGCTCCCTGCACAGCCAGTACACCGATACGCATTATTTGCCCCTTTCCGCCATCAGGACGGCAATTTCCTGTTCATTGATGCCGACCATCGCTTCGCCAAGTCCGGCGGAAAGTTCTGCCAGCAGCTTTGCATCCTGATAATTCGTCACCGCCTGCACGATCGCCGCCGCGCGTTTTTTCGGATCACCGGACTTGAAAATGCCCGAACCGACAAATACGCCCTCTGCGCCAAGCTGCATCATCAATGCCGCATCTGCCGGAGTGGCAATACCCCCGGCTGCGAAATTGACAACAGGCAGCCGACCGCTTTCATGCACCTGTCTGACCAGCTCATACGGGACTTGCAGCTGCTTGGCTTCCTCGTACAGCTCGTCCTCACGCAGCGAAACGATATGCCGGATCTGGCTGTTCATCTTACGCATATGACGCACTGCCTGCACGATATCACCTGTGCCCGGTTCGCCCTTGGTTCGGATCATAGACGCGCCCTCCGCGATACGGCGCAGCGCCTCGCCCAGATCACGCGCACCGCAGACAAACGGCACACGGAATTTTGTCTTGTCCACATGGTAGACATCATCCGCCGGCGACAGGACTTCGCTTTCGTCGATATAGTCGATCTCGATCGCCTGTAAGATCTGCGCTTCCGCAAAGTGTCCGATGCGGCACTTCGCCATGACCGGAATGCTGACAGCTTCCTGAATGGAACGGATCATCGCCGGATCGCTCATGCGGGAAACGCCTCCGGCAGCGCGGATATCTGCCGGAATACGCTCTAACGCCATGACAGCGCAAGCGCCTGCCGCCTGTGCGATCTCCGCCTGTTCGGGTGTCGTGACGTCCATGATAACCCCGCCCTTTAACATCTGTGCAAGTTCTTTGTTCAGCTGATACTGTTCACTCATAAGAATGACCTCTTTTCTTGTTTTTTTACAGTATAGCAGAATTTTCAGTACTTGCATAGAGCCAGTTTCTGATTATTTTATCATGCCAGATGATGCGATATAAAAAGGTCTGATGATATACTGCCCTCTATTGCAAAGCACAACACGTTGTGCTTTGCAGGCTGCGCAGCAGCCGCCAAAGCCACATAGTGGCTTTGGC
>CACXGK010000034.1 GCA_902767115.1 uncultured Ruminococcus sp.
ATAACGATTTGCAATCCGCCGTCTTTGACGGCGGGCGGCGCATAGCGCCGCAAAGCGCTCCGTTTATACGCCCTCTGCCAAAGCCACATAGTGGCTTTGGCGGCTGTTGCACAGCCTGCAAAGCACAACATTGTTGTGCTTTGCAATAGAGGGCAGTATATCGAATTGCTTTGTAAGATTCAGGCATTTGGGGGATTAGGGTATCTGCACTGGGGATTTCTTCCTCACATTGCAATATCTTTTTGGCGAGTCCGATTATGATTGCTTGTTGTTCCTCAGTCAAATCACCGTTAGATAATCCGTTTGAATCAGTACCGCCACTGACGTTTTTAAGATCATCCAGCGAAACCTCGGTATCGACTTCGTTCTGTATCTTATCATGATGTAATGCTTGATCCATATAGAACCCTCCTTGCTGTTGAAATGGGCAAGGCACCCAATGCGATGGTGCTTATAGGTACGACTTGAAGAAATCCAGCAGTGCCAGCACATTTTTACCATCCTCAGCCGAGAAAACCATGGTTCTGGCAAGTCTGTAGTTGGCTAATGATGTGTTGGCGATTAATCCTTTTGCGACATCGGTTTCCAGATACTCTTTGAGCTTTGCGTACTCACTGTCTGTGAAGTTGATCGTTACCGTATCGCCATTCGACGAACTTGTGAAGCCGCCGTTGACCTGTTCGAGATCATCGAGCGAGAGCTCGGCATCCTGTCCGTGCGAAAGCGCTTCAACCAACTGCTTGAGCATTTTTTCCTGATTCTGATTGTTATTCATAATATAACCTCCTTTTTATGATTGGAAATATTTACGCCGATTTTCAACGATTTGAGTCACAAAGTCAAGTTTCTTAGTATATTCATCGAGTTTTTCCATAGGGACTGTTAATTTATGCAGAACTTCTAAAGGAAACCATATCGCCCAAACCCGAAGCTCCTCCTCCGTAAGCTCGATCGTTGCGGTATTGTCATCGTTATAGGTGACAGTATAGCCGCCGTTGACGTGTTCGAGATCATCAAGCGACAGCTCGGTGTCCAGCCCGTTGGGGAGCTTTTCAGCTAACTGTTTGAGCAGTCTCTCCGGATTGGTTGTACGATCCATACGATAACCTCCTTTCATAAAAACCAGCTCCTGCTTTTAGTATATTGTACCATATTGTTTTCAAAATTGGATGAATATTCTGTGAACTTTTGAACATCCGGAGTGTATAACTTTCGAGTGCTGTTTTAGCAATTTCGCTGAAATTTAGAGAAAAATGCAACCGAATCCGATGCAGGCAAAATTTCGTATCCCACAAAAAGGCTGCCCTGTCGCAGACAGGGCAGCCTTTATTTGGTACGGTAGGAATTGGGCGTAAAGCCTGTAGTTTGGCGGAATTGCCGCAGGAAGTACTTATCATCGTCATAACCGCACTGGTAGGCGATATTCTGGAGACTTTGCGAGGTCGTCAGCAGCAGGTATTTGGCAAGTGCGATGCGGCAGGAGATGAGATCCTGATGGAAGCTCACGCCGAACAGTTCCTTGTAGGTCGCACGGAAATGCCCGTAGCTCAGATGGAAATCCCGGCACGTTTCCTGCGCATTCCAGGGCTTTTCGGGTTCCCGGAAGATCGAATGCCGCAGGAAGCTGTACTCCCGGTAGCTGGTATGCGTCCGGACGGCGGAAAGCGCCCGGATCTGCTCATTGATCTGTTCGAGCAGGTGCGAATTCTCCGCAAAGACATCCGACCCCTTCGCCGGCAGAACAGCCACGGAGGAAACGTAATTATCCGGTCCGCAATGCTCCAGATACAGCGGCGAATGCTCGATCAGACTGCGGAGCTGATCGGAGAGCAGGGAAGCACGCTCTGTAGTATAGTCGCCGACGGCGCCGAGACAGAACAGGTGATCGCCAAGCTTTGCGGCAAATTCCCGCTGTCCATGCGCAATGCGCTTGAAGCTTTCAGCGATCTGTGCATCCATCCGCACGGAAATGCTCTGCCCGTCGATGCTGCTGTCGTCCGTAAAGACGGAGGTATGGATGAGGAGCAGCAGAAGATTTTCCTCCGGCAGTGCCGCACCGATGGCATGATCCATCTC
Source organism: uncultured Ruminococcus sp. (assembly GCA_902767115.1). Classification (GTDB taxonomy): domain Bacteria; phylum Bacillota; class Clostridia; order Oscillospirales; family Ruminococcaceae; genus UBA3855. Next base: position 2,077 of record CACXGK010000034.1, read on the forward strand.
CTTGTAAAAGCCGTGACGGTTCCAGAGACCGGTGGCAGTATCGTGGTTTTCGGAGAGGTTCTGGCATTCGAGGAGGGCGTGGATGTCGTTTTTCAGACGCAGCGCCTCCAGACCATTGCAGGCGATTTTCAGCCACGAACCAAAGATGGCGTCATAGGTATCGGGCTTATCGTATTGCAGGATGAAATGCCCCAGCTCCCGTCCGGAGAAGAAGATCGGCGCCAGATAGAAGAAATCATCCGAGGTCGAGCCCGGCAGAAAGTCCGGAAAGATCTGGTCACGCTGGAAATACTGCGGTGTATCGGACGCATTGTGGTTCTGGCTGATGACACGGTAGCACAGCATGGGGGCATGGTCGGAAGGGGCATCAATCGTGACGGGGTCCTCAAGGGAAGCCCAGTTTTCGTACAGACAGAGATACACGCCCACGCAGTCACGCACGAGATAAGAGAATTCCTGGAGCGTATGCGTGTAGTCTGTGATGGAACGGCACATCGTAAGCTGCTGCTCGAAATTGCCCTCGTAGTTGAGGTTGGTGTAATACTGTGTACGGCGTGTGCGTCCGAGCTCGTAGGAGAGCTGGGTTTTGTTGACGCCGCAGGGGCAGGTGTCACCGAGGATCATTTTGCCCGCAGGGACGACATTTTCCGCCGGTTCACCAGTGATCTTGGCAAGCAGATGCTCGACCGCCATGGCGCCGATGGCTTCCCGGTTTCGCAGATATGTCGTGAGAATAGGGGAGTGGTAAAACCGTTCTCCTACGTATTCATATCCAATGACAGCGATCTCGTCCGGCACGGAAACGTTATGTTCAAGCAGGACATCACAAATGCCGTAAGCCATGTAGTCATTGGCGCAGACGACCGCCTGCGGGATGCGGCGCTTGCCGCTGACGTATTCTCTGGCAAGTGCTTCGCCGGAATTGTACCAGAAATCGCCGTAAATGACGTTTTCCTGCGGAAGCTCCAGCCCGTGCCGTGCCAGCTCCTTGCGGAAACCGGCAACACGCTCCTCGGATGTCGCATTGCCCTCATACCCGGTGAGAAAGTCATATTCCGTGAAATGATGTACCTTTGTGAGATGGTGAGCGATCTGCTCGAAATCGGCAGAAACGTCGTTGTTCAGGCATTCCAGCCCTTCGATCTCCGCCCCGACCACCACGACCGGCAGTCTGCTGTCGAGAATGCGGTGGTAAATGCGCTGCTGCAGATCTTCATTCCAGATGGTCTCGGCAGTCAGGATCAGCCCATCGAGCTTTGGCGAAGTGATCATGTCATAGATCTTGTTCTCCACTTCTGTTCCGGCAAAATATTCGTGAAAATTATATATATTTGAAATCACGACCGCCTTGCAGTTTTTCTCTTGTGTCTTATGCAGGATGCCGCTGAGCAGTTGATGCTGCGCCTCATCAGCGACCTTGGCAGTGATGATCCCGATCACGGGACGATCTTGCATAGAAGAACCTCCTAACATCGTTTTCAGGTGGACTTTCTGGGAAAACGATTAATAAGGGCAACTTTGTGCGGTGTTGCCTTAGCTAATTTTTCTTTAATAAATGGTGATAATTGACAGAATTTAATACCCTTTACTTATATTATACCATAGAAATGAAAAAAATCAAGACTTTTTCTTCATTTTCTCCACCCTATCTTCATATAGTGGGTTGGAAATTGTGACGAAAAGATGTATAATTTTATCAGATAATACTTATGGTCAAATCCTTAAAGAATTCGATTACGGTATCAAATCCGTATAATGGAGAATACGGATCGATATAAAGAGGCAAACATTTATATTCAATTCATCAAGGGGGAATCTGAATGAAAATGAAAAAACTCACTGCGGCACTGACTGCGATGCTGTGCTGCGCAAGTACCCTGGCACTGTTTCCGGAGACTGTTCAGCACGCTGAAGCAGCGGACGCAGTGACCAACGACTTCGAGATCAGCTATGAGGGCTGGTACGCCAACGGCGACAACGCACAGCTTCAGGCTGTCGAGGGCATGGGCGTGGGCGGCTCCCGTGGTATGGTCATCACCAACAGACAGTCTGCGGATGAAGGTGCTGCTTCCTCGAAGGGCTTCTACCTGATCGGCGGCGTGGCTTACACCTATAATGTATCTGTAATGACCATTGCAGATCAGGTGTTCCATCTGTCCGTTCTGACGATCGACCCGGAGACCGGCGAGGAGACCGAGCAGGAGATCGTGACCAAGGCTGTCAAGGGCGGCGAGTGGACAAATCTTTCTGCGGTTTATACGGCTCCGGAGAATTCCTATGAGTTCCGTCTGAACCTGACCACGGACGGCACCGATAATTTCGCATTCGATGAAGTACACATCTCCTCCGACAAGCCTGTTGATCTTGTATCTGCGGCAAGCACGGATAAGGGTCTGAAGGACGAGTTCGCACCGTACTTCCGTGTTGGTAACATCCTCAACGGCTACACTGTTACCAATTCCGCCATCACTGCGTCTTTCCTGAAGGATTACAACGCTGTCGAGTGCGAGAACGAGACCAAGCCGGACGGCACGCTCGTCAGAAACGGTTCCACCAACACCGATGTCAAGGTCAGCCTGAACGGCGCCGCTGCGATCGCAGACTTTGCTTCCAAGAATGGTCTTGGTTTCCGTGGTCATACCTTCGTATGGCACTCCCAGACCCCGTCCTGGTTCTTCAAGGAGAACTTCTCTGACAACGGCGCATGGGTTTCCAAGGATGTCATGGATCAGCGTATGGAGAGCTACATCAAGAATATGTTCGCTGCATTCGCTACCCAGTATCCGAACCTGAATATCTACTCCTATGACGTCTGCAACGAGTGCGTTTCCGACGATGCAAACCGTACCGCAAATTTCGGCGGTGCCCGTGAAGCCGGCGACAGCAAGATTAAGGGTCAGGAAGGCAAGTCCGCATGGGTGCAGATCTACGGCGATAACAGCTTCGTAGAGAAGGCATTTACCTATGCAAGAAAGTACGCTCCGGAAGGATGCGACCTCTACTATAACGATTACAACGAGTACTGGGATCACAAGCGTGACTGCATCTATAATATGTGTAAGTCCCTGTACCAGAAGGGTCTGCTCGACGGTGTTGGTATGCAGTCCCATATCAATGCTGACCACAACGGTTTCTCCGGTACGGATGCGTATGTAGCAGCAATGAAGAAGTATCTGTCCATCGGCTGCGATGTACAGATCTCTGAGCTCGATATTTCCATCGAGGGCGGCAAGTACAGCCTGACTGACCAGGCAAACAAGTACAAGGATATCTTCCAGGCTGCTGTAGACTGGAACAAGAATCCGCAGTCTGACGGCAGAGTAACCCTCGTACAGATCTGGGGTCCGAACGATGCGAATACCTGGATCAAGACCGAGAACGCTCCGCTGCTCTATGATACGAACAATCAGCCCAAGGCAGCTTATAATGCACTGACCGGCATGATCCCGCAGTCCGAGTGGGGCGATGGCTCCAATCCCACAACCGGCGGCGAGGTAACGCCGGTTGAGCCGAACGATTTCGGCTGGTATTTTGACCTTGGCTTTGAGAGCGGCACCGATGGCTTTGCAAGCCGTGGCGGCACGACGCTGACCTCCACTGCTGATGAGCACTATGTCGGCAGCAAGTCCCTCTATGTAGACGGCAGAACCTCTGCATGGCACGGTGCAAATTACACCCTGCCGTCCAGAACCTTCGAGGCTGGCAAGTCTTATGCATTCTCCACCCATGTAAAGTACACTTCCGGTCCTGAGACTGATGAATTCTGCTTCTCCATCCAGTATGAGGATGCAAGCGGCGAGACCATTTATGACAAGATCGATACTGCTACCGTTCCGAAGGGTCAGTGGGTACAGCTTCAGAACAGCAGCTTCAAGATTCCGGAAGGCGCTACCAACGTTATCATCTACGTTGAGACCGCTGATTCCACCACCAGCTTCTACGTTGACGAAGTGATCGGTGCTGTAGACGGCACTGGCTTCGCAGGCGAGGGCAAGCCCACCAACCTTGGACCGTCCAAGAAGCTCAAGGGCGATGTGGACGGCGACGGCGTGATGGATATCTTCGACCTGTCCCTGGCAAAGAAGGGCATCGTTTCCGGCTTCGTTAACAAGACCGCTGAGAAGAATGCCGACATCGATGAGAATGGTACTGTTGAGGTTTCTGACCTCGTTCAGATGTCCAAGTTCCTGCTTGGCACGATCAAGGAATTCACTGTTGTTGAAAAGCCCGGTCCGGAATTTGAGGATCTGAGCGCTAAATTCGGCAGCTATTCCGCTGATTCCTCCTGGAAGAAGGACGGCGAGAACAACCCGCTGACGACCCAGCGTTTCGGCGCTGACCCGGGCTGGATGGTTTATGATGGCAGACTGTACATCTACACCACCAACGATGCATATGAGTATGACGGCAGCGGCAATATCAAGGACAACAGCTACGACTCCGGTACCATCAACTGCGTATCCTCCGCAGATATGGTGAACTGGACTGACCACGGTGCGATCCCGGTTGCTGACAAGAACGGCAGAACCCAGAATGGTGCCGCTAAGTGGGCATTCGCAGCATGGGCTCCGGATGCAGCTTGGAAGATGATCGACGGCAAGCCGAAGTTCTTCCTGTACTTCGCAAACAGCGGCGGCGGTATCGGCGTTCTGACAGCAGATTCTCCGATAGGTCCGTGGTCTGATCCGCTTGGTCACGCACTCCTGACCGGTCAGTCCCCGAACTGCGGCGACGTAGTCTGGATGTTCGACCCCGGCGTTTACTACGATGAAAAGACCGATGAGGCATACCTGTTCTTCGGCGGCGGACGCGATGACAAGAAGGCAACTCCGGAAGCCCCCGGCACCGGCAGAGTTGTTAAACTCGGCAAGGACATGATCTCCCTCGATGGTGATCCTGTCAAGATGGAGACTCCGTACCTCTTTGAGGACTCCAGCGTTATCAAGATCGGCGACACCTGGTACTATTCTTATTGCGCTAACTGGAACGTTCCGGGCGGCTGCAATATCAACGGCACAACCTTCGGCAGCGCAGATATCTGCTACATGACCTCCAAGAATCCGCTCGGCCCCTGGAACAAGAGCACCTTCTCCGGCATGGTATTCGGCAATACCGGCGCACAGGGCATCGACAAGGGCGGCAACAACCACCATTCCATCATCTACTTCAAGGATAAGTACTACGTTGCATATCACTCCCGTCAGCAGGCGCTCCGTATGGATGCTGCACACGACGGCAAGGATCACAACTATCGTTCGACCCAGATCAACGAGGCAAGCTTCGATCCGTCCTCCGGCAAGATCACCTGCAAGGGCGATATGAAGGGCGTTTCGCAGATCGAGACACTCAACCCCTACACCACCGTTGGTGCAGAGACCATGAGCAACCAGTCCAAGAAGATCCAGGTAGCAGGTGTTGGCGATACCGTTGTCAATGCACACAATGGCGACTGGACCAAGGTTTCCGGCGTTGAGTTCAAGGGTCTGTCCGGTATCAAGGTGAAGGCTTCTTCTCAGAGTGGTGCAGTCATCAGAGTGACCACCGGCGGCGTAAACGGCGATGTGCTGGCTTACGTAGAGGTTCCGGCAGGCGGTTCCATGACTGAGATCGAGACCGGCGTTTCCGACAAGAATCTGTCCGGTACCAAGGATGTTTACTTCGCATTCAACGGCGACGTTACCTTCGATAGCTGGGTAGTCGAGGAGTAAGTAAACAGGGGACTTTATTCACGAAATCTTCGTAAGATCTCCATATAGCCATATTGTATGGCACTCAGATCAGGGCGCTGGTCCTCCAGCGCCCGTTCCCCCTGCAATGACAGGGTTTAGAAAAGGAGTAATGTCTATATGAAAAAAATGAAACGTTTTGTCGCACTTGCATCCTGCGCAGCCATGATGCTGAGCATGGTACCCATGATGCCGGCACAGGCAGCTTCTGTCTGCAAGATCGACACCAGCACAGAGTACCAGGTGATCCGTGGTTTCGGTGGTATGAACCATCCGGAGTGGCAGAGCTACAACGGCGGCGGTGATATGAAGGACAACGAGATCCAGAAGGCATTCGGTAACGGTGATGGTGAGCTTGGTCTGACCGTTCTGCGAATCTTCGTCAGCGATGACAGCAATGCCTGGAAGAACGTTCTGCATACCGCAAAGGGCGCCCAGAAGCTCGGTGCAACTGTATTCGCAACACCGTGGAACCCGCCGGCAAGTATCCGTCACAACGGTTCCGGCGGCGCAAAGGGCGGTAAGTACGTTCTGAATAACGGTGCAGAGGAAGCTTATGCGAAGCATCTGAACAGCTTCGTGAAGTACGTTGAGGGACAGGGCATCAAGCTGCACCACATCTCCGTACAGAACGAGCCTGACTATGCTGAGGACTGGACCGCATGGGATCCCGACCGTGCTGCGAACTTCATCGCAAACTACGGTCCGATGATCAAGTCCGGTACCAATGCCAAGCTCATGTCGCCGGAGTCCTTCCAGTACAGCCCGGAAGCTTGGGGCAATGGTAAGAAGTACTATCGTGCGATCCTGAATAACTCGAAGGCTTTCCAGAATACTGACCTGTTCGGTACCCACTTCTATGGTACCACCCGTGACCAGATGGACTTCCCGGATCTGGAGAAGTGCGGCAAGGAGATCTGGATGACCGAGGTTTACGTTCCGAACTCCAATGCAAACTCTGCAAATGACTGGCCGGATTCCATTAAGGTTGCAGAAAACATCCACAACGGTCTCGTTGTTGGTAACATGAGCGCCTATGTCTGGTGGTACATCCGCCGCAGCTACAGCCTGCTCGACGAGAGCGGCAATGTCACCAAGCGTGGTGCTATGATGGCGCAGTACTCCAAGTGGGTTCGTCCTGGTGCAGTCCGCATCGGCGCAACCGAGCAGCCGGAGTCCAAGACCCTTGTATCTGCATACCGCAATACGGATGATACCATTGCGATCGTTGCCATCAACATGGGCGACGGCGACTATGTACAGGACTTCCAGCTCTCCAGCGGTGAGAAGATTACCAGCATCGAGCGTCACAGAACTTCTAAGACTGAGAATTTTGCAGGCACCGCAAGCCCTGACTTTGACGGCAGCAAGTTCTCTGCACTTCTCCCTGCAAAGAGCGTTTCCACCTTCCTGATCGACACCAACGGCAGCGCTGAGCCGCAGATTGACTCTGATGGTTACTATTTCCACGACAAGTTCGAGGCTGACACCTGCGACTGGACTGCACGAGGTGACGCAGAGGTTGGTCTGTCCGGCAGAACCGCTTACGAAGGCTCCGAGTCCCTCCTGGCACAGAATCGTCAGAAGGCTTGGAACGGTATGATGAAGGAGCTCAACAAGCGAACCTTCAAGGCTGGCAATGCGTACAGCTTCAGCGTAAACGCAGCTTACATGGACGGCGACAATGCCGCTGAGACCATCTCCTTCAAGCTCCAGTACAAGGGCTCTGACGGTGAGACACATTACGACACCATTGCTGAGGACACAACCGCAAAGGGGCATTTCATCCAGCTCGCAAATCAGAACTATAAGATCCCGGATGGTGCAACAGATCTGTATCTGTATGTCGAAACGCCGGAGAATCTCATCAACATCTATATCGACGATGCGATCGGCGCACCGGCTGGCACTGCGATCAAGGGTGCTGAGAAGGTAGAGCCGACAGAACCGCCGACGGAAGCTCCCACTGAGGCGCCGACCGAGCCGCCGACGGAAGCTCCCACACAGGCGCCGACCGAGCAGCCGACCGAAGCTCCCACACAGGCGCCGACTGAGCAGCCGACCGAAGCTCCTACACAGGCTCCGACTGAGCAGCCGACCGAAGCTCCCACACAGGCTCCGACCGAGCAGCCGACCGAGGCTCCTACACAGGCTCCTACCGAGCAGCCGACCGAAGCTCCGACACAGGCTCCGACCGAGCAGCCGACCGAAGCTCCGACACAGGCTCCGACCGAGCAGATCACTGTAGATATGTACGGCGATGTGAACGGTGACGGCGCAGTAGACATCATGGATGTCATCCTGCTTAACAAGTATCTGCTTGGGGGATCAGAGCTTGGTGAAAAGGCAAAGGCATCTGCGGACGTTGACCGCAACGAGAAGCTTGATTCGACTGACTCTCTGAACATTCTGAAGTATATCGTAGAGCTGGTATCCAGCCTTCCCATTTGATCTGACAGACCGTCAGTCAACACAATGTGCATGATATAGAAAATAAGCCGCCCGATGAAAGCATCGGGCGGCTTTATTTTGGTTTGCGGTAGATCAGCGCTTTGCACGCTCGCACACGATCTGTGCCATCTCGCCGACATTCTTCATGCCGGACACTTCCTTGACGGTGAAGCGCATCTTGAACTCCTTCTCGACAGCAGCAATCAGATTGATGTGCTCCAGGCTGTCCCAATCCTCGATATCCTTAGCGGATGTGTTGGCGGTCAGGACGATGTCATCATCGTCGAATACGTTTCGGAAGACCTCGGTGAGTCTTGCCATTGCCTGTTCGGTTGTCATACTGTTTGTTCCTCCTTGATCTGAATTACCTCATTTTTCGGCGTATAGCCGTGAGTTTCGAGTTTCCAAACGCTGTTCCCATCGCCGTCCTCCTCGATCTTGTCGAAGCCGAACGTGCCGAACAGCTCACGCACCATGCCATTTTTCTTGGTGGGGTAGTAGTAGCCGTAGATCTCCGTCAGCCCTGCCTCCTGCGCCGCCTTGACAACGGCATCGAGCATGGCAAGCTCCATATCACGCTTGAGCACACGGCAGCTCATGAGCCAGAGGTCAATGTGCAGCGCCGTGCCGTCCTTGTGACCGATCACAACGGAAACAATGCCGTTATCGCCAAACTTGTCAGAAAGGCGGCCGTAACGGCGGATATACTTGTCGTCCGCCAGCACCGCTTCCATTTCGGTCTGCGTGTAACGCTTGGTGGTGACGTTGAACTGATTGCTCTTATTGGTGAGCTGGGTGATGCGGGGGAGATGGACTTCATCGAAATCGCAGATTTCAGCGGTCATGTCCAGGCTCAGCAGGAAATCCTTGTAGTTTGCAAACTGCTGCTGAGCGGCAGCTCGCTGCGCATTTGCCTTATACATCTCGCTGCGCTTGGCGTCATCCTGTGAGAGGTTTGTCACCTCAAAATAGCCGCTGCGGTCGAGTGCAATGATGCACTCCTCCGGCGTTTCAAAGCCGATGGTCACGGTATCCGGAAGCTGCGCAGCGACGATCTCACGCTCTGCCGGGTTGTCGTCCACAAAGACAAAGCTCTCCGGCAGGAGATTGAGCTCATTGGCAGAATCGAGAATGTTCATGGATTTCGGCTCCCAGTTTGCCTTGATGAGGGTAAAATCATCAGGCTTGAGGATGCCGTCCGGGTGTTCCAGACCGGAGATCGCATTCTCGTAGTCATTCTTCGAGCAAACGGTGAGCAGCACGCCCAGATCCTTGTGCGCCTTGATATAGGTCTGGAGCTCGGCGTAGAGCTGCCCCTGTGAGGTCTCCTGTCCAATCTCAATGCCTGCCTGTCCGTCATCACCGATGACGCCGCCCCAAAGGGTGTTGTCGAGGTCAAGCGCTAAGACCTTCTTGTTCTTGCCCATGAGGGAGCAGATGATATTGGACAGATTATAGGCAAATTCCGGAATTGCCGGAACAGCGAGCGCATACTTGTACAGGTGCCAGTACTTGGGTTCGAGCCACTGGTCGAGACCGTAGCAGGCGGAGAGATAGTTGATATCGTGGATATAGAAATTCTTGTGCTCGGCTGCGTAGTCATACAGACGGAGGTTCAGCCGGGTGAGAAAATCGATGCGCCCTTGCGGACAGCCAGCCTCCCGATTGCCGAGCAGACGAGTCATGGGCATCTCGAAATTGTTCTGGATGATCGGGCAGGCGTAGACCTGCGCCAGACGCTCCCACATCTGGGAGAAATGACCGTAAGCCTGTTCCAGCTTGTGCTCACACAGCTCTTTAGAGTCGGTCACGGCAGGGAAGTCCTGCACATTTCGGGAGGAGGTGTGAATGAAGATCAGCTCCGGCTGGAAGGCTTCAAGCTCCGCATTCGGGAACATCGCATCCTGCCAGTACTGTGCATACTCAGATTCGTAAAAACCCGGCTCGATGCCACGGTTGCGCAGGAACAGCTCCAGCATTTTGACGATATCGCTCGTGGTCGAACCGCCCAGAACGGCGATCCGGAGCTTCATGCTGCTGCCTTGTTCCTTGAGTGCACGCAGGAGCTTGCGTCGCTTCTGCATGATCTCGGCAGCATCAAACGGATAGCATAATTCTCTTAACATAGATTTACCCCCTGTCATCTTCTGGGTATAGATACCCGAAACGGGCTGCCCGAAAACGAGCAACCCTGTCTCTTGCTTACTGATTCAATAATGTCTGCAAATGCTTTGCATTGCCGCCGGTTGCGCTGTAGGTGTTCATAGCGAACAGCACATCCGTGATCTCACGCTCCTGCATGAAGCTGATGATATTCGGCTGGAAATACCGCATATCGACAACCCAGATATCCTCGAAGGAGGAGGTGAGGGTCGGAACCAAAGCATTACCATAGCTGTCCTTGATGATGCAAAGCCGGCGACCGTTCTTGCAGTCTGTCGAAACGTGCGTAATACGCTCATCACCGCCCATGAATACCAGGTACCAGCTTGCCGGGTCGAGGTTATCGAGATTGAGCATCAGAGGCGCCTCACGCTCACGGGTCATATCCGTGTCGTAATAGGTGCAGGTGTAGGTGTTGGTCGGCTTGTAGTAGATGAAGTCCTCCGGATTATCCTTGAGCTTCGAGCTGCCGGAGAAGCCGTACAGCGTGCCGACGTAGCCTTCCTTAACGACCTTCTCGTACTTGTCAAGCGACGCAAACGGCACACCTGCGGTATTGGCAAAGCTCTCCGCAGCGTAGTAAGCACCAAGCGGCGACCAGTGGTGGTCGGTACGGGAGTAGATCGCCTCGCCCTTGTGGGGCAGGAGCGCATTGTAGGCATCGATGGGCGTTACGTCTTTCAGGAAGGAATTGATGTGGTCGATGTTGTCCGTTTCGCTTGCCGACATATCCTGGAACTTCTTCGGCAGATAGAACGAAACGGAGGTCGGCGCAACGAGCGAGTACACATTCACATCGGCGCCCATTCTGACCTTATACTCATTCAAAGTGTTCGCATACTGCTCGCCGACCTCATAGCCGCCGCCGTAGAGCATGATACCACGATCCTTGACGATCAGGATGTTGTTTGCCACCTCACCGTCAACATCCTCCTCCTCCGGCTCTGTAGTCGGGGGCTCTGTCTCGGTGACAGCTTCGGTGGTGTCGAGTGTTTCGCCTGGAACTGCTGCGTTCTCCTCGGTAGCCGGCGCTTCTGTCGTGGCAGCAGCCTGCGTTTCCGTCGGACGCTGCTCCTGTACCGGAACCTGTCCGTGGATCTCGACTTCGTCAAAGTCAATGCCCAGATGGTCACGGAAAATAGCGATCATATGCTTGAAATCCGAACGCATCGGAACGGTGTCATTGAAAAACTTAGAGAACTGCGTGGTAAACGTGCCGTCGAGATAGCTGTCGATGCTGAACGACGGGCGTTTGGTCAGCTCACGCTTTTCCTCCTCGGAAACGGTCGGGCGTTTGCCGAAGATCATGAAAACGGTGCAAAGTGCGATCACCGCACTGATTGCCAGCACGTTGACCTCATGAAGCCGAAAGAGCCGTTCTCTTTTCTTTTCCTCTGGGTTGTGCAATTTGATATCGATATTTGTATCTCGTTCCTGCATCAGGAACTTCCCCCCCTTAATGGATTAAAACCTGTAATACAGGAATGCCTTGGTAGTGGCATCTACGAGCAGGATGCTGCTCAGGATGAGCGTTGCGACGGACAGAACCGTGCCGCAGATGGAAACCACCGGCGTGGTCCACTCGAACTTGGCAGTCAGCTTCTTGGGCAGTTCCAGCAGCGGGAATGTGCAGATCACAGCCGCAATGATGAGGAACAGATTGTTGTAGAAGGACATCTGCTCGAAATAGCTGAAGAAGCCGTTCGGATTAAACGGTGTCAGGTTCAGCAGGAAGTGACCGAGCTGACCGAAGTCCTCGAAGTAGAAGATGCCAAAGCCGATGATGATGACGAGCTTATTGTAGATGTGGCGGATCCAGAGCGGGATCTTGCGCATTTTCTTCTTGCCGATCTTGGTTTCGAGGAGAATGAATGCGCCGTAGTACACGCCCCAGAGGATGTAGTTCCAGCTTGCGCCGTGCCAGATGCCGGTGCAGAGCCATACCAGCCCAAGGCTGAGGTACTTGTTGCGGATGCCGAATACCGGCAGGGGCAGCAGGTAATCACGGAAGAAGCTGCCGAGGGAGATGTGCCATCTCTGCCAGAATTCTGTAATGTCCTTGCAAAGGAACGGATGATTGAAGTTTTCGTCAAAGTGGAATCCAAAGATCCGCCCCAGTCCGATCGCCATGTCGGAGTAACCGGAGAAGTCGAAATAGATATACATCGAATACAGAATGATGCCGTACCAGGTGCCGAGGACGGTCAGGCTTTCCGGTTTGCCGCCGAGGAAGTTGTCCACGATGCGGAACAACTGGTCGGCGAGAATGACCTTCTTGCCGAGTCCGACTACGAAACGTGTCAGACCCTCACTCAGATCCTGCACAGTAGTGGTGCGGTTGTCGATCTCCGCAGCGATGGTGGAGTAGCGGACGATCGGTCCGGCAATGAGCTGCGGAAAGAGCGAAACGTACAGCAGGAATTTCAGCGGATTTGTCTGCGGCTCGATCTTTTCCCAGTAGCAGTCCACTACATAGGAGATGACCTGGAAGGTGTAGAAGCTGATACCGACGAGCTGTGCGACCTCCGGAACAGGGAAGTGCTGTCCGAAAATGGCGTTGATGTTCTCCATCAGGAATCCGGAGTATTTGAACCAGCCGATCATGCCGATGTTGTAGATCAGGCTGATGCCGAGGACGATTTTGCGGACCCATTCTGTTTTGATCTTGCCCACACCCAGACCACAGATATAATTGACCAGGGCGCTGAGCAGAAGATAAATGATTCTGGTCGGTTCACCCCACGCATAAAAGATCAGGGAGAAAATGATCAGAACGATATTCCGGCTCCGGACACTGCGGACAGCGGCGTAGCTGAGCAGGCAGAGCGGTAAAAAGAGGTACAAAAAAATTAAACTGGAAAAAATCATGAACGATGAGCCTCTTGTTTCTTATATTATTTTTACTTCTGTCAAATTTCATGCAGCAGCATACTGCCATGATGTCACGAAAAGAGAAGGCTTTCTCCTGCATTGAAAACGAACGCTTCACCAGTGCGAAGCCTTCAGGAAAAACCCTACTATATTATTTTACATCATTCTGAGGGGTCTTGCAAGGGTAATCGGACAACTTTCCAAAAATCAGCGTTTTCGACAAGAAACAAATCGCTTTGGTGTAGATTTGCGTGAAAATGACGGAGAACCCCAAATTTCGCCAAAAAACGAAATCTTTTGTCGGAGCTTCCAGTTTTGAGACTGTGACGAGTGCATAAAAAAGAACACAGTGCGCACCGGCACTGTGTTCTGGTATCATTTTGATTTACAGATCGATCTCGATTCCCACCGGGCAGTGGTCGCTGCCGTAGACGTTGGGGTAGATCTCCGCTGTGCGGATCTTGTCCGCAATGCGGTTGGAAACGAGGAAATAATCAATGCGCCATCCTACGTTCTTTTCTCTTGCTCTGCCCATGTACGACCACCATGAATAGGCATCACGCTGATCGGGGTGCAGATAGCGGAAGGTGTCCGTGAATCCGGCTTCGAGCAGTTCTCCGAACTTGCCACGCTCCTCGTTGGAGAAGCCGGCATTGCCGACATTTGCCTTGGCGTTTTTGAGGTCGATCTCGTTGTGGGCAACATTCAGGTCGCCGCAGAGGATGATGGGCTTCTCCTTGTCAAGCTCCATGAGAAAGGCACGCAGATCGTCCTCCCACTGCATCCGGTAGTCGATGCGAGTCAGTCCACGCTGCGCATTGGGGACGTAAAGATTGACCAGCCGGAATGCCTCATACTCCGCAATGATCGCACGTCCCTCGTCCGTATGCCCCTCGAAATTGAAGGTGACAGACTGCGGTACCTGTTTGGTAAAGAGTGCGGTGCCGGAGTATCCCTTCTTGACGGCGCTGTTGAAATACTGCTCGTAGCCATCAAATCTGGTCGTGACCTGTTCCGGCTGCATTTTGGTCTCCTGAATGCAGAAGCAGTCGGCATCAAATTCCTTGAAATACGCCTCAAATCCCTTCGACAGACACGCACGGAAGCCATTGACGTTCCAGGAAATCAGTTTCATAGCAGATCCCTTTCCGGTCAGGATTCAAGGAACGCCTTGAATGCACGGTATGCTGACCATACGTCAGCCTTTGCCACCAGCTCGTAGGGAGCGTGCATGGAGAGCACCGGAACGCCGATATCGATGGTATCGATGTCGAGATTAGCAATATATGCAGCCACGGTGCCGCCGCCGCCCATATCGACCTTGCCGAGCTCGCCGGTCTGCCAGATGACATTTGCCTTGTTGAGGATGGAACGGATCTCACCCACGAATTCCGCAGAAGCGTCGGAAGTGCCGGACTTGCCCCGTGCGCCGGTGAACTTTGTCACGCAAACGCCGTGGTTGATGTAAGCGCAGTTGTTCTTTTCGAGCACCTCCGGGAAGGTCGGGTCAAAGCCTGCATTCACGTCCGCAGACAGACACTTGGAAGCACTCATGACGTGTCTGCCGTTAGCACCGAAGCACTCTGCCAGATCCATCAGGAAATACTTGAGATAGGACGAGCAAAGACCGGTGTTGCCGTCGGAGCCGGTCTCCTCCTTATCGGTCAGGATGATGACACTGGTGTGGGTCGGCGCCGGTACATCGAGGGATGCGGCAAATGCCGGATAGGAGCAAACTCTGTCGTCATGACCGTAAGCGCCGATCATGCTGCGGTCAAAGCCAACATCCTTCGCCGGAAATGCCGGCACGATCTCCAGCTCTGCGGAGAGAAAATCGTCCTCGATGATGCCGTACTTCTCGTTGAGCAGCTTCATCAGACCGAGCTTGACCAGCTCGCTGCCTTTGTCCTCCAGGAACGGCAGGGAACCGATGACGATATTCAGCTCCTCGCCCTTGATGCCGGTGGAAAGCGGACGCTTCATCTGCTCGGTTGCCAGGTGCGGCAGGAGGTCGGTGATGTAGAATACTGGGTCGCCCTCGTCCTCACCGATGCGGACCTCGATCTTTTCACCGTCCTGACGCATGATCACGCCGTGCAGGGACAGCGGAATGGCGGTCCACTGGTACTTCTTGATACCGCCGTAGTAATGGGTCTTGAAATAGCCGATCTCCTCGGACTCATACAGCGGATTCTGCTTGAGGTCAAGACGGGGAGAGTCGATGTGCGCAGCACAAAGGCGCACACCCTCGGTGATGGGAGCTGTGCCGATGGTTGCGAGGATCACAGCCTTGCCACGGTTGTTGAGGTAGACCTTGTCGCCGGCTTTGAGAGCCATACCGGGCTGGAAGGGTACAAACCCCCGGCTTTCCAGCTCGGAGGTAAAGAATTTCGCTGCCTCACGCTCGGTCTTTGCCGTATTCATGAAGTGCATATACTTGTCGCAGAAGGCATTGCATTCTGCCGTATCCGCCGCACTCATGCGCTGTGCTGCGTGCTTTTTCTGGGAGAACAGGGACTCCTTGAGCTCTGTTGCTGTGTTCTTTTCGTTATCCATGATAGATACCGCCTTTCTATAGATTCACAGATTGTTTGGAAATCTGTTAATGACGTGGAAGATAACTTGTTTTGATCTTGTCGGCGACCTCCTGCGTGATCGCACGGAGCTGTGTGAGATCATCAGCGTTGTGGATGATATAATCCGAATGCTCCTCAAAAAACGACTCCGGAAGCTGTGCATTCATGCGTTCATGCGCCGCCTGTTCGCTGATGTGATCCCGCTGCATGATGCGTTTGCAGCGCACCTCCGGGGGTGCCACGACGGAGAGGATCAGGTCGCAGAAATCGGATGCACGGCTTTCAAACAGCGTCGGTGCATCGAGCAGGATGAGCTCTCTGCCTGCTGCCTGGAAGGCATTGATCCGCCGGAAAATTTCCTCCGTGATGTAGGGATACATGATGCTGCCAAGGCTTTCGAGCCGCTGCTTGTTGTTGAAAACGATCTTTGCAAGTGCCGGACGGTCAAGTGAGCCGTCCTCACGCCGGATGGTATTGCCGAAGAAATCAAACAGCTCCGCAAGACACGGCTTTCCGGGCTCCACAACGAGCCTTGCAATCTTGTCGGCATCAATGAGGGCGAATCCGGCTTCCACAAAGATTGCGGAAACCGTGCTTTTCCCGGCACCGGTCTGCCCGGTGAGTCCGACGATCAGGGGAGTGGTCTCATTCATATGCGGATCACCTCAAATCCTGCGGCACGCATCAGTCGGTTGTAAACTGACAGGTCAGCGCCGTCCTGCCGCGGCATCCGGACGTAAACCGTCTTTGCGCCGGCTTCGTCAAGCTCACGGAACCGCAGGAACAGAAAATGCGCCTGCTGTGCGCCGCTGTCACCGTAACGCATGGCCGGGACACCGGGAATCTCCGGGTCTGCATCAAAGAGCAGACAATAGACCCCTTCACCGCTGTGCGCCTGCACATACGCTGCAAAGCTCTCAAAGTCCGGCGCATCGATGGGCAGGATCTTCGCATCGGGGGAGTAGTGCTTGTATTTCATGCCGGGAGATGCGACCTTTGCATCGGGTGCGATCTGCTCGTAGATCGCCTTGTCCACGTAAACACGGGAAGCGTAAGGTTCGAGATCCTCCTTCGAGATCAGACCGGGGCGCAGGATATGGATGGTGTCTGCGTCGTCAAAGCAGATGACCGTCGATTCCACGCCGACCTCACAAAGTCCGCCGTCCAGCACAGCAGCAATGCGTCCGTCCATGTCGTCCATGACGTGCCGAGCCGTGGTGGGGCTGGGCTTACCGGAACGGTTGGCAGAGGGCGCTGCGATCGGACATCCGGACTCCCGGATGAGGGCTCTTGCGACCGGGTGCGAGGGCATCCGGATCCCAACGGTATCCAGACCGCCGGAGGTGACCATCGGGATGCAGTCCCGTTTCGGGAGCACCATCGTCAGAGGTCCCGGCCAGAAGGCGTCTGCCAGCCGCAGTGCGATCTCAGGTATCTCAGCGGCGATGTCACCGATCTGGGAAATCTCTGCGATGTGGACGATCAGCGGATTGTCCGCAGGCCGACCCTTTGCCGCAAAGACCGCACGCACGGAATCCTCACGCCGTGCATCTGCTCCCAGTCCGTAGACCGTTTCGGTCGGAAAGGCGACCAGCTCGCCGTTTTGTAAGAGACTTGCCGCACGGGCAATGTCCTCAGGTGTATCGTGTAAAAATTCAGTTCTCATGATTCCTGCCCCGCCAGCTTTGCCGCCTGGTCGGCGGTTGCCAAAGCGTCAATGATTTCATCCAGATCGCCGTTCATGATGCCTTCCAGCCGATAGAGCGTCAGCCCGATGCGGTGATCGGTCATGCGTCCCTGGGGGAAGTTGTAGGTGCGGATGCGTTCTGAACGGTCGCCGGAACCGACCTGCATCTTGCGCTCGGATGCGATCTTGTCATTCTGCTCCTGCTGCATCTCCTCATAGAGCCTTGCACGGAGCACCTTCATGGCTTTATCCTTGTTTTTGTGCTGACTGCGCTCGTCCTGGCACTCGACCACGAGTCCGGTCGGCAGATGGGTGATGCGCACAGCGGATTCGGTCTTGTTGATGTGCTGTCCTCCGGCGCCGGAGGAACGGAAAACATCGATCTTCAGGTCAGTCGGATTGATCTCCAGCTCTACTTCATCCGCTTCCGGCAGCACCGCAACGGTCACAGCTGAGGTCTGGATGCGACCCTGGGATTCGGTCTCCGGCACACGCTGTACACGATGCACGCCGCTTTCGTATTTCAGCCGGGAGTAAGCCCCCTCGCCCTCCACGGAGAAGCTGATCTCCTTGTAGCCGCCAAGCTCGGTGGGGGAGGCATTCAGGATCTCCAGCTTCCAGTGGTGTGCTTCGGCGTACATACTGTACATCCGGAACACAGAATTGGCAAAGAGCGAAGCCTCCTCTCCGCCAACGCCGGAACGAATCTCCATGATAACGCTTTTCTCATCGTTGGGATCCTTTGGCAGCAGCAGGAGCCGGAGCTTCTGTTCCAGCTCTGCCAGGCGTTCCTTGGACTCCTCAAACTGGCTCTGTGCCATTTCGCACAGCTCATCGTCGGACTCGCTGTCGAGGATGGAACGGGCTTCCTCCCATTCCGCACGGCAGGACTGGTACTGCGAAAAGACCTCGATGATCGGTGTCAGGGTCTTGTGCTCCTTCATGAGAGATGCATATTGCGTGCGGTCGGAGATGACCGCCGGGTCGGAGAGCTTTTCGCCGATCTCCTCAAAGTGTGCCTGCATGGCAAGCAGCTTTTCAAACATGATTATGTGGCATCCTTTCGTGTGATCTTTTTGATGTTCTTCTCGATCTTGAGCCGGGGCGTCATGAATTCATGCCCACACCCCGTACACCGCAGCCGGAAGTCCATTCCGGTGCGCAGCACAAGCATTTCCTTGGCGCCGCACGGATGCGGTTTTTTCATCGTGAGAATATCGTTGACCTTGACATCCATCGTCGTCACTCCTTGTCGTGTGTTCATACCTAATTACTATTATACATGATTTTGCAAAAAAAGGCAACACATCAGCCCGGATTTTTTTGTATTTCCCGTATCAGAAACGATTTTTTGAACAGACTACTGATAATGGATGACCAGAAAGGAGTTTTTTTGTATGGAATTATGCAGGGTCTATGGAGAATTTGAGTCAGAGGAGTTAGCCGAGCTTGCAGCAGGGCGTATCCGACGCAAAATCCGGGGAATTCACCGCATGACCGTTTGTCAACTGACGCATTCTATGCAACCGGTCGGAGGGCGGGTACGCTTCACAATGCTGCCTGCCAACCTGCGGATGATGAACTATGTCACCGATGTAATGTACGCCGAATGCTATGACCGAGCCATCCCGGAACCCTATTTCCGGCGGAATGCGGAACTGATGATCGTATGCGAGGATCATGTGCAAAGTCAAGTAGAATCCATGCTTCACGCAGCAGGAGCGATGCGTGTCCGGAGGGAGTCGTAGCCGGTTCCCTCCGGTCGGGGGGAGGTTCTTGGCTAAAACTGGATGAAATTATGTTTTAATAGATATATCCATATTTTTCCAATTTTGTAAATTCAAAAGTTTTTCTTATAGCTGACGAATTATCTTCTTGACAAATCATATGAAACATGATAAGATAAGAGTAGTGGAATCTTTGCAAGTGAGATCAGAATGATATAAGGAGTGCGGTCTGTATCTGCCGCAGGCGGACAGAGACCGTCGGGGTCGGTGTGCATTGCGCACGCTTTTCTTTGCACTGGCTTTTTAGTACTTTGTAGCGTTAAATACGTATCATTCTGTCGTCATAACCGTACAGGCAATTGCATAGGATACAGTATCAAACTCTTTGGGAGGTCAAAAGCATGAACCTGAATTCTTTTTATCCTGAGGGAACACTGTTGAATTCACCAGATAATCAGAGTGCAATTGCGACGAGGGAAGGACTTGAAGCAGCACAGCAGCAGGGGACGATCCTGGAGGCGAAGGTCATCATGTGTGATGCCAGCCATAATATGTGGGTCGATCTGCCCTGCATGAAGGGGATGATCCCCCGTGAGGACGGGGCTGTCGGCATCACGGAAGGCGTGGTGCGGGATATCGCACTGATCGCAAGAGTCGGCAAGCCGGTTTCCTTTCAGGTGATGCGGTTCGATCAGCTCCAGAATGGCGAGACCTATGCCGTGCTTTCACGCCGCAGCGTGCAGGCGCGGTGTCAGGCGGAATATCTGGATACGCTGGTGCCGGGTGATGTCCTGAATGCCCGTGTGACGCATCTTGAACCGTTTGGTGCGTTCGTGGATATCGGATGCGGCATTGCATCCATGGTGCCGATCGATGCGATCTCGATCTCCCGCATCTCGCACCCGTCCGACCGCTTCAAGGTCGGAGATGATATCCGGGTCATTCTGAAGGGACGCCAGGGCTCTCGCATTCTCCTGACCCATAAGGAGCTGCTCGGTACCTGGGAGCAGAATGCAGCGCTCTATCATGTGGGTGAGACCACCACGGGCGTGGTGCGTTCTGTGGAAAAGTACGGTGTGTTCATCGAACTGATGCCCAATCTTGCAGGTCTTGCAGAGCTGCGCCAGCCGGTGGCAGTCGGACAGCGCATCAGCGTGTACATCAAGGCACTCATCCCCGAAAAGCTTAAGGTCAAGCTCATCCAGGTGGATGTCTGTGAGAACAGCACAGTACCGTCGCCTGTGCGGTACTTCTTCACCGGAGACCATATGGACAGATGGCTGTATACGCCTGAAAATTCCGGAAAGCACATTGAGACCGTGTTTGACGGCAACGTGGAATAACCGAAAACCTCCCCCTGATGCAATTGAAATGCTCCCCTTTTGTTAGACAATGTGGTATAATAGAGATATACCGAATCAAAGTCTAACGAAAGGGGGCATTTTTATGCCAA